>NZ_JBIVTZ010000018.1:0-111292 GCF_044756945.1 Streptomyces sp. NPDC091387 | reverse complement strand
CCGCCGAAAACCCCCACCACGCCCCCCCCCTCGGCCCGGGGCCCTCCGCCGGCGGCCCCAACCGGGGGTGCAACCACCCGACCTGCCAACCCCGGGGGGGGGGGGGGGGGGGGGCCCCCGCCCCCCACGCCTCCGACAGCTGACGTGGGCCGGGGTGACCGCCGCAAGGTCGACGCACGCCCCGGCCCTCGTACCCACCACGGAATCCGGCGGAGCGCGGGCACCGCGGTGCCTCCTCCCGCACCGCCCCACCCGGAAAGGAAGCGACATGAGGTACCTCAGAGCCGGCCTTCTCACAGGGATGGTCATCGCGTTCGGATCATGTATGGCGCTGCCCGCGACCGCGGTCGGCACCACGGCGGCCCCTGCCGCCGCAGCGACGCCCACCGCCCTGCGGGTGATGCCGTTGGGCGACTCGATCACCTGGGGCATCGGCAGCCCGTCGGGCAACAGCTACCGCGGCTACCTGTGGAACCGGTTGGCGGCCGAGGGGCACTCGTTGGACTTCGTCGGTTCGGGCCGCAACGGCCCGATGTCCGACCCGGACAACGAAGGCCACTCCGGCTGGCGGATCGACCAGATCGCCGGCATCGCGGACTCGGTGCTGGCCACCTACCGGCCCAACGTCATCACGCTGGAGATCGGCACCAACGACCTGAACGGAAACTACGAGGTCCCCACTGCCCCCGACCGGATGCACGCGCTGATCGACCGGATCACCCGGGCCGCCCCCGACGCGACCGTGCTGGTCGGCACGGTGATCCGTTCCAACAGCGCCAACGAGGAGGCTGTCCGGCCCGCCTTCAACGCGGCGCTGCCCGCAATCGTGCAGGCCGAGCAGGCCGCTGGCAAGCACGTGCGACTGGTCGACATGAGCGCCGTCACGACCGCGGATCTGTCCGACGCCCTGCACCCCAACGACAACGGCTTCAGCAAGATGGCCGACGCCTTCGACGCCGGTATCCAGGCGGCCGACTCCGCCGGCTGGCTCCACGAGCCGGTGGCCGTCGGGCCGGTCCGCTCCGGCGTAGTCGACAAGTGCCTGGACGTCAAGGGCGCCAGCGGTGCCAACGGCACCCCGGCCCAGATCTGGAGCTGTAACCGCAGCACCGCGCAGTCGTGGACGACTCCCGCCGACGGCACGCTGCGCGCCCTCGGCAAGTGTCTGGACGTCACCGGCGGCGGCGTCGCGAACGGCACCAGGATCGAGATCTGGGACTGCAACGGCGGCACCAACCAGCAGTGACAGCCCTTCAACGGCGGCTATCGCAATCCCGTCTCCGGTCGATGCCTGGACGACCCCGCCGCCTCGACCACCGACGGCACCCAACTAGTGCTCTGGGACTGCAACGGCAGCGCGAACCAGCGGTGGTCCACGCCGGGCGCCTGACGGTCCGCGGCAGGGCCGGAGCCCGGCCCCTGTACTCCTCACCGTGCAGTCCGCGCGAGGCGATGCCCGCGTCGAGGTGTTCCGTGTGCGGCGAGCAGCTCTGCAGGAGGTGGAACAGGTGCAGGTGCCGTCGTACCTGGTCGTGTGGGCGGTGCCGGGGCGGGGCCGGGCGGGGTGGCCGGAACGCCCGCGCGCTTCCAGGTCATCGACGCTGCGGGTGGAAACGCCGTGAACGTAGGCTTCCATGATCACGCGTAGAGGGCCTGGTCGATGCGGCACCGGCGCTCTAGCAGGCTCGGGAAGAAGCTACCGGCCCGCAGTTTCGGGATCGCCAGCTCCAGGTCACCGGCCTGCGTGGTCACCGTCTTGCCTCGGTGCCCGCTGCGGTAGCCGGTCCGCGTGGTCGTCTGCTCGTTCCGCTCCGCACCGATCTGCACGGTGGCCTCGGCCTCAATCAGCTCCTGCAACAGCAGCTCGGCGACTTCACGCACGAGTTCAAGACCATCTGCCGAACGCAGTGACTCCAGCAGGCGAAGAAGGTCATGCTGGGACAAGGCCACCGTGTACTCCCTTGGGCCGAACTGCCCGTTCAACCACAACAGTTACACGGTGTCCGCCCTCGTTCTCAGGGAGCATTCGCAGGCAGTCGACGCACACAATGGCTCAGAACAGGCGCACATCCCCGCCAAGATCGGCTACACCCCTCCAAGGGACGACATCCCGGCGGCACGTTGCGGTGACGGTCCCCCCTCCGGGCGGCCGAGGATCGCAGCTCCAGCGCAGCGCCGGGCCAGAACTCCAGGGTAGGTGATGGCGGTGACCCGACGCCCCTGAGACGAAGATCGCCTACGGGGCAAGCCAACGCTGACCGGCTCAGGGCGGGCCGCCAACGGCCCTCCACGGCGCCTCTGATGCAGCGATCAACAGTGAATACGAAAGGAGCCCGGTAAACAGGATGCGTGACTTGGGGTTTCCGAGGAATCCCTGCCGCATCGAACCAACGACCTACGCATTACAAGACCGTGAGCGATCATGTTGTCTCGTGGTTCGCGATGCCGCGCTATCGCGTTTTGCCTGATCAGAATGGGTGCGTGGACCCGGCCTGTCCTTCGTCATGCTGCACAGCCCAAAGGCGTCCGTCCACCGGCTGTCCACCGGCGTCAGCCAATACCCCGCGTGCAGTGACCGCCTTGACCGGCCCTCTGGTTGGCAGCCCACGCAACGGGGCCCAGGAACTAGCCTTTGTCGTACTTCGACAGTCTCCCTCATAGGCCCACCTCGCCGCAGGGCTATCCACCATGTTCAGCGACTCGGATCTCCGGAATACCTGAGTCGCCCGATCGATTGGTGCTCGTGCAGGGATCATGGGAGGAGTCGTACTGGTGGCCGAGCTGATGTTGTTCCGGCGGGACGCGAACGGGCGGGACGTCGAGCTGCCCAGCTCGACGGTGGCGCTGGAGGTGGAGCTACAGCGGCGGGTCGAGGCCGGGATGGAGCAGATGCTCGGCATCCGGTTCCTGGCGTCGGAGTACCTCCCGCCGAGCCTGTACGTCAGGCGCCTTCTGCCACCGCCCCTCGACGGTCTCTCCAGTAGGCCTCGTCACCATGCCGGCCGGCCGGACAGGTTCCAGTCGCAGCTTGTCCAACTCGCGCCCCATGTCGGCGTACCGGGTGCGGAACCACTCCGCGTCGTCCGGGGCATCGAAGAGGCCGGCCTCTCGGTCGGACCGCAATCGGCGGCGTGCAGCCTCGACCTCGGCGATCCGCTCCGAGAAGCCGTCCCCGGCGTCGAAGACCGTTTCCATGATCATTCCATGCCCGTACTCGCTGAGGAACCAGTTCTCGACGAGCTCCTCAAGATGCCGAACCGCGAAGGAGGGAGCTGGACGGCAGTCCTTCGCGCTCCGCTTTCCGAGGACTCGATCGTTGCAGTAGTACGTCGATACCCTCTGCGATGGGGCGCCATTGGTCTTGAGTCGCCCGTGACACTGCCCGCAGAAGGCCAAGCCCGCAAGCAAGTAACCAGGGGTGCGGACGCGCGCGCCCCCGGGATGGCTGTCTCCGCGTTGCTTGATCACACGGCGTAGAGCCTCATGCGTAGCACGGTCCCAGAGCGGCTCTGCTATTCGTACGGGGTGCCCGTCGGACCCGATGACGGGCCGGTTCTTGTGCATCAGGTACCCGAGAGCTGCCTCGGACCTGAGGATGTCGCGAACCCCTGATGACATCCAGGGCGCACCGGTCGCCGGTCGGCCGTACATGACGGCGCGGTGGTCGGAGGGCGACAGTTCACCGGCGCGGGTCAGCCTCGCCGCCTCGGAAGACGGGGTGACGTTCTCCGGGTCAGCGAGGATGCGTCGCGCGACGTTTCGGATCACCGAGGCGGCGTGCTCGTGCAGTACCACGTGGTCCACGGCTCCGGTGGGCACCAGGCGGACGTAGCGGTAGCCATAGGAGGGCTTTGCCTTGACGCGTCCCGCCGCGCGTGCCTTCACCGCCGCGTCGCGGTTGCGACGCTGGATGGCACGCAGCTCCATCTGAGCGCCCCAGGCTTCCATGGTGAAGCGGTTCTCGTCGTTCGGGTCGTCGAGATTCCAGGGCCCGTCGTGCCCGTACGTGAGAAGGGCCAGCCCGGTGTCGCGCATCATGTAGCCGGTGTTGAGGCAGTCCACGAGATTGCGTCCCAGGCGGTCCACCGCGGCACCCGCGATGCCGTTGTACGGACCCCGCTCACCCCGCAACCACGGCCCCAGCCTGGGCCGCGTCATCGGATCGGTAGCACCCGACACTTCCCAGTCGTCCGCCCACGCGATGACATGCCCGCCCGCAGCCTTGACTGTAGCGAGCACGTCATCACGCTGACGCTCGGGGGAGGAAGTTGAAGCTGACATCTGGGAGAGACGACGGACGCCGATGTAGCAACGTCCGCAACCGTCGTAGGCACGTTCGATCACTCTCTCCGCCATACCACACATGCATACCTCCGCCGTCTAGCTTTAACGGCGGTACGTCTCCAGGAGCCGCAGCCAGATCTCGCTGATCGTCGGGTAGGCGGGGACCGCGTGCCAGAGGCGCTCGATCGGGACCTCCGCCACGATCGCGACGGTCGCCGAGTGCAGCAGCTCGCCGATGCCGGGGCCCACGAAGGTGACGCCGAGCAGGATCTCCCGGTCGAGGTCGACGATCATGCGGGCACGGCCCCGGTAGCCGTCCGCGTACAGACCGGAGCCCGCCACCGCCGCGAGGTCGTGGTCGACGGCCCGGACCCGGTGGCCCGCCCGCTCCGCCTCGGCAAGAGTGAGGCCGACCGATGCGGCCTCCGGGTCGGTGAAGACGACCTGGGGAACGGCGACGTGATCGGCGGTGGCCGCGTGGGCGCCCCAGCGGTCCGTCTCCGGCAGCGGGACGCCTTCGGCGCGGGCGGCGATCGCCGCCCCGGCGATGCGGGCCTGGTACTTGCCCTGGTGGGTCAGGAGCGCCCGGTGGTTGACGTCACCGACGGCATAGAGCCAGCCGGTGCCCTCGACCCGGCAGCTGTCGTCCACGGTGAGCCACGAGCCGGGCTTCAGGTGCACCGTCTCCAGCCCCAGGTCGTCGGTGCGCGGGGCGCGGCCGGTGGCGAAGAGGATCTCGTCGGCCTCGATGCTCTCGCCGTTGTCCAGTTCGACGGTGACGGGTCCGTCCGGGGCCGGGCGCCGTACGGAGGTGGCCGAGACGCCGAACCGGACATCGGCCCCGGCGTCGGTCAGCGCGTCCGCGATCAGCTCACCGGCGAACGGCTCCATCCGGGGCAGCAACCCCGTACCGCGGACCAGCACGGTGACCTCGGCGCCCAGGGCGCCCCACACGGTGGCCATCTCCACACCGACCACTCCGCCGCCGACGACGACGAGCCGGCCGGGCACCTCCTTGGCGCTGGTCGCCTCACGGCTCGTCCAGGGACGGGCGTCGGCGACTCCGGGCAGGTCGGGTACCACGGCCCGGCTGCCTGTGCAGACGGCGACGGCGTGCCGGGCGGTGAGCCGGTGTTCCGTGCCGTCGGGTGCCGTGACGGAGACCGCCTTCGTCCCGGTCAGCCGGCCGGTCCCCCGGTAGATGTCCGCGCCGATGTTCTCCAGCCAGGCGACCTGCCCGTCGTCCTTCCAGTGCGAGGCGTACGCGTCCCGGTGGGCGAGGACGGCCGCGGTGTCCAGCGGGCCCTGCACGGAGCCGCTGAGGCCGGGGACGCGGCGGGCGTCGGCGCGGGCGACGACCGGGCGCAGCAGGGCTTTGCTCGGCATACAGGCCCAGTACGAACACTCACCACCGATGAGCTCGGACTCCACGATCGCGGTGCTCAGCCCGGCGGACCGGGCCCGGTCCGCCACGTTCTCACCCACCGGACCTGCACCGATGACCACGACGTCGTACTCGACTGGCTCCACAGCATGTGTCATGAGGACCATTTTGGTCGTGGGTGTGCGCGGCGGCCACATGGGCAGGCGGAATAGTGAAAGCACAGGCACCGTTGTCCGGGGACACGTCCGCACGGGCACAGGAAGAGGTAGCAGAGCATGAGCACCGTAGAGCTCACCAAGGAAAACTTCGATCAGGTCGTCAGCGAGAACGAGTTCGTCCTGATCGACTTCTGGGCTTCCTGGTGCGGCCCGTGCCGGCAGTTCGCGCCGGTCTACGACTCGGCGTCCGAGCGCCACGCGGACCTGGTCTTCGCGAAGGTCGACACGGAGGCGCAGCAGGAGCTGGCCGCGGCCTTCGAGATCCGGTCGATCCCGACGCTCATGATCGTCCGTGACAACGTGGCGGTCTTCTCGCAGCCGGGCGCGCTGCCCGAGGCCGCGCTGGAGGATGTCATCGGCCAGGCCCGGAAGCTGGACATGGACGAGGTCCGCAAGTCCATCGAGGACGAGCAGAAGGAACAGAAGTAGGCGTCCCGCGGACGCGCGGGAAGCACATCGGGGTCCGGCCGTTGACGGCCGGACCCCGATGCCTTGCCGCGGGGCGGCCTCAGCCGTCCGTGTGCTTCTCCGAGATCCGGACCGAGAGTCCGTAGTCGATTTCCGAGCCGTCGACCAGGAGTGCCTCGACGGTGTGCGTCGCCGGGTCGATGTCCGCCACCATGCCTTCGCCGGCGTAGCGGGGGTAGCCGGTCTCGCCCGTCGCACCGGTCGCGTCCACTACCGCGGACCGGATGGCCTGCCCGACGCCGGAGGTGCCGACGTCGGCGCCCTCGCTGTCGGTGAACTCGGGGACCAGCAGGATCTCGTAACTCTGCGGATGGCTCATGGTCATGACGCTAGGCACGGGAGGTCCGCGGCGCACGTTGCCGCGCTGGCGGGCCGGTTCAGCTCGATTCCCGGTGGACGGCCCGTGCGCGCAGCAGGTCGTGCCGCTCGGGTTCCTTCCCTGGGTGCCGCACCAGGCGGTCGACCAGGTCGGCGAGCGGCTGCACCGTGTCCAGTTCCATCCGTACGCTGCTGAGCCTGGGCCTCAGCAGCCTCCCCAGCATCAGGTCCTCCGCGCCCACCACGGCGGTTTCCGCGGGGACCTCGATGCCCGTGTCCTGCAGTGCCCGCATCAGGAGCATCGCGTAGTTGTCGTCGTAGGCGAAGACGGCGTCCAGGCCGAGTCCGCGCCAGCGGGCGGCGAGCGCGGCGGCCGATTCCTCGTCGTGGCGCAGCGGCAGCGGTTCGATCCGGGCCGCGCCGTCGGCGGCCTGCCGGGCGCCGGCGAGTCTGGGTTCGGCGAACAGCGCGAGGCCCGGTTCCTGGGGCATCACCACGCCGATGCGGCGCCGGCCGCGCTCCAGCAGATGGCGGACCGCGCAGCCGCCGACCCTGCGCTGGTCCATGATCAGGGCGTGGGTGCCCGCCACCGGCTGCGGTCCGAGTGTGATCACCGCCTTGGCGCCGGAGCGCCGCAGTACGGCTGTGCCCTGCGGCGCGAGGGGGACGGAACCGGGCACGATGACGGCGACGGGCCGGAGCTCGGCCCAGGCGCGGGCCGCGTCGTCGGCGTCGAGTCCGAGGGAGCCGTACTGGACCACGGTGTAGTCGAGGCGGCGCAGTCCGGATTCCAGCTCGTGCAGGAAGCGCTGGTGCAGTGGCCCGGAGGGGAAGTTCCCGGTGGGCAGCAGCACCATGCGGGAGTGTCCGGCGCGCAGGCTCCGGGCGGCCGCGTGCGGTACGTAGCCGAGTTCGGCAGCCGCTTCCCGCACCCGGCGGCGGGTGGGATCACTGATCCGTACGGCCGCGTTGTTGTTCAGTACGTACGACACGGTGGCCCGGGAGACCCCGGCGAGCCGTGCCACGTCGGCGCTGGTCGGGACGGGGCCTTCGGCGGGCTGCTCGGGTAACTGAATCATCGCGTCGGGCAGTCTTGCAGACCTGTTCGGTACGGGTACGCTCCGGCCCCCGTGCGGCCCGGTGCGGGCCTCGGCCCGAGGTGTGCGCCGGGCCGTACGGCCCGGTGTGGTCCGCTCGGGTGCCGGTCGGCCGGATGCCGTCCGGCGGCCCGTTTCGCGGACCCGCTCCACGCGTGGGGCCGTGCAGGTTCTACGGTGTTGCGATGACCATCCAGCACCGCAGCGACATCAACGACGGCTCGACCGACTTCCCCGGCCGCAGTGGTCCGGGCGCCACTTCCCAGGCCGACCCGCACGACGTGGGCCCTGTCCGCGCCTCGTACGCCCCCAACCGGGACGGCGATCCCGACCCAGGCGAAATCGTCTGGACGTGGGTGCCGTTCGAGGAGAACGACGGGCGGGGCAAGGACCGCCCCGTCCTCGTCGTGGCACGTGAGGGGGCGGGCACCCTGCTCGCCGTACAGCTCTCCAGCAAGCAGCACGACCAGGACCGCGAGTGGGTGGCGCTGGGCGCCGGGCCCTGGGACAGCTCGGGGCGCCCGTCCTGGGTCGATCTGGACCGGGTGCTGCGGGTGCACGAGGACGGGATGCGGCGTGAGGCGTGTGCCCTGGACCGGGACAGGTTCGGCCTGGTCGCCGATCGGCTGCGGGAGCTCTACGGCTGGAAGTGACGGCCTTCCGCGGCCCGTCGCGTCCATGGGTGCCCCCGTGCGACCGTGCCGGGCCGCTCAGGCCGCCCCCAACGGCCCAGGCCGGCCGGGGCGGCTGACGCCGAAGCCTATGGCTCAACCTCAGGGTGAGGGTTGAGCCGCTTTCCCGAACGCGCGATCGAATGCGGCCCTCGTGGGCGAATCGCCGTCGCGGTCGAGAATGCCGAAGGCGAGCTGCTCGAAGTGGCCCGCGAACCGGCCGCCGTCGGTGAGCAGCGTGCGGAACACGCCCGCCACCTCCACCGGATCGTTCTGGAACACACCGCAGCCCCAGGCGCCCAGCACCAGCCTGCGGTATCCGCGCACCGCAGCGACCTCCAGCACCCGTTCGGCGCGCGAGGCGAGCGCGGCGGCGACGAGGTGCGCGGAGCCGGGGGCGGTGCGGCGGATCACCCCGGCGTTGGGGGCGGGCGAGGTGAGGAATCCGGCCGTGTACGGGGTGTCGAGCAGTCGGCCGCGATCGTCGCGGAAGACCGGCACGCCCGGTGAGTGAATGACCCGGTCGGTGTAGAAGGCGCTGCGTTCGGCGCGGTGGTGCGCGTAGTACTCCGGAGCCCGCCGCAGGGTGGCGTAGAGCGCGGAGCCGCGGCACAGGGCCTCCTCCTGCGCCTGGGCCCCGTTGAGGTACCCGCCACCGGGGTTGCGGGCCGAGGCGTAGTTCAGGACGGCGACCTTGCCCGGCCGTTCGCCCGTCATCCGGGCGGCCGCCCGCAGGCTGCTCTCGCCGGTCACCTCGATGACCGGGGTGCGGTCGCGGTCCAGCGACGCGACCGGAACCGGCTCGGGGCCGTACAGCCTGGTGCCCGAGAGGGCGGCTGCCAGTGCCCGTTCGATGCTCACCTCACGCCCCTGCGGCGTGCGGTAGAAGCCCGCCTCGACGATGGACTCGGTCTCTCGCGCGATGCCGCGCAGCCGGGCGCTCACCGACCCTCCCCCTTATGGTGCATACGGGGCATGATCGACGTCCCCGCGGCTCGGACGCAACCGAATTTCCGACACACAGGGGCACTCTTGTGTGAAGTCCCGGCAGGGGTTTGGGTAGGACGGACGCACCGGAAAGGAGGCCCGGCATGTCACCCGACGCACCCGGCGGCCACGGTCCGCCCGATCACGGCCCGCCCCTCGACGAGGGCGAGGCGGAGGATCTGCTGCGCGGCATCTGCTTCAAGACGGGGCCGCCGCGCATCGTGGGAGTGGAGCTCGAATGGCTCCTGCACGACCGCGACCATCCACGCGCGCCCGTCCCGCACCACCGTCTCGAAGCGGCCGCGGCGGCCGTCCGGGCACTGTCCCTGAACGCAGCCGTCACCTTCGAACCCGGCGGCCAGCTGGAGCTCAGCTCGCACCCCGCCGATTCCCTCATGGCGTGCGTCAATGACACCGCCGACGACCTCGTGGCCGTACGTGCCGCGCTCGACCGGCTGGATCTCGCTCCGGTCGGACTCGGCGTCGATCCCTGGCAATCGCCGCGCAGACTGCTGCGCGAACCCCGCTACGACGCCATGGAGGCCTCGCTCGACCGGTGGGGACCGGCCGGCCGCGCCATGATGTGCACGACCGCGTCCGTCCAGGTCTGCCTGGACGCCGGTGAGGAGGAGCCCGGTCCGCTCGGTTACGGGCGGCGCTGGCAGCTGGCCCATCTGCTGGGTGCGGTGCTGGTGGCGGCGTTCGCCAACTCGCCTTTCCAACAGGGCAGGCCGACGCCGTGGCGGTCGACGCGTCAGTCCCTGTGGGCCGCCCTCGACCCGCATCGCACGCTCGCCCCCGCCGGTCAGCTGCCGCCCCGCGACGCCTGGGCCTCGCACGTCCTCGACACGCCGGTCATGTGCATCCGTGGCGAGGCGGGTCCGTGGCCCGTGCCCGAGGGGCTCAGCCTCCGCGACTGGATCCGCTCCGGGGTGCCGCGGCGCCCCGTCCTGGCCGATCTCGAGTACCACGTCACCACGCTGTTCCCGCCGGCCCGTCCGCGCGGACACCTGGAGCTGCGCATGATCGACGCGCAGTCCGGTGACGACGGGTGGCTGGTGCCGCTCGCGGTCACCACCGCCCTGTTCGACGACCCGGAGGCCGCCGAGACCGTGTACCGCACCGTCAAGCCGCTGGCCGAGACCGCGGGGCCGCTGGCCGCTCCGCGCAATCCGCTCTGGCTCGCCGCCGCCCGTGACGGACTGACCCATCCCGAACTGGGGGCCGCGGCAGCCGTGTGCTTCGAGCTGGCCCTGGAGGCGCTGCCCCGGATGGGCGCGACGCGGGCGGTGCAGGACGCGGTGGCGGATTTCCACGACCGCTACGTCACACGCGGCCGATGTCCCGCCGACGATCTCCGGGCGCTGCTCGCACCGGACCGGGCGGACGGCCGGTACGACCCGAAGGGGACCCCCTCATGACCGACTCCCCCGCACCTTCACCGGACGCGACGCGGAGCCCGGACGCACCGGACGCCGAAGCGCTCCGTGAGCGCGCTGTCGCCGCGCTGCTCGCCGCGCGTGAACGCACCACGCTCCTCACCGACAGCGTGGACGACCACGAACTCACCGCCCAGCATTCACCGTTGATGTCACCGCTGGTCTGGGACCTCGCACACATCGGCAATCAGGAAGAGCTGTGGCTGCTGCGCGACGTCGGCGGGCGGGAGGCGATGCGGCCGGACATCGACGGACTGTACGACGCCTTCGAGCACCCCCGCGCCAGCCGCCCGTCGCTGCCGCTGCTGGCCCCCGCCGAGGCCCGGTCGTACGCCGCCGAGGTACGCGGCCGGGCCCTGGACGTGCTGGGCTCCGCACCGCTCGGCGGCCGCCCGCTGCTGCGGTCCGGATTCGCCTTCGGGATGATCGCGCAGCACGAACAGCAGCACGACGAGACCATGCTGATCACTCATCAGCTGCGATCCGGGCCCGCAGTGCTCAGCGCCCCGGAGCCGCCCCGGGCCACCGACGCGGCCACTCTCCCGGCCGAAGTACCGGTCCCGGGCGGCCCGTTCACCATGGGCACCTCGACCGAGCCATGGGCGCTCGACAACGAACGCCCCGCGCACCGGCGCGAGGTGCCCGGATTCCTCATCGACACGGCTCCGGTCACCTGCGGCGCGTACCGGGCGTTCATCGACGACGGCGGCTATACCGAGCAGCGCTGGTGGGCTCCCGAGGGGTGGGCGATGGTCCGTGAGCACGAGCTGGCGGCTCCCCTGTTCTGGCACCGGGACGCCGGCCAGTGGCTGCGCCGCCGCTTCGGCGTGACCGAGCCGGTGCAGGCGGACGAGCCGGTGCTGCATGTCAGCTGGTACGAGGCGGACGCGTACGCGCGTTGGGCCGGACGCAGGCTTCCCACCGAGGCCGAGTGGGAGAAGGCGGCCCGCCACGACCCGGCTGCAGGTCGCTCCCGGCGCTATCCGTGGGGCGACGAGGACCCGACGCCGGAGCGCGCCAACCTGGGCCAGCGCCATCTGCGGCCCGCCCCCGCCGGGGCGTACGCCGCCGGGCGGTCGCCGTCCGGCGCGGGGCAGTTGATCGGCGATGTGTGGGAGTGGACGTCGAGCGACTTCCTGCCCTACCCGGGCTTCGCGCCGTTCCCGTACCGCGAGTACTCGGAGGTGTTCTTCGGCCCCGGGCACAAGGTGCTGCGCGGTGGGTCGTTCGCGGTGGACGCGGTGGCCTGCCGGGGTACGTTCCGCAACTGGGACCTGCCGGTCCGGCGGCAGATCTTCTCGGGATTCCGCACCGCGAGGGACGCCTGATGTGCCGTCACATCGCCTACCTGGGGCCGCCGGTGCCCCTGGGCGAGGTGCTGACGCAACCCGCGCACTCGCTGGTTCGCCAGTCCTGGGAGCCGCGTCGGCAGCGGCACGGGACCGTCAACGCGGACGGCTTCGGCGTCGGCTGGTACGCGGACGGGGACCCGGTCCCCGGACGCTACCGCCGGCCGGGACCCGTCTGGGGCGACCGGACCTTCGCCGATCTCGCCCGAGTGGTGCGCAGCCGTGCCGTGCTCGCCGCGGTCCGCGATGCCACGGAGTTCGATCCGGACGGCGAGGCCGCGGCCGCGCCGTTCGCCGAGGGCGCGGTGCTCTTCAGCCACAACGGGGTGGTGAAGGGCTGGCCCGGATCCATGGCGCCGCTCGCGGCGACGCTGCCCGCGGCCGAACTGCTGAGGCTCACGGCCCGCTGCGACTCGGCCCTGATCTGGGCCCTCGTGCAGCACCGGCTCGCGGCGGGCGACGCGCTCCCGCAGGCCGTGTCCGACACCGTGCTGGAGGTCGCCGAGGCGGCGCCCGGTTCCCGGCTCAACCTGCTGCTCACGGACGGCTCCACCATCGTGGCAACGGCCTGGGGCGACAGCCTGTGGCACCTGTCCGAGCCCGGCCGGCACGTGGCCGTGGCCTCGGAGCCCTACGACGACGATCCGCGCTGGCGCGAGGTCCCCGACCGCACTCTGCTGACGGCGACCCACTCCGATGTTCTGCTGACCCCGCTCAAGGAGCCCACCGAGTGAGTCCCTTTCTGCTGACCCGCACCCTGCCGGTGGACGCGACGGACGCGGCACTGCGCGCCGATGTGCTGCACGGCCTGACCCGGCAGCCGAAGACGCTGCCGCCCAAGTGGTTCTACGACGCCCGCGGCAGCGAGCTGTTCGAGGAGATCACCCGGCTGCCCGAGTACTACCCGACGCGTGCCGAGCGGGAGATCCTGATCGACCGGGCGGACGCGATCGCCACCGCGTCAGGCGCCCGGACCCTGGTGGAACTGGGCTCTGGCTCCTCGGAGAAGACCCGGCACCTGCTGGACGCCCTGCCCCGGCTGCACACCTATGTGCCGGTCGACGTGAGCGAGAGCGCGCTGCGCGGGGCGGCAGAGGCGCTGCTGAAGGAGCGGCCCGGCCTGTCCGTGCACGCGCTCATCGCCGACTTCACCGGCGCGCTGTCGCTGCCAAAGACGCCGGGGCCGCGGCTGGTCGCGTTCCTGGGCGGCACCATCGGCAATCTGCTGCCGCAGGAGCGGGCCGCGTTCCTGGCGTCGGTACGGTCGCTGCTCTCCCCCGGTGACAGCCTGCTGCTCGGCACGGATCTGGTGAAGGACGAGGAGGTGCTGGTGGCGGCGTACGACGACGCCGCGGGGGTGACGGCGGCGTTCAACCGGAACGTGCTGTCGGTCGTCGACCGGGAGCTGGGTGCGGACTTCGAGCCCGCCGACTTCGAGCACGTGGCCCGGTGGAATCCCGCGCGGGAGTGGATCGAGATGCGGCTGCGGGCCCGGCGGGATCTCACCGTGAAGATTCCGGAACTGGATCTGGTGGTGCCGTTCGAGGCGGGTGAGGAGCTGCGGACCGAGGTGTCGGCGAAGTTCCGCGAGGAGGGCGTACGGGACGAACTCGGCCGGGCCGGACTGCGGCTGGCTCAGTGGTGGACCGATGCGGCGGGCAGGTTCGCGCTGTCGCTCGCCACGGTGGACTGAGCGAGCCGGGCCAGCGCGCGGCGGCCGGTACGGCTGTCCGCCGGGATCTGCGGCAGCACGCGGATCTCGGCGGTCAGGCCGGCCGCCGTCACCACCCGCCACAGCGAGGCGGTCAGCGGGTCGTCGCCGACGAACGCGGCGGCGCCCGCCGGGGCACGGTCCTCCGGCGGTCCGGCGCGGTAGCGGATGCGCAGCGGCTGGACCGCGGCCCCGGCATCGATCGCGGCCTGGAACGCGGCGGGCCGGAACCGGCCGCCCGGCCCGCGGCCGCACCACGTGCTGCCCTCCGGGAAGACGACGACCCGTGACCCGCCCCGCAGCGCCGAGGCGACGGCGCGCACGGTGGCGGGCAGCGCGCGCAGCCGCTCGCGCTCGACGAACAGGGTGCCGCCGAGCGCCGCCAGCGGGCCGAGCAGCGGCCAGTGCCGGATGTCCCCCTTGGCCAGCATCCGGCCGGGGCACACGGACGCGACCAGCGGGATGTCCAGCCACGAGACATGGTTCGCGACGACGAGCACGCCCCGGCCGCCCCCGTACACGGCCCGGGAACGGCCGGGCGCACCCCGCACGGCCGGACGCCCGCTGCGGGCGGCCGGCGGGCCGATGACGCGGACCCGCACCCCGAACGCCCGCACCACCCCGTACGCCCAGCACCGGATCAGCCGCTCCCGCGGGCCCCTGCCGAGCAGTGGCAGCACGAGCGGGGCGCACAGCGCCCCGGCGAGGGTCAGGGCGCATCCGGCCAGCAGCAGGGCCGCCGCCGGGACCGGATGCCGGGACGGGCCCCCGTGACCGGCGCAGCCGGCCGGGGTGCAGGGGGAGGCGGGCAGCCAGTGGCTCACTGCTGCGGGGCGAGCGAGAGGAAGTGGCGCAGATAGCGCGGGTCGGTGCCGCGCAGCGACAGCAGGACGTACAGATCGGCGACGTTGAATTCGGGGTCGTGGGCGGGCGCCCCGCAGATCCGGGCGCCGAGGCGCAGGTAGCCGCGCAGCAGGGGCGGGAGCGCGGAGAGTCCGCCGGGGCCGCCCGGGAGCGCGGCCGGGGCCTGCCAGAGGCGGTGCGGGGAGACCCAGTAGTCCTCGGGCGCGAGGTGCTTGTTCCGTACGGTCTCCCAGGCGCGGGCTGCCGCCGCGCCGCCGTCGGAGAGGGGTATCGAGCAGCAGCCGGCCAGCCAGTTGTGTCCGCTGCGTTCCATGTAGCGGGCCAGGCCGGCCCAGATCAGGGCGATGACCGCGCCGTCGCGGTGGGCCGGGTGGACGCAGGAGCGGCCGACCTCGACCAGGTCGTCGCGGATCGGGGCGAGCCGGGCGAGGTCGAACTCGCCCTCCGCGTAGAGGCGTCCGGCGATCCGGGCCCGCTCGGGCGGCAGGAGTCGGTAGGTGGCGACGACGTCGCCGGTGGCCGCCTCCCGGACCAGGAGGTGGTCGCAGTACGCGTCGAACGCGTCGCTGTCCAGCCCCGGTTCCGGGCCCTCCAGCCGGGCGCCGAACTCGGCGGCGAAGACCTGGTGGCGCAGGCGCTGGGCGGCGCGCACCTCCGCCTGGTCCGCGGCGAGGGAGACCCGGTAGCGCGGCGGGGCGGTGGACCGTGCCGTCTGCCGCGCCGGGAGGGGCGGGACGGCGGCGAGAGGGACGGCGGAGGGGGCGGGGGAAGTGGTGGGCAGCGCATGCATGACGGTCTCCGGGGACGGGTCGGCAAGGGCGGCTGCCGGGCCGCCGCACTGCTGCGGCGGCCCGGCTCCTTAACTTCTTCCGTGACCGGCTGGATTCGACGTGACCGCCATGGAGAGCCGGGATGTGCGACGGCTGAATCCCACGGTGCGCGCCGTGCCGTCGCCCGGCGGCCGACCGCGCGGTCAGCTGCCCGTGAGCGCCGCCGTGATCTTCTCCGAGGCGGTCTTCGCCTCCTTCGCCGGGTCGCCGCCCTGCAGGACGGCCGTCATGTAGAGCTTGATCGGGTTGTCGGCCTCAACCGCCGCCCACTGCGCCGAGTTGGGGGTGGCGTGGCCCTGGGCGGCTCCCTCGGCCATCGCGGCGGTGCTCTCCTCGCCCTCGATGACATGGGCCAGGGTGGTCTTGTTGGGCACGTAGCTCATGGTCTTGGCCAGCTCCTCCTGCCACTTGGCGCCGGCGAGTTCCTTGATCACGTCGATGCCGGTGGTCCGCTGGTGCGCCTTCTCGGGAACGATCAGATCGGATCCGCCGGTGAATACGGAACCGGGAGTCTTCGAGGTCTTGCCCGGGATCGGGAAGTAGCCGAGTTTTCCCTTGAGTTCGGGATTCGTCTTCTCGATCAGCGTCGCGGTGCTGGGGGTGGAAATGATCTGTGCGACATTCCCCTGGGCGAACACATTGCCCTGTGAGGGCTTTTCCTCGTCCGCGTCCTTGGGCCCGTCACCGAGCGCCTGGAGTTCCTGGTAGAACTCCATGCCCTTGAGAGCCGCCGCGCTGTTGAGGGCGCCCTGCCAGTCGCCGCCCTTCTCGTTCGCGAGTTCACCGCCCTCGTCCCAGATGAACCCGGCGAGTACGTACCAGTTCTGGCCCGGAAGATACATGCCCTGATTGCCGTCGTGGTTCAGCTTCTCGCTGTCCGCGAGCCACTGCGCGCGCGTCTTCGGCGGAGAGGTGATGCCCGCCTCCTTGAAGAGGTCCTTGTTGTAGATCACCACACGGTTGGCCGCGTACCAGGGGATTCCGTACTGGACGCCGCCGATGCTGCCCGGCTCGGCGAGACCGGGCAGCCAGTCCTCGCTGCCGAGGTCACGCATCGATTCCAGGGTGAGATCGCGCAGGCCGCCGCTCTCCGCGTACTGGGCGACCTGGGTGTTGCCGACCTCGATGACATCGGGGGTGTCCTTGCCGCCGAGGGCGTCGATGACCTTCGGCCCGATGCCACTCCAGCTCTGAATCTTGAACTCCAGTTCGACCGACGAGTGCGCCTCTTCGTACGACTTCTTGAAGCGGTCCAGGAAGCCGGGCGTAACGCTGTCCTTCATCAGCCAGATCGTGACTTTCTTGCTGCCCGAGCCACCCGAACCCGGGATCACACCGCACCCACCCAGCGCGGCAACGGATATCAGGGCAACAGCTCCTACGAGCATGCGGTTCTTCACGGGGTCACCTTCTGCGAAACGGCACGACAAAATCAGGACCCGGTGTGGGGGACTGCGGGCTGCGCTCGCACGGGCGTGGCTGGATTTTGGTATGGACCAATACATTGGTCAAGGGCGGTTCCGGACGGACGACCGCCCCGCGAACTCTCGCGAACCCCGCCAAGGTGGGGCACCTTGGTAGAGGCGAGAGGAGACATAAGATGTCAAACCATACGTATCGCGTCACGGAGATCGTAGGAACCTCCCATGAGGGCATCGACGCGGCAATCCGCAACGGGGTCGCAAGGGCTTCGGAAACGTTGCACAATCTCGACTGGTTCGAGATCACGCAGGTGCGTGGCCAGCTCAAGGATGGCCAGATCGAGCACTATCAGGTCGGCCTGAAGGTCGGCTTCCGGCTCGACGACAAGGACTGACGGCAAGGGCCGACGACAAGGACCACGGGGCCCGGCCGGGTGTCAGGTACGCCCTTCGCGCTGCTGCGCGTCCCTCAGCGCGGGCGACACCTGCGTCCAGCGGGCGCGCACCACGGTGAACCCGGCCAGCTCCGCCGCGTCGCAGACCAGCTCGTCGTCGTCGACCAGCATCCGCACCTCACGCTCCCGGCCCAGCCGCTCAAGAATCTCCAGTTTCGTCCGGCGGGCCGGCCGGCGGTCGTCGTTGCGCCGCATCCACAGGCGCCCCTCCGGCAGGCCGTGCCGGGCCAGCCAGGCCACGGTGTCCTTGCGGCAGCGTTCGGGCCGGCCGGTGAGATAGGTGACCTCGCATTCCCCGGCGCTGCTCAGTGCCAGCCGTACGCCCTCGGCGAGCGGGGGATCGTCCACGGCGGCGGAGAAGAAGCCGGCCCAGTCGCGCCGCGCCCCCTCCAGGAAGTGCTGACGGTGGGCGGTGTCCGCGAGCGTGCCGTCCAGGTCGAATACGGCCCAAGGCCGGGTGTGGTCTCTCATGGGCCCAGCAAACCAAGGCGGCGGGGTCGGCGGCGAACCGGCACGGACCCTTGACCCGATCGGACCGTTGAGCCGATCGGCCTCGGAGGGCCCGGCGGCGCGCCGACACCTAGAATCGGACTGTTTGTCCCAACCGCCCCGCCAGCCTGCCCGTCGGCCCGCACGCCCGTCCCGAACCGTATGGAGCCCCGCCCCCATGCCCACCCCCCACGATCCGTACGTCAGGGTCCGCGGCGCCCGCGAGCACAATCTCCAGGACGTCCGGGTCGACATCCCGCGCGACACCCTCACCGTCTTCACCGGTGTCTCCGGCTCCGGAAAGTCCTCGCTGGCCTTCGGGACGATCTACGCGGAGGCCCAGCGCCGCTACTTCGAGTCCGTCGCCCCGTACGCCCGGCGGCTCATCCACCAGGTCGGCGCACCCGCGGTGGACGAGATCACCGGGCTGCCGCCGGCCGTCTCGCTGGAGCAGCGCAGGTCGGCGCCCGGCGCGCGGTCGTCCGTGGGGACGGTGACCACACTGTCCAACTCGCTGCGGATGCTCTTCTCCCGGGCCGGGACGTATCCGGCGGGCGCGGAGCGCCTGGACTCCGACGCGTTCTCACCGAACACCGCCGCGGGGGCCTGTCCGCGGTGCCACGGTCTGGGCCGGGTCCACCGCACCAGCGAGGAACTGCTCGTACCCGATCCCTCGCTGTCGATCAGGGAGGGCGCGATCGCCGCCTGGCCCGGGGCGTGGCAGGGCAAGAACCTGCGGGACGTGCTGGACGCGCTCGGCCACGATGTCGACCGGCCGTGGCGTGAGCTGTCCCCGGCCGACCGGGAGTGGATCCTGTTCACCGACGAACAGCCGGTGGTGACCGTCCATCCCGTGCGCGACGCGGGCCGGATCCAACGCCCTTACCAGGGTACGTACATGAGCGCGCGTCGCTATGTGATGCATACGTTCGCCGACTCCAGGAGCCGGGCCCTGCGGGCGAAGGCCGAGCGTTTTCTGACCAGTGAGCCGTGTCCGGTCTGCGACGGCGGCCGGCTGCGTCCCGAGGCCATGGCCGTCACCTTCGCCGGCCGTACGATCGCGGAGCTGGCGGGGCTCCCGCTGACCGGGCTCGCGGAGGTGCTGTCGGCGGCCGACGGCGGCGACACCGCCCGGGTCCTGACGGCCGATCTGCTGGCCCGGATCGAGCCGGTCACCGAACTGGGCCTCGGCTACCTCAGCCTGGACCGGACGGCTCCGACGCTCTCCTCCGGCGAGCTGCAACGGCTGCGGCTGGCCACGCAGTTGCGATCAGGGCTCTTCGGTGTCGTCTACGTCCTGGACGAGCCGTCCGCCGGTCTGCACCCGGCGGACACCGAGTCGCTGCTCGCGGTACTGGGCCGGCTGAAGGAGGCCGGGAACACGGTCTTCGTCGTGGAGCACCAGATGGATGTGGTGCGGCGGGCCGACTGGCTGGTCGACGTGGGGCCACTGGCCGGTGAGCACGGCGGGCGGGTGCTGCACAGCGGTCCGCCGGCCGGGCTCGCCGACGTCGAGGAGTCGGCGACGCGGCGCTTCCTCTTCGACGACGCGCCCGTTCCGGCGCGCGAGGTGCGCACGCCTTCCGGGTGGCTGCGGCTGCACGGTGTGGAGCGGCACAACGTGCGCGGCGTCGACGCCGCCTTCCCGCTCGGGGTGTTCACCGCCGTCACGGGAGTCTCGGGCTCGGGCAAGTCGACGCTGGTGGGGCAGGTGCTGGCGGATGTCCTGGCCGACCGGCGGGCCCCGGCCGAGGCGGAGCAGGCCCAGGAGCCGTCCCGGGAACGGCACCGGGAGCGGCCCGCGGCCGGATGGGCCTCGGCCGAGGGGCTGGAGGCGGTGGACCGCCTCGTCCAGGTCGACCAGAGGCCCATCGGACGTACCCCCCGTTCCAACCTGGCCACGTACACCGGTCTCTTCGACGTCGTGCGCAAGCTGTTCGCCGCCACCGGTACGGCGGTCGAGCGCGGCTACCGGGCCGGGCGGTTCTCCTTCAACGTGGCGGGCGGGCGGTGCGAGACCTGCCAGGGTGAGGGGTTCGTCTCCGTGGAACTGCTGTTCCTGCCCAGTACGTACGCGCCCTGCCCGGACTGCCACGGCGCGCGGTACAACCCGCAGACCCTCGAAGTCACCCTGCGCGGGCTGAACATCGCCCAGGTGCTGGATCTCACGGTGGAGTCGGCGGCCGGTTTCTTCGCCGGCACACCCGCCGCCGAACGCAGCCTGCGGACCCTGCTCGACGTGGGGCTCGGCTATCTGCGGCTCGGGCAGCCGGCGACGGAGCTGTCCGGCGGCGAGGCGCAGCGGATCAAGCTGGCCGCGGAGCTGCAACGAGCCCGCCGGGGCCACACCCTCTATCTGCTCGACGAGCCGACGACCGGGCTGCATCCGGCCGATGTCGAGGTGCTGATGCGGCAGTTGCACGGGCTGGTCGACGCGGGCAGCACCGTGGTGGTCGTCGAGCACGACATGGCCGTGGTCGCGGGAGCCGACTGGGTGATCGACCTCGGTCCCGGCGGCGGCGACCGGGGCGGCCGGATCGTGGCGACGGGGACGCCCGCGGAGGTGGCTCGGGCGGTGGAGAGCCGGACGGCGGCTTACCTCCGGACATCGCTTCACCTCGCCTGACCGTTCTTTTCTCCCCAACTCCCCTATTTGCCCTGCAGGTTGCCGGTTCGGGCAAGCAAAGAGAAATGAAACAGTAAAGAACGTTGACAGTTAGCTGGTCCAGACCAATTATGGGCATGCCTCACGGCCGTACCTGCCGTGTGGTACGTGACCTCCCGGCCGGGATTCACAGGAACGGGCCGCGCCCCTCACCGGGTGCGGCAGAGCCGTGCGATCCGCCCGTTGTCTCACTCCGCTGGGAGCTACCCCATGAGACGTCCAAGAACAGTCGCCGCCGTCCTGAGCGCGCTGGCCACAGCCGTCGCGTCCGCCGGTCTGGTCCTCGGATCAGGCGCCGGCGCACAGGCCGCCGCGACCGCCGCCACTCCCCTGCCCGCCCATGTCTTCGCCCCGTACTTCGAGGCGTACAACGGAGACAGTCCGGCCGCCCTCTCGCAGGCGTCCGGTGCCAAGTACCTGACCATGGCCTTCGTGCAGACCGAGGCCCGCGGTTCCTGCACGCCGTACTGGAACGGCGATTCGAGCACGCCCATCGCCCAGTCCGAGTACGGCGCCGACTTCACGACCATCCGGTCGCGCGGCGGCGATGTCATCCCGTCGTTCGGCGGGTACGCCGCCGACAACGGCGGCACCGAGATCGCCGACAGCTGCACGAGCGTCGACTCCATCGCCGCGGCGTACGAGAAGGTCATCACGACCTACGACGTGTCGCGCCTCGACATGGACATCGAGGACAACTCGCTGGAGAACAGCGCCGGGGTCGACCGCCGCAACAAGGCGATCAAGAAGGTGCAGGACTGGGCCGCCGCCAACGGCCGTTCGGTGCAGATCTCCTACACCCTGCCCACCACCACGAGCGGTCTCGCCGAGAGCGGGCTCGCGGTGCTGGAGAACGCGGTGTCCAACGGCGCCAAGGTCGATGTCGTGAACCTCATGACGTTCGACTACTACGACGGCGCCTCGCACAACATGGCGCAGGACACCCAGACCTCGATCACCGGTCTCAAGGGCCAGTTGGCCGATCTGTACCCGTCGAAGACCGACGCGCAGCTGTGGGGCATGACCGGCATCATCGAGATGCCCGGCATCGACGACTACGGCCCGGCCGAGACGTTCACCACGGCCGACGCCACGGCGGTCTACAACTGGGCCGTCTCCAAGGGCGTCAGCACCCTGTCGTTCTGGGCGCTGCAGCGTGACAACGGCGGCTGCCCCGGCACCGGGGGCAGTGACACCTGCTCCGGGATCGCGCAGGACACCTGGTACTTCAGCCACACGTTCGCGCCCTTCACCACCGGTGGCGGCACGGGCCCGGTGACGGACGACTACTCGGTGGCCGTCGCACCCGGTTCGGCGACGGTCGCTCCCGGCGGGTCGGCCACGGCGACCGTGAGCACCGCGGTCACCTCCGGCAGTGCCAAGACCGTCGCGCTGACGACGAGCGGGGCACCGGCCGGAGTGACGGCCGCGCTCAGCCCGACGTCGGTCACCGCGGGCGGGACGTCGAAGCTGACCGTCACCGCCTCGGCCTCGGCGGCGCCCGGCACGTACAAGGTCAATGTGACCGGTGCGGCGGGCACGCTCAGCCACGCGGCGACCTTCACCCTGACGGTCTCCGGACCGGGAGGCGGCACTGGATCGCTGGTGAACGGCGACTTCGAGACGGGTTCGCTCGGCCCCTGGACCTGTGAGTCCGGCGGCTCGGTCGTCTCCACCCCGGTGCACGGCGGTACGCACGCGCTCGCGGCGGCGGCCACCGCCTCGCAGACCGGCGAGTGCACGCAGACGCTCGCCCTGTCCCCCAACACCAAGTACACGCTGAGCGGTTGGGTGCAGGGCAACTACGGCTACCTCGGCGTGAAGGGCGGCGCGACGGCCAACACCTGGGGTTCGTCGAGCGGTTACGCCAAGCAGTCGGTGGCCTTCACCACCGGTTCGAGCGGTGCGGTGACGGTCTATCTGCACGGCTGGTACGGGCAGGGCACCGTCTACGGTGACGACCTCTCCGTGACCTCCTGACCCACGGGACGGCTGGGCCCCGGCTCCGGAGGCGGGCGGCCTCCGGAGCCGGGGCCCGGCCGGCTCAGCGGTGGACCTTGCGGGTCGCCCGCAGCCACTCCTTGTTCATCGCGGAGATCGACGGCAGCGGGATGCCCTTCGGACAGGCCGTGGCGCACTCCCCCGTGAGGGTGCAGCCGCCGAAGCCCTCGCTGTCCATCTGCCCCACCATGTCCAGGACCCTGGTCTCGCGCTCCGGGGCGCCCTGCGGCAGGACGTTCAGGTGGTTGACCTTCGCCGAGGTGAACAGCATCGCCGAGCCGTTGGGGCAGGCCGCCACGCAGGCACCGCAGCCGATGCACTCGGCGTGCTCGAAGGCGAAGTCGGCATCGGGCTTGGGGACGGGCGTGGCGTGCGCGTCCGGCGCCGTACCGGTCGGGGCGGAGATGTAGCCGCCGGCCTGGATGATCCGGTCGAACGCGGAGCGGTCCACGACCAGGTCCTTGACGACCGGGAAGGCCGAGGCCCGCCAGGGCTCGATGTCGATGGTGTCGCCGTCCTCGAAGGACCGCATGTGGAGTTGGCACGTGGTGGTGCGCTCCGGGCCGTGGGCGTCCCCGTTGATCACCAGGCTGCACGCGCCGCAGATACCCTCGCGGCAGTCGTGGTCGAAGGCGACGGGGTCGTCGCCGGCGAGGATGAGTTCCTCGTTGAGGGTGTCGAGCATCTCCAGGAACGACATGTCCTGCGAGATGCCCTCCACCCGGTAGGTGGACATGGCGCCGGGGGCGTCGGCGTTCTTCTGGCGCCAGACGCGCAGGGTGAGCTTCATGCGTAGCTCCGCTGAGTGGGGTGGACGTACTCGAAGACGAGGTCTTCCTTGTGCAGGACGGGAGCGTCCCCGGTGGTGGTGAACTCCCAGGCCGCGGCATAGGAGAATTCCTCGTCGCGCCGGGCGGCCTCGCCGTCCGGGGTCTGCGACTCCGCGCGGAAGTGGCCCCCGCAGGACTCCGCCCGGTGCAGTGCGTCGAGGCACATCAGCTCGGCGAGCTCCAGGTAGTCGACGATGCGGTTGGCCTTCTCCAGCGACTGGTTGAACTCCTCGCCGGTGCCGGGGACCTTGATGCGGCGCCAGAACTCCTCGCGGATCTCCGGGAGCCGGGCGAGCGCCTTGCGCAGCCCCTCCTCGGTGCGGGCCATGCCGCAGTACTCCCACATGAGTTCACCGATCTCCCGGTGGAAGGAGTCGGGGGTCCGGTCACCGTCGACCGCCAGCAGCAGACTGAGCCGGTCCTCGGTGTCGGCGACGGCCTCCTCCACCTCGGGGTGCGAGGCGTCGACCGCTTCGTGGTGCGGGTTGCGGGCCAGGTAGTCGTTGATGGTCGACGGCAGGACGAAGTAGCCGTCGGCGAGCCCCTGCATCAGCGCGGAGGCGCCGAGCCGGTTGGCCCCGTGGTCGGAGAAGTTGGCCTCACCGATCGCGAACAGGCCGGGGATCGTGGTCTGGAGGTCGTAGTCGACCCAGAGCCCGCCCATCGTGTAGTGCACGGCGGGGTAGATCCGCATCGGTGTCTCGTACGGGTTCTCCGCGGTGATCTGCGCGTACATGTCGAAGAGGTTCCCGTACTTCTCCTCGACCTTCGCCCGGCCCATCCGCTGGACGGCCTCGGCGAAGTCCAGGTAGACGCCCTGCCCGCCGGGACCGACTCCGCGGCCCTCGTCGCAGACGTTCTTCGCGGCGCGGGAGGCGATGTCGCGGGGCACGAGGTTCCCGAAGGCGGGATAGACGCGCTCCAGGTAGTAGTCGCGCTCGTCCTCGGGGATCTCGTTGGCGGGGCGGGTGTCGCCCTTGGCCTTCGGTACCCAGATGCGTCCGTCGTTGCGCAGCGACTCGCTCATCAGCGTCAGCTTGGACTGGTGCTCGCCGGTGCGCGGGATGCAGGTGGGGTGGATCTGGGTGAAGCACGGGTTGGCGAAGTACGCGCCGCGCCGGTGGGCGCGCCAGATGGCGGTGGCGTTGGAGTTCATGGCGTTGGTCGACAGGTAGAAGACGTTGCCGTAGCCGCCGCTGGCCAGCACGACCGCGTCGGCGAAGTACGTGTCGATCTTCCCGGTGACCAGGTCGCGGGCGATGATGCCGCGGGCCTTGCCGTCGACGACGATCAGGTCGAGCATCTCGGTACGGGGGTGCAGTTCGACGTTGCCCGCGGCGATCTGCCGGGACAGGGCCTGGTAGGCGCCGAGGAGCAGCTGCTGCCCCGTCTGGCCGCGGGCATAGAAGGTGCGGGAGACCTGGACGCCGCCGAAGGAGCGGTTGTCGAGGAGGCCGCCGTACTCGCGGGCGAAGGGGACGCCCTGGGCCACGCACTGGTCGATGATCTCGACGGAGATCTGGGCGAGCCGGTGCACGTTGGACTCGCGGGCGCGGAAGTCGCCGCCCTTGACGGTGTCGTAGAAGAGCCGGTGGACCGAGTCGCCGTCGTTGCGGTAGTTCTTCGCCGCGTTGATGCCGCCCTGGGCGGCCACCGAGTGGGCCCGGCGGGGCGAGTCCTGGAAGCAGAACTGGACGACGTGGTAACCCTGTTCGGCCAGCGTGGCACCGGCGGAGCCGCCGGCCAGGCCGGTGCCGACGACGATGACGGTGTGCTTGCGGCGGTTGGCCGGGTTGACCAGTTTCGCCTCGAAGCGGCGGGTGTCCCAGCGTTCGGCGACGGGGCCGCCGGGGGCGCGGGTGTCGGCGAGGGGCTCGCCGGTCGCGTAGTCCGTGTAGTCGTTCATGTCAGCTCACCACTCCGGTCATGACGGCGACGGGTACGGAGACGAAGCCCAGCGTCAGCACCAGTGCGAGCGCGTTGGCGATGGTCTTCAGTGCGCGCTCGCGGGTCGCGCGGCCCGCGCCGAGGGTCTGCGCCGCGCTCCAGAACCCGTGCTGCACGTGCAGCCCCATGGCGAGCATGGCGACGATGTAGATGACGTTGCCGTACCAGGTGGAGAAGGTGTCGATGACGTTCTGGTACGGGTGTCCGGACTGGAAGCCGCCGGAATGCACGGTGCCGGTGGTCAGGTCCAGGATGTGCCAGACGATGAACAACGCGAGGATGATGCCGCCGTAGCGCATCGTGTTCGTGGCATAGCTGGCGCGCGGCTTCTTGTGCACGTACTTGCTGGGCCGGGCCCGGAGGTCGCGACGGCTGAGCTGGTACGCGGAGACGGCGTGCAGCACCACGGCGGCGACGAGCACCAGCCGGACGATCCACAGCGCCCACTCGTGGTGGAGGAACGGCTCGCCCATCACGCGCAGCCAGTGCGCGTAGCCGTTGAACTCGTCCGAACCGAAGAAGATCTTCAGGTTGCCGACCATGTGGACGACCAAGTAGAGGAGCATGATCAGGCCGCTCACGGCCATGATCGTCTTCTTGCCGACGGACGAGTCCCAGAGCGTACGCGTCATGGACGGCCGTCGGTCCGTCCGTGTTGCCAATGCCATGGACACGACGCTAGGGCCGAAGACCCTGATCAGTCCAAGACATGGAGCAGCTGATATCCATAGGCACTGACTATCGTTCGAGCTATGGTGGGTGTATGCAGTTCCAGCAGCTCATGTACTTCGTCGCCGTCGCCGAGGCCCGGCACTTCACCCGTGCCGCGGAGGACGTACATGTGTCGCAGCCCTCCCTCTCGCAGCAGATCAGGGCCCTGGAGAACGAGCTCGGGGCCGAACTGTTCAGCCGGGCCCGCGGGAACATCACGCTGACGGACGCGGGCGAGGCACTGCTGCCGCTGGCCCGGCGCATCCTGGCCGACGCGGACACCGCCCGGCACGAGGTCCAGGAGCTGGCCCAGCTGCGCCGCGGCCGGGTCCGGCTCGGGGCGACGCCCAGCGTGTGCACGGGGCTGCTGCCCGACGTACTGCGCGCCTTCCACGATCTGCACCCGGGCATCCAGCTGCTGCTGGAGGAGGGCGGTTCGCACGACCTGGTACGGGAGCTGGCGCGCGGCGCCCTCGATCTGGCCCTGGTGGTGCTGCCGCTCCCCGCGGCCTCGCCGGCCCTGACCACGGTCGAGCTGCTCCAGGAGGATCTGGTGGTGGTCTCGTCGGCGGACGGCCCGCGTCCCGGCCGGGGCGGGAGCGTCCGGATCGCGGATCTGCAGGGCGAACCGCTGGTGATGTTCCGGCACGGCTACGACCTGCGGGAGCTGACGGTGGCCGCCTGCCGGGCCGAGGGCTTCGAGCCGTCGTTCACCGTGGAGGGCGGCGAGATGGACGCGGTGCTCGGTTTCGTACGGGCCGGTCTCGGCATCGCCGTCGTCCCGAGCATGGTGGCGACCCGGGCGGGCCACGACCTGCGGACGACGCCGCTGGCGAAGCCGGGGCTGCGCCGCACGATCGCGCTCGCGCACCGCAGCGACGTGGCGCCGCCGCGCGCGGCGCGCGAATTGCAGCGCGTGCTGCTGGCGAGCCGGGCGGACGCGTTGCCCTCAGGCGCCGGACCGGCGTGAGGGCAACGCGTCCCCCGCCTCACACGGCGTCGGCCAGCAGCAGCGAGTGGATCCGGTCAGGGGCTCCGGGACGCGCGTAGTACCAGCCCTGGGCCGTGTCACAGCCGAGCTCCCGCAGCTGCTCGGCCTGGGCGCCCGTCTCCACGCCCTCGACCGTCACCGCCAGGCCCAGGCTGTGCGCGAGCGACACGATCCCCTCGACGATCTTCAGGTCCACCGGATCGGCCGGATGGTGCTGCATCCCCTGGGTGAAGGAGCGGTCCAGCTTGAGCACACTCACCGGCAGCCGCCGCAGGTTCGCCAGGTTCGAGTACCCGGTGCCGAAGTCGTCGAGCGCTATGCCGATGCCCATGTCGGCCAGTTGGCGCAGCGGCTTCAGCAGGTCGTCGTCGGCGCCGATGAGCGCCGACTCGGTGACCTCGAGACACAGCGCCGCGGGCTCCAGGCCGGACCGCTCCAGGACGTCGACGGTCTCGCTGACCAGGCGCGGGTGGTGCAGCTGGGCCGGCGAGAGGTTGACGTTGATCCGCAGGGGGCCGCCGTCGGTGTGCCGCTCCTGCCAGAAGTTGGCCTGCCGTACCGATTCCTCCAGCACCCAGCGGCCGAGCGGGACGATCAGCCCGGTGTGCTCGGCGAGCGCGATGAACCGGTCGGGGCCCAGTACGCCGTGCTGCGGGTGGCACCAGCGTACGAGCGCCTCCGCCCCGTGCACCGAACCGTCCCCGAGGTGCACCAGCGGCTGGTACTCGATGAAGAACTCGCCGCGGTCCAGCGCGGCCGGCAGCGCCGTGGTCAGCCCGTGCCGGGTGATGGCACGGGCGTCCGCCTCCGCGTCGGCCAGCTCGAAGCGGTTGCCGCCCGCGGACTTGGCCCGGTACATGGTGATGTCGGCGCTGCGCAGCACTTCGGCGGCGCTGCGTTCGCCGGCCGGGCCCTCGACGATTCCGATGGACCCCCGGACGGTCAGCTCACGCCCGTCGAGGCGGATCGGTGTGGCGAGCGCCCCCAGGATCCTGCAGGCGAGCTCGTCGACCTCGGAGGCCGTGTCGGGACCGGTCGTCAGGGCCACGAACTCGTCGCCGCCGAGCCGCGCCACCATCTCGCCCGGCGCGGTCGCACAGCTCTGCAGCCGGTCCGCGACCTCGACGAGCAGCCGGTCGCCCGAGGCGTGGCCCAGGCTGTCGTTGATCGCCTTGAAGCCGTCCAGGTCCAGGTAGCAGAGGCCGAAACGATTGCCGTCACTGGCCGAGAGCGCTTTCTCGAGACGCTCGAAAAAAAGCGTCCGGTTCGGCAGGCCGGTGAGCGCGTCGTGTGTGGCCTCGTACCGCAGACGCAGATTCAGCAGCCTGCGCTCGGTGGTGTCCTCCAACAACGCCAGCTGGTACTCCGGCCGGCCCTCGGCGTCGCGCAGCAGGGACACCGTCAGGTTGGTCCACAGGACGGTGCCGTCGTTGCGGTAGAACGCCTTCTCGACCCGGTAGTGCTCGCGCTCGCCGCTGACCAGCTGGTTGTAGTACGTCCAGACCTTCGGGGAGTCCTCGGGGTGGACCCACTCGTTGACGCGGTGGCTGCGCACGTGGTGGTCGAGCCCGCCGAACATCCGGGTGAGCGTGTCGTTGACCTCCAGCACGTTGCCGTCGAGGTCGGCGATCCCGATGCCGATGGCGGCGTCCTTGAAGACGGCCCTGAACCGCGCCTCGGTGGCGTGCAGCGCCTGTTCGGCGTCCGAGCGCGCGGAGAGCGCCGAGCGGGCGATGGCCTCCTGCTCGGCGAGGGTCCGTTCACGCAGCGCCTGGGAGAAGCCGCCCGCGACGGCGTGCTGGATCCGGGCACAGCGGGACCGGCTGTCCTCGGTCGCCAGTGCCACCGGTCCGTTGCTTCCGCAGTACAGGACGAGGTAGGAGTCGACGACGCCGAGCGTGGAACTGAGCGCGTCCGGGTCCGTGCAGTGGGCCGCGACGAGCGCACCACCCACCGCGGTCGCCGATGCGGCGTCGAACGGGCGGGCGTGGAGCGTGTCGCTGAGCGTGCGGGCCAGCGGGAGCAGATGCTGTTCGAACTCCGGCCGGGTCAAGGAAGTGGCCGTCGACGGGAAGATGGCCCGGCTCCAGATCGTGGCGAATCGCCGGAGCCGGTCCTCGGGGCCGTCGGGCTCCGCGTCCGGCGCACCGGACGACTGGGCGGGAATGCTCACGCCTTGCGTCCCACTCCTGCGAAGCCCGAAAAGGCATATGGGTCTTCGTTGGCCTGCACGACCGGGGAGTCGGGGCGCCAGTTCGGCATCGGCACAAGGCCCGGGTCGACCATCTCGTATCCGTCGAAGAACCGGCTGACCTCGTCGCGCGAGCGCATGACCAGCGGATTGCGGATGTTCTTGTACACCCCGACCGCACCGCCGGCTTCCTCCTTCGTCAGCGGGACGCCCTCGTACGAGGCGTGGGTGATGACGATGAGGCTGCCGGGGGCCAGGATGTCGCGCAGTTCCGCGACAGCCGTGTGCGGGTCGTCGGAGTCCTCGATGAAGTGGAGTACGGCGACGAGCAGCAGCGCCACCGGCCGGTCGAGGTCGAGGAGTTTGGAGATCTCCGGATTGTCCCTGATCTCCTGCGGGCGGCGCAGATCGGCGGTGGCGATCACCGCTCCGGAATTGCCCTTGAGTACGGCCTGGCTGTGTGCGACGGCGACCGGATCGTGGTCGACGTACGCCACCCGGGCCGCAGGGTCGATCCCCTGCGCGACCTCGTGGACATTGCCGAAGGTCGGTATCCCGGAGCCGATGTCCAGGAACTGGGAGATCCCCTCACCGAGTGCGTAGCGCACCGCCCGGCGCATAAAGGCCCGGTTCGCCTGCATGATCTTGGGAAGTCCCGGCATGAACTCCATGGCCTTGCGGGCCGCTTCCCGGTCCACCTCGAAATTGTGCGAGCCGCCCAGATAGAAGTCATACATTCGGGACACGCTCGGCACCGAGATATCTATGCCTTGCGGTGCCCAGGCGGGACGCTCCATCGATGTCTCCAACAAGTCGCCACGGCGGTCCGGCCATGTTCATGGTCAGTGTTGACCAGAGGCTACTGATCGGCCGCCAGGAGAGCGAGCGGAAACGGAAATTAGCGGTCCGTTATTGGTCACACCCGTGGCAACTGCAACCGTTCCGTCGCTGCCTGTGACATTCGGGCGTCGGGACCCCCGGAGAAAGTTCGCAATAGAACCACTTTGGCGTACCGGCCGGCCCGGCATTCAGGGACACCTCCCACCATGTACCCCCGGCAGCAACGCCGTTGATCTCGTCGGACCGGCACTGCCGGCCGACTGCCGCCCGGCGCGTCCGCGGCATTGCCGACGAGCACCGAAGCCTGGGCTTTCGTGCGGTCGCCTTCGCAATTCCACCTCGGCGAAGTCGCGGTGGTCCTGTCGCATCGGAAGGACGTGAATCCCCGCCGCGGTTCAGTACCCCGACGGCTCGACTCCCCACCCGTCACCGCACACCACCGTCGGCGCCGACAGGGGTGCCGCAGCCACCGCGAGCGACGCGTCCCCGTCGGATGTTCATGTCAACTCACTTGCTGCGCACGGTAGTTGCGATACGAGATCGTGTCACTCATGCGCATGGGCAGGTCCGCCGGGGTCCTTTTTGTTCAATGCGTCCGCAGAATTTTCCCCGGCCGCAAACACCCAGTGCTTCAGGTCCCCACCATCAGGGGAATCCGGCGGGTGTGCGGCGTGCCGCCGTGCGGCCCGGAACATGCTCCCCGTCGTGTACGGATCACTCATAGGCCGGCTCTCCGCGGCCGTCGCACTCATCTGGCTGTTGACCGCCCCGGCGCCCGCAATGGCCGACAACTGTGCGTACGCCTCGATCGGCGACGACGGGGGCAGTTCGGTGGTCGCCAGCAGTGGTGACGGCAGCTGCCACGCCGGGCCGAAGCCCCACCCCACCCCGCCACCGCCACCACCCCCGCCGCCATCGCCGCCTCCACCACCGCCGCCCCCTCCCCCGCCGGCGCCACCCGCGCCACCCGCGCCACCCGCGCCACCCGCACCGCCCGAACCGCCCGAACCCGAGCAAGCACCTGCGCCCCCTCCGTCGCCTCCGTCCCCCTCTCCCTCTCCGTCCCCCTCCGTACGTCCCACGCCCCGGCCGGTGGCACTTCCCGACTACCGCAGACCGGTGCGGAAGGCGCCGGAGCGCCATACCTCCCTGGTCACGCTCAGCTTGATGATCACAGCCCCCGCGGTGTTCGCCGTCGCCGTGCTGCGGCCCCGTTCCCGATGACCTACGGAGACACACATGTCGGAATGGCTTGTTCTCACCTTCGCCATGGTCGCGGCCAGCGCCGTGGTGCTGACCATCGCCGTACTCAACAACCGCCGGCTCCCCGAGGACGACGACCCGTCAGAGACCCCTGACGTCATCGAGTACATGACGATGATGATCGGCGTGGTCTACGCGATCGTGCTGGGCCTCGCCATCGCGGGAGTCTGGGAAGGCCGCGGCGCCGCACAGGAGTACGTGCGCCAGGAGGCCCAGGCGCTCCACGAGGTCGACGCGCGCTCGTCGGTCTACCCGGCCGAGGTGCGCACCCGGATCCGTGCCGATGTCGACGCCTACGTCAGCTATGTCGTCCACGACGAGTGGCAGATCATGATCGACCACGGCACGCTCGGCGACCGCGGCGCGGAGCTCCTGGACCGGGTGCGCGCCGATGTCACGGACTACAAGCCGAAGACGGACCACGAGGGGCAGGCGTACCAGCCACTGGTCGACCAGATCGCCGCGGCCGACGACGCCCGCAGCGCGCGCGGGCAGAGTGCCGGAGCCACCATGCCGGGTGTCGTGTGGTTCGGGCTGATCATCGGGGCGCTGGTGACCGTCGGGCTGATCTTCACCCTGCAGATCCGACGCACCTTCCGCGAACTCCTGCTGGCCGGCCTCTTCAGCGTCCTGATCGCCTTCCTGCTCTTCCTGATCTGGGACTTCGACTCACCCTTCGGCCGGGGCCTCTCGGCCACCGCCGCCCCCTTCCTCGATCTGTTCCCCCGCGCGTCGGGCGGTTAGAGGTGCGCCGCCCGGGGGACAACGGTGCCCCATTGGACGGACCCCGATCGCGGGTGAAATGCACCACTTCTAGCGTTGGCGGCATCGAGGTGCATTTCTGACGCTTTGTGGAAATCCGTTCCGCGACTGCTCCTCGGGGACCCGGAGGAATCACCATGCGCGCAATACGTGTCGCCCCCGTCGCTCTGCTCGGCGCCGCAGCACTCGCCCTGACCGCCCCGGCCGCGACCGCGTATGCCGCAATGTCGGGGGGACCCTCCAACAGCGGGACCGGATACACCGTCACGCCTTCGGTGATCGCGCCGGGCGGCCAGGTGACGCTGGCCGCCAAGGGGTGCTCGACAACGGCCACGGCGTCCTCCGGCGTGTTCGACACCGTCACCATCCCCAGGGGCGGCACCGCCAGGGCGACGGTCGACTGGGACGCCAAACCGGCCGCCGCCTACCAGGCGACGTTCACCTGCAACACGTCGCCGAGCTCCACGGCCAAGGTGAACCTCACGATCGGCGCGGCCACGAGCGCGCCCACCACCAGCTCCACCAGCACCACGCGGTCGACGGCCTCCCCGGCCGGGGTGCAGGGTGGCATGGGCGGCAGCATCGACAGCCCGAACACCGCGATGATCGTGGGCGGCACCGCGCTCGCGGCGGCCGCCGCGACCAGCACCGTGTTCGTGGCGCGGCGGCGCAGGGAGAGCCGTTCGCACTGACCGGCGCCGCCGGCCGAAACGGAAGTCGCCCCGGGTCCTGTCACAGGACTCGGGGCGACGTGGTTATCGGGCCGGCCGGTATGTCCGCGAGGTCAGACCGCCCCATGGCTCATCTTCCGGCGGCGCATGACGTACATGCCTCCGCCGAGAACCGCCGAGGCGACCAGACCCGCGCCGACACCCATGTCCGCCGGGCTCGCGGCCATCGAGCCGCCGAAGCCGCCCTGTGCGCCCCGGCTGTTGAGCACGGTGAACCGGTGCCCGGCCGTCCGGTCGGTGCCGTCGCAGCGCACCGTCAGGTGGTACGAACCCGGCGTCGCGTCATTGAGGATCCGGACCCTGGCGTGGCCGACCCGGCCCGCGGAGAGCCTCGTGGTCCGGAAGGCGTTGGACGAGACGCTGCCGCCGCGGCCGCAGCCCTCGGCGCTGACCTGCATGGCCGCGCCCTGGTGCACACGCTCGGGGTCGACGGTCACGTTGTTCGGGCCGTTGTTGCGGCCGTTCCCGTTCCCGTTGCCGTTGCCGTTCCCGTTGCCGTTCCCGTTCCCGTTCCCGTTGCCGTTGCCGTTGCCGTTGCCGTTGTTATTGCCATGGCCGTTGCCGTCGCCGTTGTTGTTCCCGTTCCCGTTGTTGTTGCCGTTGCCGTTCTCCCAGTCGCCGGGGTCGTTCCAGTCGTTCTGGCTGTTCCCGTTGTTCTGGCCGTTCCCGACGTCTCCACCGGCTGCCGCCATCGGGGCACCGAGCCCGAGAGCGGCGACGGCGGTCGCGGCGACAACGAGAGCGCGTGTAGCACGCATCGTTCGAACCTCCAGCGGGAAGCGCCCCCGGAGCTCTGTGCACCGGGATGGATCGACGAGAACGCCTCCCATGACGAACCCTCACCAGATCCTTGATCCACCGCATTTCGGCGCTGCTCCACCCCGGTGATCCGACACACCGTGTGCGCGTCCGGGAAAGTGATGGATGCGCAGGTCACAGAGCGTCAGAACTTTTATGCGAGCACTACTCCGATACGCAGCCACCCACCTGGCCACCACCCGTTCGCCCTTCCCTGATCGCCGCCCGGCCGCCCCGCGCCTAGCGTTCCCCTCGTCGCGACGAAGGGAGAACCATGGGCCGGGACAACTGGCGCCCCGAACGGATCAGACACTCGCCCTGGGGCGCGCTCGCCCTGGTGATGCTCACCGGACTCGCACTGATGCGGAACGGCGCGGACCTCTCGCCCGGACCGCCGCAGCCGGTCGCCGCCACCTCGGTCGACCACCAGAAGAACGTTCCCGCGGCGCCGGCGTCCGGCCCGGTGGTGAAGCCGCTGGCCTACGCCCCCGTCGACCGCGTCGCCATCCCCTCCATCCAGGTCGACGCACCGGTCGTCGATGTGAACCTGGACCCGGACGGCTGGATCGAGACTCCGCCCCCGCAGGACCCCAATCTCGCGGGCTGGTACCAGAACGGCATCGCGCCGGGGCAGCTCGGCACCTCGGTCGTCGTCGGACACGTCGACAACATGGCGGGCCCGGCCGTCTTCTACAGCCTGGGTTCGCTGAAGAGGGGCAGCCGCATCGAGATCTCCCGCAGCGACGACCGGGTCGCCGTGTTCGAGGTCTACGGTGTCGAGGTGTTCGCGAAGAACGACTTCCCCGGCGCCCGGGTGTACGGCGACACCGGCAAGGCGGAACTGCGGGTCATCACCTGCGGCGGCGGATTCACGAAGGCCAACGGCTACGACGGCAACGTCGTGGTCTTCGCCCGGCTGGTCGCCACCCGCTGACAGCCGCTGCCGGGGGCGGGCCCCGCCCCCGGCAGCGACCGCCGCACCGCTCAACGGCGCTGCGGCACCGTGAGCCGGTACCCGTCGTCCAGCAGCTCCGGCAGATAGCGGCCCAGCGCGGCCACGCTCTGCGAACGGTTGCCGCCCGCATCGTGTGACAGCACCACGACACCGGGCGCCGCCCCCTCCCTGACCCGCCGGACGATGCTGTCGGTGCCGGGAACCGTCCAGTCCAGCGTGTCCACGGTCCAGGCCATCGGCTCCATGCCCATCGCCGCACCGATCTCGAAGGAATTGCGGTTCCAGGCCCCGTAGGGCGCCCGGTACCAGAGCGGTGCGGCGCCGGTGATCTCCTCGATCACCTCGCTGGTACGGCCCAGCTCGTCGGTGATGCCCGCCCGGGAGAGCTTGGTGACCAGCGGGTGCGTCCACGAGTGGTTGCCCACCGTGTGTCCGTCGTCGGAGATCCTGCGCACCAGGTCCTGGTTGTCGTTGGCCATCTCCCCGCAGAGGAAGAACATCGCCCGCACGTCGTGCTTCCGCAGCGTGTCCAGGATGTGCGGGGTGTAGAGCGGGTCCGGGCCGTCGTCGAAGGTCAGCACCATCGCGTGCCCGATGTCGGGCAGCTCCTCGAACGGCCGGGTCCGGACGGGGGGCGCCGCGGGGCGGTAGCGAGGCGGAGTATTCGCTGTCATGGGTCTCAGACGATAGGACAGCGGCTTGGTCCGGAGAGCCCGCTGCGGCCCCGCCGCGACGGTGGACGGCGCCGGGGGGCGCCGGAAGGGAGTACCTGCGGTGTCCGCGGCCACCAGGCGCACGACGGAGGCCGCGCCCAACCCGGCGGCCAGCCTCAGGAGCGTTCTGCGCATCGGCATCCTCTGATCATTTTTCATGACCAACTGCTCGCACGTCCGCGCTACCACCCCCCTCAACGACACCGGTCGAGGGGGGTTTTGCACCCAATGGGGGGAGCCCGTCCGCGCCAACCGGCGCCCTGTCTCCGGGGCGGCCGGGACCCGGACGGGCGGCCTCCGCGGGAGCGGATAGCCTCACTGCCGTGACAGACCAGCAGCCTCACCAGTTCGAACGTGGCACAGACGGCCCCAAAGTGATCGTCGCGGGCCTCGACGGTTCGGAATCATCCATGCGCGCCGCGGCCTATGCCGCCGGTCTCGCCCGTCGGCAGAGGGCCATGCTCGCCCTCGTCTACGTACAGCCCGTGCTGTCAGCGGGTGCCGCGCTCGGTGCACCGGTCGGCGATACGACCGGAGAGGTCGCGGAGGGTCTGGTGAACGAGATCCGGGAGTCGACCGAGCGGCTGAAGGACGTATGGGATGTGCGCTGGGAGTTCCACACCTTCCGCGGTGATCCGTACAACGGGCTGGTGACGGCGGCGAACGAACTCAAGGCGGACGCCGTGGTGGTGGGCGCGTCGGAGTCGGCGGGGCACCGTTTCATCGGCTCGGTGGCCGTCCGTCTGGTGAAGGCGGGCCGCTGGCCCGTCACCGTCGTCCCGTAGGCCCGGCACTCCCCCGTCCCAGACGCCTCACGACGCCGCCCGACCGCTCACCGCACCATTCGCCGCCCCGTGCGACCGCTCGTCGCACGGGGCGGCGTTTGTCCTGTTCCCCGGGGCCGGAATGCGTTCGTATACGCCAGTCAGCAGCGAGGCGGCAGGGACCTCCGCGGGGAAGGGCGTTCACCATGACCACGACGACGACCGATGAGCGGGCCCTCGCGGATCTGCAGCGTGAGCACGGCCCCGCGCTGTTCCACTTTCTGCTCGGCCTGACCTTCGGCGACCGGCAGCGGGCCGAGGATCTGCTCCAGGAGACCCTGGTGCGGGCCTGGCAGCACCCGGAGGCCTTCGACAGCCCGTACGAGTCGATGCGGCCCTGGCTGTTCACCGTGGGACGCCGGCTGGCGATCGACGCCCGCAGGTCACGGCTGGCCCGGCCGGCCGAGGTGGGTGACGCGGTCCTGGAGGGCGCCCCGTGCGAGCAGGACACCGCCGAGTCCGCTGTCGCCGCGCTCGATGTGCGCGAGGCGGTGCGCACCCTCAGCCCGGAGCACCGGGCGGTGCTGGTGCAGATCTACTTCCGCGGGCTCAGCGTGGGCGAGACGGCCCAGGTGCTCGGGATTCCGGCCGGCACCGTCAAGTCACGTTCGTACTACGCGCTGCGTCTGCTGTCCCGCAATCTGCCCGGCTACTCCAGCAGGTCCTCCTCGCTGAGCAGCGCGAGCAGTGCCGCGGCCTCCGCCACCGCCACGTAGTCGGCGGCGCAGCGGTCGCAGCTCTGCAGATGGCGGGAGACCTCCAGCGCCTCCGGTGCCGGGAGCGCGTCCAGCACGTAGGCGCCGAGCAGCTGCCTCATGTGGGGTCCCTCCCCGGGGTCGGCGGTCATCGCATCCTCAGGTCTGTGACGGATCCGGTCCGACGGATCCTGTCCTTCTGGCCACGCGGGGCGCGCTCCCCCGGTTCAATGCTGCGTGTAGGGGCGTACCGAGAACGGAATGAGGCGAGACGGGATGCGTCAGGAACGTCATGACGGATCCAGTGGCGGCGGCCTGCTGATCCCGATGGCCTGGATGTACGCGGAGTACATCGCCGACGAACTGCTGCGGACCGGTGAGCTGATGGAGCCGGCGACGCTGGAGTACCGGGCGGGGCGTGACGCGCTCGCCCTCACCGTGTTCCTCTCCGACGGTGCGGTGGCCGAGGCCCTCCCCGCCACCCGGGTGGACGAACTGCGGCTGCTGACGGCGTACGGGCCGCCGTGGCGCGGCTGGGTCTGCGAGCGGCTCGACGCGCTGGAGGCGGCGCGGGGCGGCCCGGACCCGGACCTCGCGCTGGCACGGGCGGCCTGGCGGTGGCTGGAGGACACCGAACTGCTGGCGGCCGACCTCGACGCGATCGGCCCGCTGCCCTGGGAGCCGGCCGACGGCCCGCGGGACCCGGAGGCTGAGGGGGCGCCGGCCCAGGTGTGGACGCCGGCCTGGCAGCTGGGGCTGCCGCTGGGACACCTGTCGATCCACCTGTACTGAGGAACTGGGTACGGAAGGACCGCCCGGCGCCTCAGGAACCGTGCACCCCGGCGCGGTATTTCGGCAGTCTCACCGTGATCCGCATTCCGGCGCCGATGCCCGTCTCGATGACGAGCCCGTACTCGTCCCCGTACACCTGGCGCAGCCGTTCGTCCACGTTGAGCAGGCCGACCCCGGTGGACCTGCCGCCCTCGCCGCGCAGGATGTGGCGCAGCCGTTCCGGGTCCATGCCGATGCCGTCGTCCTCGATGACGACCTCGGCCTCGGAACCGGCGTCCAGGGCACTGATGGTGATGCGGCTGGAGGTGATCGCTCCTTCGAGCCCGTGTTTGACGGCGTTCTCCACGAGGGGCTGGAGGCAGAGGAACGGCAGGGCGACGGGCAGTACCTCGGGGGCGACCTGGAGGGTGACCGAGAGCCGTTCACCGAAGCGGGCGCGGACCAGGGCCAGGTACTGGTCGATGGAGTGCAGTTCGTCGGCGAGGGTGGTGAAGTCGCCGTGGCTGCGGAACGAGTAGCGGGTGAAGTCAGCGAATTCCAGAAGGAGTTCGCGGGCCTGTTCGGGGTCGGTGCGGACGAACGAGGCGATGGCGGCCAGTGAGTTGAAGATGAAGTGCGGGGAGATCTGTGCGCGCAGGGCCCTGATCTCGGCCTCGATGAGCTGGGTGCGCGAGCGGTCGAGCTCGGCGAGTTCCAGTTGTACGCAGACCCAGCGGGCGACCTCGCCGGCGGCCCTGGCGAGGACCGCCGACTCCCGGGGGGCGTAGGCGATCAGGGCTCCGAGGACCCGGTGGTCGACGGTGAGCGGTACGGCGACGGCCCACCGCAGCGGGCAGTCCAGATCGTCGCAGCCGCTGCGGAAGGCGGTGTCGCGGCCGGTGGCGAGCACGTCCTCCACCTGTGCCATGACGTGTTCGACGTGGTGGCCGCCCTCGCCGTCCCAGACCAGGATCCGCTCGCGGTCGGTCAGGCACAGGGCGTCGGTTCCGAGCAGTGAGCGCAGCCGTCGGGCGGACTTGCGGGCGCTGTCCTCGGTGAGTCCGGCGCGCAGCGGCGGCGCGGCCAGGGAGGCGGTGTGCAGGGTCTCGAAGGTGGCGTGCTCCACGGGGGTGCCGACGTCGCTGGTGCGGAGGGGGCGGGCGGTGCGGCGTCCGGTCAGCAGGCCCGCGCCGAACAGCAGGGCGCCCAGGAGCACGATGACGGCGTATCCGGCCCCGGTCACCGGTGCCTTCCCGAGGTGAGCGCTTCGGGCAGGTGGAAGCGGGTCATGGCGGCATTGGTGCCGGCCGGTATCCGGCCTGGTGTGGCCAGCGAGACGAGGATCATGGCGAGGAAGCCGACGGGCACCGACCAGACGGCGGGCCAGGCGAGCAGGGCGTGCGGCCAGCCGGGCGGACGCACCGCGCCGCTGACGGTGATGGCGACGGAGAGCAGCGCGGAGCCGCCGCCGAGGAGGAGTCCGGCGACGGCGCCCGGCGGGGTGAGGCGGCGCCACCAGATGCCGAGGACCAGCAGCGGACAGAAGGAGGACGCCGACACCGCGAACGCCATCCCCACCGAGTCGGCGACCGGCACCCGGCTGACCATCAGTGAACCGGCGAGCGGGACGGAGATGGCGAGGACCGTGGCGAGCCGGAAGTGCCGTACACCGCGCGAGGGCAGGACGTCCTGGGTGATGACTCCCGCGACGGCCATGGTCAGTCCGGAGGCGGTGGACAGGAACGCGGCGAAGGCGCCGCCCGCGATGAGCGCGCCGAGCAGGTCGCCGCCGAGCCCGCCGATGACCCGGCCGGGCAGCAGCAGCACGGCGGCGTCCGCGTCGCCGCCCGGTATCAGCTCGGGGGCGTACAGCCGGCCGAGCGCGCCGTAGACGGGCGGCAGCAGGTAGAAGACGCCGATCAGGGCGAGGACGGCGACGGTGGTGCGGCGGGCGTCGCGGCCGTTGGGACTGGTGTAGAAGCGGACGACGACGTGCGGCAGACCCATGGTGCCGAGGAAGGTGGCGACGATGAGCCCGTAGGTGGCGTACAGCGGGTGGTCGCCGCGGAAGACGGACAGCTGCTCGTCGAAGGTGACGCGGGGCCGTCCGTCGCCCTGCCAGGCCAGTACCAGGAAAATGGCCGGGACGAGGAGCGCGGTCAGCTTCAGCCAGTACTGGAAGACCTGGACGAAGGTGATGGAGCGCATCCCGCCCGCGGCGACGGCCAGGACGACCACGGAGGCGACGAGGACGTCGCCGAGCCAGCCGGGCGCCCCGGTGAGGATCTTCAGGGTGAGCCCGGCGCCCTGGAGCTGCGGCACGAGGTAGAGCCACCCCGCGCCGACGACGAGCACGCTGACGAGCCGGCGCACCTGCCGGGATTCGAGCCGTCCCTCGGCGAAGTCGGGCAGGGTGTACGCGCCCGAGCGGCGCAGCGGCGCGGCGACGAAGACCAGCAGCACCAGATAGCCGGCGGTGTAGCCCACCGGGTACCAGAGCATGTCGGGCCCGTGCACGAGCACCAGTCCGGCGATGCCGAGGAAGGAGGCGGCGGAGAGGTACTCGCCGCTGATCGCGGCCGCGTTGAGGCGTGGCCGTACGGTGCGCGAGGCGACGTAGAAGTCGGAGGTGGTGCGGGAGATGCGCAGCCCGAACCCGCCGACGAGGACGGTGGCGGATACGACGGCGGCGACGGCCACCACCGCGTACGTGCGGCTCACTGTGCGGGGCGGCCTTCCACGAGCCGGGCGAAGTCGTGCTCGTTGCGCTCGGCCCGGCGCACGTACCACCAGGCGATCAGGGTGAGCGGCGGGTAGGCGGCGAAGCCGAGGACGGCCCAGACGACGGCGTCGCTGCGCAGGGCCGCGAAGACCAGCGGCAGGGTTCCGGCGACGACGGCGAGCACGGTGAAGGCGCTGAGCCCCGCGCGCAGTTGGCTGCGCATCAGCGAACGCACGTAGGCACCGCCCAGCGCGGTCTGTTCGTCGATCTCCGACTGGGTCCGGTAGCGCGGCAGCGGGCGCACCCGCCGGGGCTCCCCCGTCACCACTTCACGCCGGGGCGTCGACTCTGCGGTCATGGGGCCGGAGTGTACGCAGCACCCGACCCCGGTGGGAAGGGATTCGAACACGGGTTGCCCCTGGTCAGCGGCCGCCCTGTCGCATCAGCAGATCGCGCAGCGCGCGGGTGTGGCGACGGCTGACGGCGAGTTCCGCGGTGCCGATGCGCACGCTCATGCTGCCCGCGTCGAGCCGCAGTTCGTCGACCCGGCCGAGGGCCACGAGGTGGCGGCGGTGGATGCGGACGAAGCCGCGGGTCCGCCAGCGTTCCTCCAGGGTGGTCAGGGGGACGCGGACCAGGTGGCTGCCGGTGGCGGTGTGCAGCCGGGCGTAGTCGCCCTGGGCCTCCGCGTAGGCGATGTCGTCGATCGGGATGAAGCGGATGACGCCGCCCAGTTCGACCGGGATCTGGTCGTACGCGGTGTCGTGGACGGGTGCGGAGCGGTCGCCGACCTGTTCTGCGACGCGGCGCACGGCTTCGGCGAGGCGCTCGCGGCGTACCGGTTTCAGGACGTAGTCGACGGCCTTGAGGTCGAAGGCCTGCACGGCGAAGTCCTCGTGGGCGGTGACGAAGACGATCAGCGGGGGTGCGGCGAACCCGGCCAGCAGCTGGGCGACGTCGAGCCCGGTGAGCCCCGCCATGTGGATGTCGAGGAAGACGACGTCGATGGCGGCCGCGTCCTCGGGCCCCGCGTCGACGGCGCCGCCGATGCGGCGCAGCGCCTCGGTGGCCCCGGTGGCTCCTTCGGCGCTGCGGATGCGGGGATCGGCGCGCAGGAGGTACAGGAGCTCCTCCAGGGCGGGTTCTTCGTCGTCGACGGCGAGTACGCGCAGCATGAGGCCGGAGTGTAGACGCGGGCGGGCTACTTGAGCAGTTTGGAGAGCCTGCGGTCGGCCAGCGGCTTGCCGCCGGTCTGGCAGGTCGGGCAGTACTGGAGCGAGGAGTCGCTGAAGGAGACCTCGCGGACGGTGTCCCCGCAGACCGGGCAGGCCTCCCCGGTACGTCCGTGGACCCGCATCCCGCTCCGTTTCTCGGCCTTGACCCTTCCGGCCGCGAGTCCGGCGGAGCGGGCGACTGCGTCGTCCAGCGTGGTGCGCAGGGCCGTGTGCAGCCGGGTGATCTCGTCGTCGGTGAGGTGGGCGGTGAGCTTGAAGGGCGACATCTTCGCGACGTGCAGGATCTCGTCGCTGTAGGCGTTGCCGATGCCCGCGATGAGTGACTGGTCGCGCAGCGCCCCCTTGATCTGCCGGCGTTCCCCGTCGAGCAGCGCGGCGAACGTGTCGCGGTCGAAGGAGGGGGCCAGCGGGTCGGGGCCGAGCCGGGCCACGCCGGGCACCTCGGCCGGGTCGTGGACGAGGTGGACGGCGAGGCGCTTGGTGGTGCCGGCCTCGGTGAGGTCGAACCCGTCGCCGCCGGTGAGTACGGTGCGCAGTGCCAGGGGCCCCTTGCCGGGGCGCGGCGGGGTGGCGGGGAAGGCGTCCTTCCACCGGAGCCAGCCGGCCCGTGCGAGATGGGTGACCAGGTGCAGGGGCCCGACGGCGATGTCCAGGAACTTGCCGTGCCGCCGGACAGCGGTGACCGTGCCGCCGGCCAGAGCGGTGAGCGGCGGGTCGTACGTCTTCAGGACGCTGATGGCGAACGGAGTCACACGGTCGATCTCCCTGCCGACCAGGTGGTCGTCGAGGAAGACCCGCAGGGCTTCGACTTCCGGCAGTTCTGGCATGGTTCCCAGCCTGCCGCAGTCGTCGCCGCGGTGCCTACCGGAGGCCGTACACGCGCTCGGCGGTGGTGGCGAGGACAGCGTCCCGTCCGGCGGGTCCGAGGCCGTCGACGAGGGCGCGGGCGGCCTCGACGACCTCGGTGTACGTGGCGGCGAGCCGGCACACCGGCCAGTCCGAGCCGAACATCAGCCGGGACGGTCCGAAGGCGTCGATGACGGTGTCGGCGTAAGGGCGCAGACCGGCGACGGTCCACGCGTGCACATCGGCCTCTGTGACCAGGCCGGAGAGTTTGCACACGGTGTTGGGGAGGGCGGCGAGTGCCCGCAGGTCGTCGGCCCAGGGCCGCAGTTCTCCGGTGGCGACCGGCGGTTTGCCCGCGTGGTCGAGCACGAAGGTGAGGCCCGGCAGCAGTTCCGCGGCCCTGACGGCGGCGGGCAGCTGGTGCGGCTGGACGATCAGGTCGTAGACGAGCCCGGCGTCGGCCACCGCGGCCAGGCCGCGCAGGACGTCGGCGCGCAGCAGCCATTCGGGGTCGGGTTCGCCCTGGACCTGGTGGCGCAGCGAGACGAGCCGGTCGCCGCCGGGGAGCTCGCGAAGGGCGGCCAGGGCGTCGGCGATGTCCGGCGCGGTGAGATCGCTCCAGCCCACGACGCCGGCGACCAGGTCGCTGCCGTCGGCGAGTGCGAGGAACTCGGGGGTCTCCTCCGCGACGGTGACGGTCTGCACGAGCACGGTGGCGCACACGCCGTTGGAACGGGCCTCCGGCTCCAGGTCCGCGAGGGTGAAGTCGCGGCGCAGGGGCGCCAGTTCCTCGCCGGTGATCCAATCCTGGTCGCGCACCGCGAGGTCCCAGACGTGGTGGTGGGCGTCGACGATCCGCGGGCCGCCGGTCATCTCACAGCTCCCACGCGACGGGGAGCCCCGCTTCGGCGCCGTCCGCGGAGTAGTCGTGCGCGACGTCGAGGAGCTCGTCCATCCTGGCCTGCCAGGCGACGTTGACGGGGAGTTCCTCCAGTTCGGCGAGGAGCTTGGCGTAGTCGTCGCACTCGATGACGTGGAACAGCTCGGTTCCGCTGCGCCAGATCGTCCAGGAGGTGGCGCCCGCCGCGCGGATCGCACGGGTCAGCTCGGCCGGGACCTCGCGGTGCGCGGCCTCGTACTGCGCTATGCGGTCCGCGCGGACCTTGGTGTGCAGGGCGATACGCATGTCAGTTTCCGTTCTCGGTCAGCAGTCCCTCGTCGCGCAGCTCGTCCCAGAGGTCGTCGGGGACCGGCTTGCGCAGCAGCGTGGCGGCGTCACGCACCTCTTCCGGGGAGCGGGTGCCGACGAGGACGCCGGCGACGGCGGGGTGGGTGAGCGGGTAGTGCAGTGCGGCGGCACGCAGCGGGACGCCGTGGCCCTCGGTGACGGCCTTCAGCCGCAGGGCCCGGTCCAGGAGGTTCAGGGGCGCGGCGGCGTAGTCGTACGTCGCGCCGGGGCGCGGGTCGGCGAGGAGGCCGGAGTTGAAGACCCCGCCGACGACGACGCTGCGGCCGCGGGCCTCGGCGGCGGGCAGCAGATCGGTCAGGGCGGACTGGTCGAGGAGCGTGTGACGGCCGGCGCAGAGCACCACGTCGACGTCGGTGTCGCGGACGAAGCGGGTGAGCATCGCGGTCTGGTTCATGCCGGCCCCGATGGCTCCGACCATGCCCTCCGCACGCAGCTTCTCCAGTTCCGGATAGGCCTCGTGGAAGGCGGCTTCCGCATGGTCGTCCGGGTCGTGCAGATAGGCGATGTCGATGCGGTCCAGGCCGAGCCGTTCCAGGCTGTCCTCGATGCTGCGACGGATGCCGGCGGCGCTGAAGTCCCAGCGGCGGCGGTGGGTGGCCCGCACGGCGAAGCCCTCGGAGAGCCCTTCGTACGTCGCGGGGCCGCCGTCGGGCAGCGGGTCGAGGACCCGGCCGACCTTGGTGGACAGTGCGTACGAGTCGCGGGGCCGGGCGCGGAGCGCCTCGCCGAGCCGTCGCTCCGAGAGGCCCAGCCCGTAGTGCGGGGCGGTGTCGAAGTAGCGGATGCCCTCGTCCCAGGCTGCGTCGACGGCGGCGGCGGCCTGCGCCGGTTCGACGGCGCTGAAGAGATTGCCGATGGCCGCCGCCCCGAAGGACAGCTCGGTCACCTCGACCGCACTGTTTCCCAGCCTGTTGTGCCGCATGCTTCTGCCGCCCTCCCCGATGATCGCTTGGTGCACTCAGCACATATTCATCGGATCACTTGGGCGCGTCAACACTTCGACGGTCATCAACTACGGTAATTGCTCGGGAATCTGTCCGATCTATGGCGTCTCCGCCTGGGTCCGGCAGCCGAATCCCGAACCGAGCCGGTCAGGGGGCGGGCAGCAGTGCGAGCAGCTCCGCCACCTCGTCCTCCGCGCAGCGCCCCAGCCGTTCCAGATCGGGCAGCGCCTTGCCGTCGGCCACCAGCCCGACCTGCACCTTGCCGCCGTACGTCGTGAGCGCCACGGCCAGCGACTGACCGCGGGCCAGCGGCGCCATCGGGTACAGCGCGCGGAGCGGACAGCCGCCGAGCGAGAGCGCCGAGCGCGGCAGCGGCACGCTGGTGACCAGGACGTCGAAGAGCATCCTGGCCGCGCTCCCGGCGAGCGGGGCGCCGAAGCGATGGGCCAGCGAAGGGAGTTGATCGGCGAGTACGGCGACCGCGCCGGCCCCCCGCAGCGGCCCGGCGGACTTGTTGCGGTCCATGGCGCCGCGTACCGCGCGCAGCCGTTCCCAGGGGTCGGGTTCGGAGACGGGGAGGCCGAGCAGGTAGGCGGACAGCCGGTTTCCGGTGGCGGCGCCTCCCGGGCGGCGCCGGGAGACGGGGACCAGGGCGCGCGGATCGGCGCCGGGCAGCGGCTCGCCGCGCTCCAGCATCCAGCGGCGAAGTGCTCCGGCGACGACGGCGAGCAGGACGTCGTTGGCCGTGCCGCCCGCGGCCCGGCGGATGCGCTGCACGGCATCGAGGTCCAGATCGGCGGTGGCCAGCCGCCGGGTGCCGCTGGAGTGGGCACTGAGCGCCGTCGCGCCGCGCAGATCGAGGCGGCTGGCCCGTACCAGCGAGGCACCGACACCGAAGGCCCGGCCGAGGTCCTCGATCCGCCCGAGCGCGAGACCGGCGACCTGGCGCGGGCCGGGCATCCAGGAGCGCGGCGGCACCGGCCCGGCCCGCCCTGCCGCTGGTCCGGCCCGCCCGCGGCCCGCGAAGGAGGCGATCTCGTCGAAGATCCCGGCCCCGATGGCGACGGCGCGCATCCCGTCGGCGAGCGCGTGGTGGAGCTTGACCAGGACGGCGAAGGGGCCGTCGGCGGCGCCGCCGATGACGTACATCTGCCAGGGCGGCAGCCCCCTTCGCAACGGCTGCTCCATCAGCTCACCGGCGAGCCCGGTGGCCGCCGCCATGAACGCGCCCTCGTCGCGCGTCTGCGCCCCTGGCAGCTCCACCCGCCTGACGTGCCGGTGGACGTCGAAGTCCTTGTCCACCGACCAGGCCGCGCCGCCGACCGGCAGCAGCACGTCCCTGACCCGCATCCGCAGCCGGGGGATCGCGGCGGCCCGGGTACCGAGCAGCTCCAGCAGGGCGTCCGGGCCGGGAGACCGGCCCCCGTCCGGGGAGAAGACGGCCAGCGCACCGAGGTGCATGGGGTGGGCATCGGACTCGAGGTGCCAGAAGGCCAGATCGAGAGGTGCCAGTAGCTCAGTACCCAACGGGTCCTCATGTCATCGAAGACAAAGACTGACAGAATCGCAGTCAATCTCTCTCGGTCAGTTACGGTCAAGTACGTTCATGTTACTTACTGTTACTTTCTGACAGCGCTCATTGCCGTCGTTCAACAGCGGCCGTTCGGTGACTCAGTCGCGTGGCGGAATGCTGAATTCGCACCAGACGCACTTGCCGGTCCCCCGGGACTCGACGCCCCAGGCGTCCGCCAGCTGATCCACGAGCAGCAACCCGCGGCCCGACACCCCGGATTCACCCGCGTCCCGGCGGCGGGGCAGCGCACTCGACCGGTCCTCGACATCGACCCGGAGCCGCCGCCCCGCCCCGGTGAGCACCCGGATGGTGACGATCGCTCCGCCGTCGGTGTGCATCAGCGCGTTGGTGGTCAGCTCGTCGGCGGCCAGCTCGACCTCGTCGGCCCGGTCCTTCGCACCCCAGGCCCGCACCGCCGCACGGATCATGTGGCGCGCCGAGCTCAGTGCCTCGGGGTCGTTCTGCGCGACGTGCTGCTGGAGCCGGCCGCCGGGCTGCGGGGCGTGGGTGACCTTGCGCCGCAGCAGGAGCACGGCGACATCGTCCTCGCCGCCGCGCCGGTCGACCGATTCGCAGAGCCGGTCGGCCAGTCGCTGGAGATCCTGCGGGCCGTTCCTGACCATGTCGGTCAGCAGCTGCATCCCCTCGTCGAGGTCCGCGCCGGGCAGCTCCACCAGGCCGTCGGTGAACAGCACCACGGTCTGGCCGGGATCCAGCTCGACCGTGCTGACCGGGTACTCCAGCCGCCCGAACTCGGCGGAGAGCCCGAGCGGCAGCCCGCCGTCGACCGGCACCTTGCGGCAGCTCCCGTCGACCTCCCGCACCAGCGGGTCCACATGGCCGGCCCGGACCAGTTGCACGACTCCGGTGGTCAGGTCGGCCTCGGCGTAGGTGCAGGTGGCGAAGCGGTCGGTGTCGAGCTCGTGCAGGAAGACCGAGGCACGCGCCATCACCGTCGCGGGGCTGTGCCCCTCGGCCGCGTAGGCCCGCAGCACGATGCGCAGCTGGCCCATGACGGCTGCCGCGTGGATGTCGTGCCCCTGCACGTCACCGATGACGGCGCCCACCCGGCCGTTGGGCAGCGGGATGATGTCGTACCAGTCGCCGCCGATGTCCCGGCCCATCCGGGCCGGGCGGTAGCGGACGGCGATCTGCGCGCCCGGCACCTCGGGAATCCGGCGCGGCAGCATGGCCTGCTGGAGCCCCTCGGCGAGGTCGTGCTCCTGCTCGTAGAGCATGGCGCGCTGGAGGCTCTGGGCGATGGAGCTGCCGAGGGCGACCAGCAGATTGCGTTCGTCGCCGGTGAACCCGTCCTTGTCGCTGTAGAGCAGCCCGAGCGCGCCGATGGGGCGGGCCTGGGCGATCAGCGGCAGATAGGCCGCCGAGGTGATGCCGAGATGGCTGATGTGGGGCCACAGGATCGGGTACGAGGTGGCGAAGTCCTCGGCGGACTCGATGAAGCGCGGGGTGAGCGTGCGGACGACCTCGCTCATCGGGTACGGCTCGTCCGTCCGGGTGTAGCGGGTGCCCGGCACGAAGGAGCCCTCCGGCCCGTCCGCCACCAGATGGATGCGGCCGGCCTCTATCAGCCCCATGACCAGGCTCGTCGCCCCCAGGTGCGCCAGCCCCTGGGAGTTCTTGAGCACGTCCGTGACGTCCCTGACGGTACGGGCGTGGGCCAGCGCGGCCGTGGTGCCCTCCACCAGACTGGTCCGGCGCCGGCGCTCCTCGTCCACCTCGCGGCGGGCGGTGGAGTCGGCCAGCTCCTGGGTGGCGTCCCGGACGATGCCGATGATCCTGCGGGGGCGCCCGGTCTCGTCGCGCCGGACGAAGCCCTGGGTGTGGGTCCAGCGCAGGCTTCCGTCGCGGCGCAGGGAGCGGAAGTACACCCCGTAGTTTCCCCGCCCGCTCTTGAGCGCCTGCGCGACGAGGGCGTCGAGCCGGACGCCCTCGTCCGGCGGCACCCGCGTCGCGAGCGTCGCCGGCCGGTTGTCGTACTCGTCGGCCCGCAGGTCGAACACGTCGAGGGCGGGCTGGTCCATGTGCATGAAGCCGCTGTCGAGATCCCAGTCGAAGCTGCCCATACGGTTCAGGGCGAGACTGAGGTCCGGGTGGGCGGGCCAGTCGTCCGGGAGTGACAGGGCACCCGCTACCCGATCATCCATGTGGGTCACTCTGTCACCATTTGTCCGATTCTTCGAGTGAGCCGTCCATCAGGTGAACGTGCGATGGAACACACTTCGCGGCCCGGTGGGAGGCGCCGCATTCCAAGGGATCAGCGGAAGGAGTCCCGGCGGGGAGGCCCTGATACCCCCGCAGAACGCCGACCCGCCCCGAAACCGGACGGAGGCAGCGGCTAACGTGTGCGGAGGGCGAACTAAGTCAAGCCTTACCAAGGCCCGCCCTGTCCTTGTTCGCCCGTCCTAAGGAACAGCCCTCCATGACACGCCCCGTCCGCGTAGCCATCGTCGGAGCCGGTCCCGCCGGAATCTACGCAGCGGACGCGCTGCTCAAATCCGAGGCCGCCTCCGACCCGGGCGTGTCCATCGACCTGTTCGAGCGGATGCCCGCCCCCTTCGGCCTGATCCGTTACGGCGTGGCCCCGGACCACCCCCGGATCAAGGGCATCGTGCAGGCGCTGCACAAGGTTCTGGACAAGCCGCAGCTGCGGCTCTTCGGCAACGTCGACTACCCGAACGACATCGGCCTCGACGAGCTGCGGGCCTTCTACGACGCCGTGATCTTCTCCACCGGCGCCGACGCGGACCGGGCCCTGGACATACCCGGCAGCGACCTGGACGGCTCGCACGGCGCCGCCGACTTCGTCTCCTGGTACGACGGCCACCCGGACGTGGCCCGCACCTGGCCGCTGGAGGCCGAGAAGGTCGCGGTCCTGGGCGTCGGCAACGTGGCACTGGACGTGGCCCGCATGCTCGCCAAGACCGGCGACGAACTGCTGCCGACGGAGATCCCCGCCAATGTCCACGAGGGCCTCAAGGCCAACAAGGCGCTGGAGGTGCACGTCTTCGGGCGCCGCGGTCCCGCCCAGGCCAAGTTCAGCCCGATGGAACTCCGCGAGCTGGACCACTCGCCGAACATCGAGGTCATCGTCAACCCCGAGGACATCGACTACGACCAGGGCTCGATCGAGATCCGGCGCGGGAACAAGCAGGCCAACATGGTCGCCTCCACGCTGGAGAACTGGGCGATCCGCGACATCGGCGACCGGCCGCACAAGCTCTTCCTGCACTTCTTCGAGTCCCCGGTCGAGATCCTCGGCGAGGACGGCAAGGTGGTCGGCCTGCGCACCGAGCGCACCGAGCTGGACGGCACCGGCAACGTGCGGGGCACCGGCCGCTTCAACGACTGGGACGTGCAGAGCGTCTACCGCGCGGTCGGCTACTACTCGCAGGAGCTCCCCAAGCTCCCCTTCGACGTGGCCTCCGGCACCGTTCCGCACGCCGCCGGACGGGTCCTCGCCGGTGAGGAGCCGATGGACTCGGTGTACGTCACCGGCTGGATCAAGCGCGGTCCGATCGGCCTGATCGGCCACACCAAGGGCGATGCCAACGAGACCGTCGCCTGCCTGCTGGAGGACCACACCACCGGCCGGCTGCCCGCTCCGGCGCAGCCAGAGCCGGAGGCCGTCACCGATTTCCTCCGGGACCGCGGCGTCCGCTACACCACCCGCGAGGGCTGGTACCGCCTGGACGCCCACGAGCGCGCCCTCGGCGCGGAGCAGGGGCGCGAGCGGGTCAAGGTCGTGGAGCGCGACGCCATGCTGGACGCCTCCGAGCCCGCCAACTGACACCACGGCCGACGGCCCCGGGAGTTCTCCGCGCAGGAGATCTCCCGGGGCCGTCGGCCGTTGCCGTCAGGGACAGTCAGCGCCCCTGGAGGCCCTTGACGTTGTCGCCGAAGGTCCAGTTCTTGGAGCCGTCCCAGTTCAGCGACCAGTCCATCAGGCCCTTCAGGCTGCCGCCGTAGTGGTTCCAGGCCTGGGACACGAGTCCCGGCGCCATGTAGCCGCCGCCCGCGCCCGGCTGGGCGGGCAGTCCCGGGACCTGCTTGTCGTAGGGCACCTTGACCGTGGTGCCCTGGATGACGAGTCCCTTGTCGAGACAGTCCGTCTGCGCGGTGAAGCCCTCGACGGTGCCCGCGGAGTACGAGTCGCCCGAGCAGCCGTACATGCTGCCGTTGTAGTACTGCATGTTCAGCCACCAGAGCCGGCCGTTGTCCGCGTACTTCTTCACGATGGGCAGGTACGCGCCCCAGATCGAGCCGTACGTGACGCTGCCGCCGGTGACGTAGGCCGTCTCAGGCGCCATCGTCAGGCCGAAGTTCGAGGGCATCCGGGCGAGCACTCCGTCGATGATGCGGATCAGGTTGGACTGCGAGTCCGACAGCTGGTTGATGTTGCCGCTGCCGCTCAGGCCGGTCTCGATGTCGATGTCGATGCCGTCGAAGTTGTACTTCTTGAGGATCGGCACCACCGTGTCGACGAACCGGTCGGCCACCGCGCTGGAGCTGAGGTCGATACCGGCCGCCGCGCCGCCGATGGACATCAGGGTGGTGAGCCCGGACGCCTTCGCCTGGCACATCTCGGCCGGGGTCGGGACCTTGACGGTCGAGTCCATCCCGTCCTCCCACAGGACGGTGCCGTCGGAGAGGATCACCGGGAAGGCCGCGTTGATCACGTTGTAGCCGTGCTGGGTGATGCGGCTGTCCGTGACGGGGATCCAGCCCAGTGGCGGATGCACCCCGTTGGACGCGCCGTCCCAGTTCTCCCAGTAGCCCTGGAGCACCTTGCCCGCAGGCCTCGACTTGACCGCGCAGGTGTCATCCTGCGCGGAGCTCGGCGTCGCCGCGACCAGCATCTGTACGACACAGGCCGCCGCGATGCCGACCCCCAGCAGACGTGATGTCCGACCGAACATGCCCGGTTCCCTTCGTGGGGTGGAGACCAGAGAAGCCGAAAATGCCATGATCCTGACAAGCCAGAGCTCCTGGCACCGCGGCCGCCACAACGCGGCACACGCTAAAGTGGTCCAGACCTTCCGTCAATAGGTCTGGACCATACGCGCGGTGGCGCCGACGCCCCCTCCGCATCACGGGGCCGGGCGCCCGCCCCGCCGTCCAACCGCCGCCGGGCTCACCCGGTGACGGACTCGGGAGAGCCTCCGGTGCCGTCCGGGCGCGGCAGTTCGATGGCGGTCTGCGGCTCCTCCGTCATGGACGGCACCAAATCCCCGGGAGGATCCTCCGGCTCCGCGGGGGTACCGGTCGGTTCGTCGGGCGGGAACCCCGGCGGCTCGTCGGTGGCGCCGCCCGAGGGCAGGTCCGTGGGGCAGTTCGGGGGCGCCGCCGAACCGCCGTCAGGGGTGTCCGGCGGATCATCGGAGGGGCTCTCGGTCACGGCGGCCTCCTCACCGGGCTGTGTCGGGACGCCCGGTGTCGGGCAGTCGGTGGGCGCGGTGGTCGGCTCCCCCGGAGGCACGTCGGGCAGCGGTCCGGTGATGTCGGTGCCCGGATCGTACGGCGGCGGGACCTCGGGGGCGCGGTCCCTGGCACCCTCGTCCCCCGCTGTCCGCTCGATCCAGGCGCTGTTCACGACGTCGACGATCACCAGGGCCGTGACCTCGCGTGCGGTGGGCTCGACGACAACGACGCGCGCCGGGTCGTAACCGGGCCACTTGTCCCCCCGGTCGGCCGACTCGCGGGCACCGTTCGGCGGGGTCAGTGGGTTCCCGCCGGCACAGCGCACCCGGGGCAGCCCATGACGGTCGACCATCACCGCCGTGCCGGCCTGGAGCACGGACTGGAACGTGGTCGCGGATCCCCCGCTGAAGCCGTGATCGGCGACCCGGGTGTCGGCGCGCAGCAGGACCGGGGTCAGCCCCAGGAGGAAGTCGGCGGTCCCGGCCGGGGCGATGCCCACGGCGTGCGCGAAGGCCTTCCCCTTGGCGCGCTCGGCGGCGAGGAAGCGGATCTGCTTCCCGACATCGCAGGAGGCCGTGGAGCGGACGCCGCCGTAGAGGCCCGGGGTGGAGCCGGTGAGCCGGTGGACGGCCCGGCCGCCGGGGGCCGGGGTCTCTGGGGAGCCGGTGCGCGACGGGGCCGGCGCCGCACCGGACCGCTTCGCCGTCGAGCCGGTGAAGGGGTCGGGTCCGCGCGCCGCGGCCGGTTGCGGGAGGACCTCCTGGACGTCGGCCGTCCCCGTGGTGCCGCTGCCGCCGGCGGGGGCGTCCTGCGCGCAGCCCGCGGCGAGCAGGATCCCGGCGGACAGCGTGGCGCCCGCGACGTGGCGCAGGCGTAGGGGTGAGCGCACGAAGAGGTCTCCTGCCGGTTCACCGGTCCCGAGTGGTCCCCTCATGTCTGCCGCAGTTGCCCCTCCCCCGCAAGCCGGCGGCGCGGGAGGGGCGCACCGCGCGGGACCGCGCCCGCACCATCACCTTGAACGTGTTCAAGAAAGGCTCTAGAGTCGGCACCGACATCGCTTGAACATGTTCAAGACGGGGGGTGGGTCATGTCGGTCCTGGTCGGTCTGATCGTGATGCTCGGCATGCTGGTGATCGTGCCGGCCGGGCTGCTGCTGGCCGGCGCACCGGGGCTCGACCGGATACGGCGGCTGTGGCCGGCCTTCGCCGTTCCGGGAGCCGTCTCCCTCTGGCTGCCGCGCGGCCTGCCCGCCACCGCCCTCGCCCTCTGCTACGCGCTCGGAGCCACGCTCCTGGCACTGCACGCCCTGCCCCGGCTCGCCCGCCGCCCCAGCCCGCTGCGCTCCCCGCGCACCGCGCCCGCGGAGATCGCGCTGCTCACCGCGCTGGTGACGCCCTCGATCGCCGCGACCGCGCTGGTCGCCGAGCGCTCGGGGCATTCGCTGTTCGGCTTCGGCCCCGGCATCCTGGCGCTGACCGTGCCGCACTTCCACTTCGCCGGATTCGCCGCCGCCCTGGTCTCCGGACTGGTCTGCCGGCTGGTCGACAGCGCGGCGGGAAGGTTCGCGGCGCTGAGTGTGCCGCTGGGCACCCTGCTCGTCCTGATCGGCTATTTCGTCGGTGACCGGACCGAGCTGGCCGGGGCGGTCGTGCTGACGGCTGGGATGTGGACCGTCGCACTGCTGACCTGGAGGACGGTCCGGCCGGCCGGCCGCGACCGGGCCACCCGGCTGCTGCTCGCCGCCTCCGCCGCCGTGCTCGCCGTGACCATGGCCCTGGCGCTGAGCTGGGCGCTGGGCGAGGCGACCGGACTGCCCCACCCCACCCTGACCTGGATGGCCGCCACCCACGGCGTCGGCAACGCGCTGGGCTTCGCGCTCTGCTCGGTGCTCGCCTGGAAGCGCCTCCGCGACCGCGACGACCACGAAGGACGCACCGCATGAGCACCCTGACCTATCCGGACGTGGGCGCCACCCGTCTCGGCCCGCTCCCCGACGGCTACCACCACCTGCACCACCGCGACCGGATCGGCCACGGCCGCGCGGACTTCGAGGCCGCCGGCGCCGCGGTCACCGCATTCCGCATGCACCGTGTCGCCGGGGCCCGCGTCACTGCGTCGGCGCCACGCGCCGAGCCCGGCACGGCCGTTCAGGTGAAGCTGGGGGTCGGTCCGTTCCGGTTCACCGCGCCCTGCCGGGTCATCTGGACCGAGTACGGGCCGCAGCGCATCGGATTCGCCTACGGAACACTGACCCGGCATCCCGAGTGCGGCGAGGAGTCCTTCGTGGTCGACCTGGCGGACGACGGAACGGTGTCGTTCACCGTCATGGCGTTCAGCCGGCCCGCCCGCTGGTACGCCAGGCTCGCCGGTCCGCTCGTACCGGTGGCCCAGCTCTGGTACGCCCGCAGGCTCGGCAGGAGCCTGCGCCGGATCGTCACGGAGGCGCGCCGGAAGCGGAACTGAAGCGCCGGGCGGCGCCGCGGGGCCGATACTGGGGGCGATGGAGTGGTTCACCGCAGACGGGTACTGGCTCAGCCGGCTGATCTTTCAGCGGGTGCTGGCCGTCATCTATCTGACCGCCTTCCTCACCGCCGCGCTCCAGTTCCGGGCGCTGATCGGTGAACGCGGCATGCTGCCCGTTCCGGAACTCCTGCGGCGCACGGACTGGCGCAGCGCCCCCGGGCTCTTCCGCCTCCACTACTCCGACCGCTTCTTCGCCGTGGTCGCCTGGACCGGCTGTGCGCTCTCCGTCGCGCTGATCGCCGGTGCGGACAGCTACCTGCCGCTGTGGGCGGCGATGCTGCTGTGGGCGCTGCCCTGGGCGCTGTACCTGTCGATCGTCCAGGTCGGCGACACCTGGTACGGCTTCGGCTGGGAGTCGCTGCTGCTGGAGACCGGCTTCCTCGCCGTCTTCCTCGGCAACGCGGGCACCGCCCCGCCGGTACTGGTGCTGTGGCTGCTGCGCTGGGTGCTGTTCCGGGTGGAGTTCGGGGCCGGGATGATCAAGATCCGCGGTGACGCGTGCTGGCGCAGGCTGACGTGTCTGTACTTCCACCACGAGACCCAGCCCATGCCCGGCCCGCTGAGCTGGTTCTTCCACCAGCTGCCCCGGCCCCTGCACCGGGCCGAGGTGGCGGCCAACCACGTGACCCAACTCCTGGTCCCGGTGCTGCTCTTCACCCCGCAGCCCGTGGCGAGCGCGGCCGCGGGGCTGATGGTCCTCACCCAGTTGTGGCTGGTGCTGTCGGGGAACTTCGCGTGGCTCAACTGGCTGACGATCGCGCTCGCCCTGTCGGCCGTCGACTGGTCCCCCGTCGTCGAGCCGCCCGCGCAGTCCGCCGCGCCCCTCTGGTACGAGGTGGTGGTCATCGCCGTCGCCGCGCTGGTCCTGGCACTCAGCTACCGCCCCGCCCGCAATCTGGTCTCGCGCCGCCAGGTGATGAACCGCTCCTTCGACCCACTGCACCTGGTCAACACGTACGGCGCCTTCGGCAGCATCAGCCGGGTCCGGCTGGAGGTGGTGGTCGAGGGCACGGACGAACGGGTCGTGCACCCGGGCACGGTCTGGCGGGAGTACGGCTTCCGCGGGAAGCCGGGCGATCCGCGGCGGCTGCCGCGCCAGTTCGCCCCGTACCACCTGCGGCTCGACTGGATGATGTGGTTCGCCGCGCTCTCGCCCGCCTATGCCCGCCCCTGGTTCGGCCCGTTCGTGGAGCGGCTGCTCGAGAACGACCGGGACACCCTGCGGCTGCTGCGGCACAACCCGTTCCCTGATGTTCCGCCGGCGCACGTCCGCGCCAGGGTGTACCGCTACCGGTACACGACCTGGCGCGAACTGCGGGCCACCGGGTGCTGGTGGCACCGCGCCTACGTACGGGACTTCATGCGCCCGGTGCCGCCGGGGCCCTCCCCGGTCAGCCCGACCAGGCGATCTTGAACACCCAGGCGTGCTCGCCGGTCCTGCGGGCCGCCGCCGGTACGTCGATCACCAGCGAGTCGCCCGTGGTGCGCCAGCGCAGCGGCCGGTCGTACCCGAGCAGCGTGATCCGGTCGCCGCCGCGGACCGGCACGGGTGCCTCGACCGTGAGGGTCGCGCCGGGCCGGGCCAGCGAGTGGATGTAGAACGCCTTGTCCGGCCGGACGGTGAACCGCAGGTCCTCGCCCAGCTGCGGCATCCGCGACCAGTACGTGGTGTCGTAGATCGCCTCTCCGTTGGTCTTCAGCCACTGCCCCGTCTCGCGCAGCCTGCGCTGCATGATGCCGGGGATCGTGCCGTCGGCCTTCGGTCCGATGTCGAGCAGGAAGTTGCCGTTCTTGGAGACGATGTCGACGAGCGAGTGCACGATCTCCTCGGCCGTCATGTACTTCTCGTCCGGGGTCTGCGCGTTGTAGCCGTAGCTGTAGGGGTCGAGGCCCCGGCTGGACTCCCACTTCGCGGTGACGACCTGGTCGTACGTCGTGTACTCGGGCGTCGTGAAGTCGTGCGACCCGATCCCCGAGCGGTCGTTGACGGTGACGTCGACCGGGCGGGCCCGGTTCTTGGCGTGGTTGAAGTACTCGGCGAGGACCCGGTGGCTGTCGTTGTCGCCGCCGATGTCGCACCAGACGATCTCCGGATCGTACCCCTCGATCAGCTCCAGCATCTGCGGGCCCTGGAACTCGGTGATGTAGTCCTTGCCCGCCGTGTGGCCGGTGTACGGGACGGGCTCCAGGGTGTACGGGTTGCGCGGGGCGTGGCCCATCCACGGGTGGTCCGGGTTGAACCACTCGGGCATGGAGAAGTACAGCCCGCGGTGGAGTTCGGGGGCGTAGCGCCGTGAGGCGTCGAAGAGTTCCCTGATCACATCGCGCTTGGGACCCATCTTCACCGAGTTGCGGTCGGAGAGTTTGGTGTCCCAGAGCGCGAAGCCCTCGTGGTGTTTCGAGGTGAGGACGTGGTATTGCGCGCCGGCGTCCCGGAACAGCTCCACCCAGGCGCGGGGGTCGAAGCGCTCCGCGCGGAACTGCGGGATGAAGTCGTCGTAGGCGAAGGACTCCCCGTAGGTGTCGCGGTGATGGGCGTAGGTGGGGTTGGCCGGGTCCTGCATCTGGTTCCAGTACCACTCGGCGTACTGCGTGCCGACCGGTGCCCAGGCCGGGACCGAGTAGATGCCCCAGTGGATGAAGATCCCGAACTTCGCGTCCTGGAACCAGTACGGCGCCTGATGGGTGGAGAGGGACGCGTCCGTGGGGGTGTAGTCGGGGACCCCGAGGGTGAGCGAGCGCCGGACCGTCGCCGCCTGCTGCCCCCGGCCGCGTGCGACCACGCTGCCGTCGCGCGCGGTGCCGGGCGAGGTGCCCGGTCTGTTGCGGATGCCGATGCGGACGCGGGCCTGGTCGCCGGGGGCGAGGCGGGTGACACGGGCGGGTGCGACGGTACGCGCCCCGGGCACGTCCACCGAGAGGGTGAGGCCGTCGGCGGCGAGGATGCCCACCGTGCCCGCGTTGACGACGGTGGCCTCGACGCTCTGGGCCCCGTGGTCCAGCAGCGAGGTGGTGGAGCGGGCGTCGCGTACGGCCAGGGCCCGCCCCTCGGCCGCCGGTTGCAGGGAGAGCGCGAAGATGTGCAGGGCCGACTTGTCGGCCTCGGCGGGCTGGGTGGTGGGAAGCGTCAGCGCGACGGCCTCCCTCGTCGGGTCGAGCGGGATCTCGGACACGGCGATGGAGACCGGGTGCGGGTCCTTCGTCCCGTCGGGGGCGTAGCGGTAGGCGGAGGTCAGGTCGCCGCTGCCGGAGTACCAGTCGGGTCCGGCGAGAGCCGGGGCCGACGTGGTGCCGTCGGCGTAGTGCACCGTGGCCCTGCCGGACGCGGCTCCGTAGCTGCACGCGGTGAGGAGGAGGCCGGACAGGTAGCGGCCCGGTGGGAGGCCGATGCGCTGGCCGAGAGCGACGATGTTGTTCTTCGCCCCCGCGCCGGCGGCCGGGAAGCGGAAGGTGGTGCCGGCTATCTCCCGCTCTCCTGCCGGGAGTTCCTCGCCGGGGAAGGTGTAGCCGGAGCCGTCGAAGCTGCCGCCGCGGGCTTCGGCGGTGTCGATGCCGTCGTTGTCGAACCAGTCGTCGAGGGGGACGGGGACGGCCGGGGGCACGGTTCCCCAGTCACCGCCGTGCGGGGTCTCGGGCGCGGTCCCGGTTCGCGGGGCCGCTTCGGCGGTGGCGGGGGTGAGCAGGGCGGCGCCGACTGCCGCCCCTGCCGTCATTCCGAGTACATGGCGCCTGGGAAGTTCGGTCATGACGTCCGATGATTGGAGCAGGACGTGAACCTGTCAATGCAATCTTCCAGACAGAACGAAACTTCTCTCCCACATCCATCGGATGACTCGGCGCAGAAAGCGGAGCAGGCCGGGCATTTGACGCCCGGCCCGCCCCCCCTTCGGCTACTTCTCGTGCTCGCGGGCCCGCAGCAGGTTGCTGATCTGCTTGACGAGTTCGTCGTCGCTGCTCACGCGCTTGCCGGAGACCAGTGCGCCGAGGCGCTCGGCGGTCTGGAAGTCGTACGCCCGCTCCTCCTGCTCGCCGGGAACGTTGTCGTACTCCTCCTTGGCGCGGAAGCCGACGGTCAGGTCCACGGCCTTGGCGATGATCCAGGTGAGGATGAAGGAGAAGGCGATCACGGCGACGATCGCGACGAGCTGCTTGCCCAGCAGCCCCCAGCCGCCTCCGTAGAAGAGACCCTTCTTGCCGCTGATGCGCGCGGTGGCGAACAGGCCGACCATGATCAGGCCGATCAGACCGCCGACACCGTGCACACCCACCACGTCGAGCGTGTCGTCCACGCCGAAACGGAACTTGAGTGTGATCGCGAAGGCGCAGACAGCGCCGACGACCAGGCCGGTGATGACCGCGCCGAGGGTGTTGATCTCACCGCAGGCCGGCGTGATGGCGACCATGCCGGCGACGGCGGACGAGACGACGCCCATCGTGGTGACCTTGCCGGTGCGCCACTTCTCCACCAGCGGCCAGGTGATCATCGCGCCCGCGGCCCCGAGCTGGGTGTTGATGAAGGCCGCGGCGGCGGTGCCCTGGTCGCTCAGTGCGGAGCCGGAGTTGAAGCCGAACCAGCCGAACCAGAGCAGCCCGACTCCGATGACCACAAGCGGAATGTTGTTGGGGCGCTCCTCGCGACGGGCGAAGTCGCGTGGCGCCCGCAGTACGACTGCCACGGCGAGGCCCGCCACACCGGAGTTGAGCTCCACCGGGAGACCGCCGGCGAAGTCGAGGGCGCCGAGGTGCTTGACGATCCAGCCGTCCGTGTCGAACACCCAGTGCGCGATGGGGATGTAGACGATGAGCAGCCACAGCACGACGAAGACGAGCCAGCCCCTCATCGTCGCGCGGTCGGCGATCGAACCGCTGACCAGCGCCACCGTGATGATGGCGAAGCCCATCTGGAAGGTGCTGTAGACGTAGGTGGGAATCGATCCGGTCAGCGTGGTCAGGTCGATGCCGCGCATGAACACGTGGTCGAGGTTGCCGATGACTCCGGCGCCTCCGACATCGGGGCCGAACGCCAGCGTGTATCCGATGACCCACCAGACGAGGGTGCCGAACGCGAGCGCGGCGAAGCTCATCTTGATCATCATCAGCACGTGCTTGGTGCGCACCATGCCGCCGTAGAAGAACGCGAGACCGGGCGTCATCAACAGCACCATCGCGGTGGCGGCGAGCAGCCAGGCGGTGTCACCGGAGTCGTACGCGGGCGGCATCGGCGCGGGAGCGGTGTTCATCGGCGGGTACCTCGTGGGTGTCGTGGGGACGGAGGTCAGGGCTTGCGCAGGTCGGGGGCCGGATGGCCGGTGAGCAGCCGGCGCACGGACTGCCAGGCGGCCTGATGGGCCGCGGCGACCCGGATCGGGCTGTCGTCCAGCATCCGCACCCAGGCTCCGCAGTCCCGGGGCAGGACGCTCACGCCGTACAGGACGCCGAGGGGGGCCAGCGCCTCGTGCAGGGTGTCGGCGAGTTCGGCGACCGGGGCGCGGTCGGTCACGACGAAGAGCGAGGCGACATGGTCGTGCCCGGCGAACACACCGGGTCCCAGGACTCCTTCGCCGTCCGGTCCCGGGGCGAGGCGCAGGGTGTCGAGGGCGAGCAGCGTGCCGTCGGGCCGGCTGATACGGAGGTCGGTGGCGAGCACCCGGTAGGCGTGGCGTTCACCGCGGGCGAGCCGTCCGGCGGTGAGGGTGTCACCGACGACGACGGTCGCGCCCTCGGCGACCGTGACCTCGGTGCGCTGGTAGAAGCGCGCGTCCTTGAACGGGATCAGCGGGTCCGGCAGGTACTCGACGTAGCTCCCGGCCTCCGCCGTCAGGTGCACCTGCTGGGTCGCGTAGTCGTGCTCCATCCGGAAGATCTTGGTGGCGGCCTGGGTGGTCAGATGGACCTGGGTGTCCGGGCCGCAGCGGAAGTCCATGCGGTAGCGGTCGGCCTGGGCCACGCCGCCGCCGGTCGCCATCAGATAGACGTAGCTCATGCCGGGCAGCGCGGGGTCGATCCACAGCGGCCGAATGATCTGCAGCGGTGTCTTCTGGTAGCGCTCGACGAGTTCGGTACGCCCGCCCCGCACGGCGAAGGCCAGGTCGAGGATGCCGACCTTGGCCGGGGACCCGGGAGCGAGCGTGTCGGGCACGGAGGCCAGGGCCACCACGTCCGGGGGGACGCGGACCGCGGCGTAGTACACCTCGGCGAGTCGGTCGGCGCGGGGCCGGTACGGGGCGAGCTGCATGTCAGATCAGCACCTTGCGGCGCGATTCGAGGTAGACCGCGATGTCGTCGATGCCGACGCCGGTCAGACAGTCGGTGAGGACGACGGGCCGGTTGCCCCGGACCCGGTGGGCGTCCGACTCCATGACGTTGATGTCCGTGCGGACGTACTTCGCGATATCGATCTTGTTGATGACGAGCAGATCGGACTCGGTGATGCCGGGGCCTCGCTTACGGGGCATCTTCTCGCCCTCCGCGGTGTCCAGCACGAAGAGGAAGAGGTCCACGAGGGCCGGGCTGAAGGTCAGCGTGAGGTTGTCGCCGCCGGACTCGTAGATCAGCGTGTCGGTGTCCGGGAAGCGCTCCAGCATCTCCGCGCCGGCCGCCAGGTTCATCGTGGGGTCGTCGCGCACGGCGGTGTGCGGACAGGCGCCCGTCTCGACACCGACGACCCGCTCGGGTTCCAGGACTCCGGCCAGCGTGCGGCGGACGTGCTGGGCGTCCTCCTGGGTGTAGATGTCGTTGGTGATGACCGCGGGGCGGTGGCCGCGCTCGATCAGCATCGGCACCAGCGCCTCGATGAGCGCGGTCTTGCCGGATCCGACCGGTCCGCCGACGCCGACCCGCAGTACGTTGTCGTCCATGGTGCTCCCTGGGTGATACGAGTGGTGGATATCAGCTGGCGAAGAGCCGGGCCTCGGCCCGTTCGTGACGGCCCGACATGATGTCCGAGGCGAAGACCGTGGCGCCGACGTCGTCGAGTTCGCGCCGCAGTGCGGCCTCGACGGCCTCCTCGATGACGGGCGTGGCGCCCCGGATCAGCGTCTGCGTCGTACGGTGGTCGGTCAGCCGCAGCCGCAGGGCGGCGCCCGCGAAGCTGACACAGAACGCGAACAGGTCCGCGGCGACCGCCTGCCGGACCGGAACGCCGGTCGCCGCGTAGATGACTCCTGCGGCGACCGCCTGGGTGCCGGGGGCCTCGCGGCGTACGACGCGGTCGAAGTAGTCGCCGATCTCGGGGCGTCCGAAGACCTCCTGTCCGAGGTCCAGGAGCTGGCGTCCGGTCCGGGTGGACGCCTGACGCATCTCCCGTCCCAGTTTGGTGGCCAGGAGGTACTCGTCGATCCGGACGACGGCCGCCGGGTCGCCGGCGGCCGTCGCGCGGTGGGCGAGGGCGAGCGCCGTGGCGTCGGCAGGGCCGACGCCGTGCAGGAGCAGGTCCTCGAGCAGCAGCGGAAGGCTGTCGGGGTCTACGGCCCCGGACTGCGCGAAGCCCTCCAGGCTGTGCGACAGCGTGTAGAAGCCGCTGGGGAACGCGGAGTCGGTCAGCTGGAGGCTGACCAGCAGCGAACCGAGGCCCGTGCCTGTCCCGGTCACTGCGGTCACGGTGTCTGAGGCGGTGTCACCCTCATCGCGATACATCAGCTCTAGACCAGGAAGTAGAGGTGGTTGAGGGGCAGCTTCTCGGCCGGGTCGATGGTGGCGACCTTTCCGTTGAGCGTGACCTTGAACGTCTCCGGGTCGACCTGGATGTCCGGCAGGGCGTCGTTGCGGACCATGTTGTGCTTGCCGATGGTGCGAGTACGGCGCACCGGCAGGACCTTGCGTTCCAGGCCCAGTGCGGCCGGGACCCCGGCGGCGATGCCCGCCTGGGACATGAAGGTGACGTGCGTCGCCTGCAGCGCCTTGCCGTACTGGCCGAACATCGGCCGGTAGATGACGGGCTGCGGGGTCGGCAGCGAGGCGTTGGGGTCGCCCATCTGCGCCCAGGAGATGATGCCGCCCTTGATCACCATCTTCGGCTTGGCACCGAAGGAGTGGATGGGCCACAGCACGATGTCGGCCAGCTTGCCCTTCTCGATCGATCCCACGTGGTCGGAGATGCCGGCGGCGATCGCCGGGTTGATGGTGACCTTCGCGAGGTAGCGCAGCACCCGCTGGTTGTCGTTGCGCTCCGAGTCGCCCTCCAGCGTGCCGAGCTTGTCCTTGCAGTGGTGCGCGGTCTGGAAGGCACGCGTGACGGACTCCCCGATGCGGCCCATGGCCTGGGAGTCGGAGGAGAAGATGCTGATCACGCCGAGGTCGTGCAGTACCGACTCGGCGGCGATCGTCTCGGCCCGGACCCGGCTGTCCGCGAAGGACACGTCCTCGGGGATGTCATGGCTGAGGTGGTGACAGACCATGACCATGTCGAGGAGCTCGTCCACCGAGTTCACGGTGTACGGCAGCGTCGGGTTGGTGGAGGACGGCAGGACGTTCGGCTCACCGGCGATACGCAGGATGTCGGGGGCGTGACCGCCGCCCGCGCCCTCGCTGTGGAAGGTGTGGATGGCCCGGCCGTCGATCGCGGAGCGGGTGTCCTCGAAGAAGCCACCCTCGTTCAGGCTGTCGGTGTGGATGGAGACCTGGACGTCGTGCTGGTCGGCGACATTCAGAGCGTTGTCGATGACGGCCGGCGTCGAGCCCCAGTCCTCATGGACCTTGAGCCCGCAGGCACCGGCGACGACCTGCTCGTTGAGGGCCTCCGGCAGGCTGCCGTTGCCCTTGCCCATGATGCCGAGGTTGACCGGCATGGTCTCGGCAGCCTGGAGGATCTTGCCGATGTTGTACGGGCCGGGGGTGCAGGTGGTGCCGTTGGAACCGTCCGAAGGCCCGGTGCCACCGCCGATGAGGCTGGTAATGCCGTTGGTCAGCGCCTGCTCGGCCTGTTGCGGGGCGATCAGGTGGACGTGGGTGTCGATGGCGCCCGCGGTGGCGATGAGGTGCTCCCCCGCGATGGCCTCCGTGCCCGGCCCGATGACCAGGTCCGGATCGACGTTGTTCTGCGTCTGCGGGTTGCCTGACTTGCCGATGCCGACGATGAAGCCGTCCTTGATGCCGATGTCGCACTTGACGACGCCCACGATCGGGTCGATGACGACCACGTTGGTGATGACGGTGTCGAGTGCGCCCTGGGCCGAGGTGGCCTGTGGGTCGGAGGCCATGCCGTCGCGCATGGTCTTGCCGCCGCCGTAGAGGACCTCGTCGCCGTACTGGCCCTCGCTGAAGTCCTTCTCGACCTCGACGATGAGGTTGGTGTCGGCGAGGTGGAAGCGGTCGCCTACCGTCGGACCGAACATGTCGGTGTACTGCTTGCGGGGCAGGATGGGCATCAGTGCGAACCCTTCTTCTTTTCGTTGGTGGCCTTGGAGCCCTTGGAGTCCTTGGTGGCGCTCGTGGAGCCGGGGGTACCCTGGGCGCCCTCGAATCCCTGTTCGATGGCCCTGCGGACGGCCTCGACGCGAGCCGGGTGGGAGGAGAGGCTGCCGTTGAGGAGTCCGCTGAAGCCGACGAGACGTCCGGTGCCGCCGTACGCGCACAGCTCCACCTCGCGCGAGCCGCCGGGCTCGATCCGCACGGACGTGCCGGCGGCGATGTTGAGGTGCATACCGAGCGTCTCCTGGCGGTCGAACGACAGCGCCGAGTTGACCTCGAAGAAGTGGTAGTGGGAACCGACCTGCACCGCACGGTCGCCGGTGTTGCTCACGGTGAGCTTCAATGTGCGGCGGCCCGCGTTGAGCTCGATGGGGTCCTTGCCGTAAAGGTACTTCTGACGGAACGTCATGCAATGCTCCTGATGACTTGGCCCGCTCCATGGGCGGGCGGGTGCTGATGCGTGTGCGTGTGTCCGGGGCCGTGATCGTGGTGGTGACCAGGGCCGTGATCGTGTCCCTCGCCCGGTGGGTGGGTGTGGGAGTGGCCGTGGTTGTCTGCCGCGGTCAGCCCGGCCGCGATGCCGTCGTCGCCGTGCTCGCGCCATCGCCGCCGTGCGTCGGCCACCCGCTCGGCCACTACGCGTCGCAGCGCGGACGCGGGGACGAGCGGACCGGCCAGGTCCACCAGCGGCCGGGCGTCGGCGGAGAGTTCGGGCGCCTCCGGCGGCGCGAACCCGGCCGGAAGCAGCGTCACGCGCTCCGCGCCGAGCAGTCGGCAGCGCCGGACGCCCTCGGCCGGGTCCGGGTCCCCGCCGGTGAACGCCACCTCGACCAGGGAGTGCCGGCCGTAGCGGCGCACGAGTGCGGCGATCCGGTACAGCTCCGCGTCCTCGAACGGGTCACCGGACGGAGCCGTGACCAACAGGGCCGAGTCCTCGGGCACCCGTCCCGCCGCGGCGCGCAGCCAGCCGACGAGGTGCTGGGCGGTGCCGAACGGCTCGGCGAGCACCGTCGTGGCACGGTCGCCGCCGGGAACGGAACGCAGGGTCCGGGCGGTGTCCGCGACGAGTTCGGGGTCGCGGCCGAACGTCATCGGCACGACGACGCTCTCCTCGCCCCTGCGCAACTGCGCGGAGATCCTCCGGAACAGCTCGCGCCCGCTCGGCACGACGCTCACTCCGGGGTCCACGAGTCCGTCCAGCGCCCGCCCGTACGCGGCTTCGTGGCCGCACACGGCGATGATGCCGCAGGCCTCGGCCACCGGAGTCAGCCCCCGATGGGGTCGTGGCAGGACACCAGCTTGGTGCCGTCCACGAAGGACGCCTCGACCTGCAGCAGGCCGAGCATTTCCCGTACGCCGGGCATGGTGTCCGGCTCACCCACGACATGGCGGCCCAGTTCCATGCAGTCCGCGACGCTTTTGCCGTCGCGCGCGGCTTCCAGGATCGCCTCGGTGATCAGCGAGACCGACTCGCTGTAGTTGAGCTTGAGGCCGCGTTCCTGGCGCTTGCGGGCCAGGTCGGCCACCACGTACACCAGCAGCTTGTCGATCTCGCGAGGGGCGAGGTTCATCGTCAGTACCTTCCTCGGGTTGTACGGGCAGAGGGCAGGAGGCCCGGGAGGGGCCGGGGCGCTCAGTCGCTCCGGCGCAGGCGGGGCAGCAGCGGCACGGCGGCCATCAGCGCCCAGGTGGTGAGAATGAACGGCCAGGTGAAGGTGTGGCCGCCGAAGGGCTTGAAGAACGATGTCAGCGACGCCGTGAGCCCGGTGCTGGCCGCGGCGCCGAACAACGCGTACACGCCGTTCCAGACCGTGTTGGCCATGAAGACCGCGCCGATGGCGATGGCCACGAGCACCGCGTTGTATCCGTAGATCCCGTTGGAGATCAGTGCCGTCGGTGCGCCCAGCGCCCACGCGGCGAGGATGCCGACCACGCTGCCTGCCGCCGCGTAGAGCACGACACGCAGGCCGGCCAGAGCGAGGCCGACAAGCATGATCAGTCCGACGTACCAGCTGTCGATCAGGAACACCTGCGACACGTTGGTGAAGAACGCGTGCCACACGGCGCTCCAGGTCATCGTCGTGTCACCGCTGGTGGTGCTGGACACGGACGAGGCCGGGGCCCCGTGCCAGACCCGGGCGAAGGACGAGGCGCCGATCACCATCACTCCGGAGACCAGGCAGAAGGGCGCGGTCAGAGGGGTGAGCCCGTAAGGGGTGAGGAAGGTGCCCAAGGTGGCCATCAAAAGGGTGCAGATGATGGCGCCGACGACAGTCAGCAGATAGGTGGACAGGTGGTTGCCCAGCGAGGAATAGAGGGCGATGCCCGTCAGGCAGCCCGCATATCCCTGGAGACCGAGCGCGATACTCCGCCGGTCGACACCGAGGGCGTAGGCGGTGGCGGTGGCGATCAGTGTGCCAAGCGTCGCGAAGAGGCCGTTCTCCCAGCTCGACGCCCAGAGGGCGGCGAGGATCACCAGGCCGGTCAACAGCGCAGGTTGGAGGTCGACCTGCCCGACGCCGCGAAGCGAGGCAAGAACGTATGCGAACGGCTGACGCTTCTCCAGTCGCCGGATGATTTCCGGCTCGGCGAGGGGCAAGGCTGGCTCCAGCGACTCGGCAGCGAAAATGCCGCCCCGGCCCGAAAGACGGGAGGACATGTACTTACACATGCCATAAATACACAAAGTGGGGCCTATGTCGCGTTAGGTAGCGTTTCCGCTAGCCCGGTCGGGTGGGGCTTCGTCCGGTCAGCGCGCTCGACCCCGGCCGTCGCGGCTCTCTCCGTAGATTCACGGACATGTCGCGAAAAATGCTGCTGCACCACCACAGCCACCCCGATCACCACCCGGGGGTGCAGTTGTCGGTCGTGGGCGCCGTCGCGGTCGGCGGCGCCGCCGGAGCCGTCGCCCGGTACGGCGCCGAACGGCTCTGGCCGACCGGCGCCTCGGCTTTCCCCTGGACGATTCTGCTGGTCAACACGGTGGGCTGTTTCCTGATGGGCGTCCTGATGGTCACCCTGAAGCTGCGCTTCCCCGGTGCACCCCGGCTGATCAGTCCGCTGCTCGGCACCGGCGTGCTCGGTGGATTCACCTCGTTCTCGCACTACACGGACAACGTCCGGGAGCTGTTCGAGAACCACCAGCCCGGGTACGCGGTCGGCTGCCTGCTGCTCACCGTGGTGGCCGCACTGGCCGCCGTGACGGCGGGCGCGTTCGCCACCCACTTCGCCTTCGGGCGTTCCTACGCCACGGAGAGCGACGCGTCATGACCGACTGGCTGCTCGTCATCGCCGGCGGGCTCGTGGGCGCGCCGCTGCGCTACTACCTCGGGGTGGACGCGAAGTTCCGTCTGCACAGCGTCTTCCCGTGGGGCACCTTCGCCGCCAACGCCGGTGCGGCCCTGTTCCTCGGCTTCGTCGCCGAGGCGGTGGCCGACGGGGACCTGGGCGCCCGGCTCAATCTGCTGCTCGCCACCGGGTTCTGCGGAGCTCTGTCGACCTGGTCGACGTTCTCCTACGAACTGCTGACCCTGAGCTCCGCCCGCCGGCTGGGCCTGGCGGCGGGCTATCTGACGCTCACCGTGGGCGCGGGGGTCGGTCTCTCGTTCGCCGGGGCCGCCGTGGCCCGCGCGGTCTTCTGAGCGGGGTCACCGGAGTCACCCGCCGCACGGCCGAGCTCCGGCCCCCGCCCCGTTTCGGGAGGTGGGGACCGGAGCTCGGTGGTGAAGCACTCAGTCGATGCCGGGCAGGATGTGCGGCTCGGCGAGGTCGTCCTCGTAGCCGGCCAGCCGGATCGGTGCGGACCTGGCCCAGACCTCGATGTTCCGGAGCTTCTCGGGCCTGCGGGCCCGGTCTCCTTGCCGTTCGGCCGGTCGCTTCTCGTGCTTCGTCAGTTCCGGTGTCGTCACCGCGCACTCCTTTGTGTCGCGTAACCCCGGGCGTCGCCGACGCTCCGGCTTCCATACCGGCACATCGACCGCCCATGAGGGGCAGGGGAAGGATCAGCTTCGGTCGCGGTGGCGCCGGGGTACGGGGCGGGACGGCGGCCTGGTTGACAGGCCTGTCCCAGGACGGCCGAGGAACCTTCGTGGATCCCTCGGTGGCGTCCGTTCCCCTCAGAGTAACCAAATGAGCGCATCCACGCTCGATGGAACGTGTGCCCTGGGTCACTTTCAGCCACCGCACACGGAAAAACCCGGCCCAGGAGGGTTCCCGGGCCGGGTCCGCGACTGCGTGGGGAGGGGCCTGTTCCGGACCGCTACCAGTTCGCGGGGGCGTAGTCCTTGAGGAAGCAGCCGTGCAGCGGCTCGCCCGCCTCACCGCGGACGATCGGGTCGTAGACGCGGGCGGCGCCGTCGACCAGGTCGAGCGGGGCGTGGAAGCCCTCCTCGGCCAGCCGGATCTTGTCGGGGTGCGGCCGCTCGTCGGTGATCCAGCCGGTGTCGACGGCGGTCATCAGGATGCCGTCCTTCTCGAACATCTCCTGGGCGCTGGTGCGGGTCAGCATGTTCAGCGCGGCCTTGGCCATGTTGGTGTGCGGGTGGCCCGCTCCCTTGTAACCGCGGCCGAACACCCCTTCCATCGCGGAGACGTTGACCACGTAGGAGTGCTTGGCGGCGGTCGCGGCCATCGCCGGACGGAGCCGGCTGATCAGGATGAACGGCGCGGTCGAGTTGCAGAGCTGGACTTCCAGCAGCTCGATCGGCTCGACCTCGTCGACTGTCTGGATCCAGCTGTTGGTGTGGTGCAGGTCCGGGACGAGCCCGCCCGCGTCGATGGCGGTGCCGGCGGCGATGCGCTCGAGCGACGCGGATCCGGTGACCAGCGCGAGACCGGTGACGTCCTGCGCGCTCAGCCCCTCCTTGCGGGCGGCGGGCAGCGCGGCGACGCGGTCGACGGTGCCGCTGCCGAACGTGCCGATCACCTCGGCTGCGGGAAGTTCGCCCGCGGGCAGCGGGGCAGACTCGGCACCGAGCAGCTCGCTGTACGCCTGCGGCGAGCGGCGCACCGTCTGTGCGGCGTTGTTGATCAGGATGTCCAGCGGGCCCTCGGCGGCGACCGATTCGGCGAGCGCGACGACCTGGGCGGGGTCGCGCAGATCGATGCCGACGATCTTCAGCCGGTGGATCCACTCGTCGCTGTCCGGCATCGCCTTGAAGCGGCGGATCGCGTCGTTGGGGAAGCGGGTGGTGATCGTGGTGTGCGCGCCGTCACGCAGCAGCCGCAGCGCGATGTACATACCGATCTTGGCGCGGCCGCCGGTGAGCAGCGCCCGGCGCCCGGTCAGATCGGTGCGCGCGTCACGGCGGGAGCGGTTCTCCCGGGCGCACGACTGGCAGAGCTGGTGGTAGAACGCGTCCACCTCGACGTACCGCGTCTTGCAGATGTAGCAGGACCGGGGGCGCTGGAGAATGCCCGCGATCTCCGCGGCGGCGGACGAGGACGGCAGGACGCCCTGCGTCTCGTCGTCGATGCGCTCGGCGGAACCGGTCGCGGTGGCCTCGGTGACGGCCTTGTCGTGCGCGGTCTTGGCGGCCCGGCGCTCCTGGCGGCGGCGCTGCTTCACGGTCCGGTAGACACCGGCGGTGGCGCGGCGCACCGCGATGGCGTCCGGGTGGTCGACCTCGATGGCGTCGAGTTCGTCGAGCACGCTCAGACAGACGGCCAGCCGCTGCGGGTCGATACCGGGACCGAACTCCTCGATACCGGGCACGAGCTCCTCTGTACCGAGCCCGGAGCCGTCCTCTGTCACCGTCATTGCCGTTCCTCTGTTGCTTGTGCCGCCGGATTCTCCCGGCGACCGTGGCGCGCCGCCGAGCCGGACTCACGAGGACTCGCATCCACGGGACTGACTGAAGGTCCGGCCGCGGGCTTCCGCGCGAAGCCGCCGCACTGCGGGCCGAACGCCCCAGCCAAGTTTGCCATGCTCCGGCGGCTGCTCCGTTCGAGCGCCTCGGCCGTTCGCCCGAGGGCGCAAAAAAGAATCGCATCGATTCGGCATGACCTCGCCGATGCGGGGCACACGAGGTCTGAAGCACATGGCTAGCAGGAGGGGCAAGAACATGGCGGCCACGACGGAGCAGACCGGCACAGTCCTTGGTGCCACACGCACGTTTTCCGAGCAGACCGGCATCCGTTCGGAGACCGGCACTTCGGAGCTGCCGTGGATCGAGGACACCGGGAAGGTGGCTCCGAAGGACGCCCGCGCCCTTTCGAAGCTGTTCCTCGACCGGCTTCAGGTCCTCGAGGAAGGCACTCACGAGTACCAGTACGCGCGCAACACCCTCATCGAGATGAACCTCTCACTGGTGCGGTACGCCGCCTCACGGTTCCGCAACCGCGGTGGCGATGACACCGAGGACATCATCCAGGTGGGCACCATCGGGCTGATCAAGGCGATCGACCGGTTCGACCTCTCCCGTGAAGTCGAATTCGCCACCTTCGCGGTCCCCTACATCGTCGGGGAGATCAAGCGCTTCTTCCGGGACACGACCTGGGCCGTGCACGTGCCGAGGCGGCTCCAGGAACTCCGTGTCGACCTGGCGAAGGCGAAGGAACAGCTCTCGGCGCAGCTCGACCGCGACCCGACCGTCAAGGAACTGGCCGCCCTCATGGACCTGCCCGAGGAAGAGATCATCGAGGGGCTCGTCGCGGCCAACGGCTATTCGGCGGGGTCCCTGGACTCCCCCTCGGCCGAGACCGATTCCGGGAGCGACCAGCGGTCGTTCGCCGAAATGATCGGCGAGGCCGACCCGGGGATGGAGACCGTCGAGAACCTCCACACGCTGGCGCCGCTGCTGGAACAGCTCGACGAGCGCGAGCGCAGCATCGTGCGGATGCGCTTCGGCCAGGAGATGACGCAGTCCCAGATCGGTGCCGAGCTCGGCGTCTCGCAGATGCATGTGTCACGGCTGCTGGCCCGCATCGTCAAGCAGTTGCGTGCCGGGATGTCCGTCGAGGCCTGACGCCCGACGTCCGAGCGCGTCCGGTAACGGCAACGCGAGTAGTGCATCGCACAGCAGCTGAATGACGCCCGCCCGCCCTGGGCGGGCGTCATTCACATATGCTTCCAGGCGACAGCGGGCGGCCCGCTCGATCACAACGAGAGGGTGAGGCGTGGCTGAGACGCGTACTGGCTCCCACGCGCGGCATCCGGTCAGCGCGATTCTCCCGGCCCAGACCGGGGCCCAGCCTGGCGGCCGGGCCTCCGTGTGGGACGTCAACGCCGCCATCCTGCTGGTCGAGGACGACGCGGGCGACGCCCTGCTCGTCGAGGAGATGCTCGCCGACGGCGAGCTGGACTCCGCACTCACCTGGTGCAAGACGCTGACCGAGGCCCTGGCCTATCTGCGCGCGCACCAAACACCCGTCTGTGTCCTGCTGGACCTGCACCTTCCCGATGTGCACGGGCTGAGCGCCGTCACCCAGATCGTGGAGACCACCCCGGACGCCGCGATCGTGGTGCTGACCGGGCTGGCCGAGGCCGAGGCCGGTCTCGACGCGGTGGCCACCGGCGCGCAGGACTACCTGGTCAAGGGACGGCTCGACCCACAGGCCCTGTCCCGCGCCGTCCGCTACGCCCTCCAGCGCAAGCAGGTCGAACGGGCGGCGGCGGCCCTGCGCGCCAACCAGCAGATGGCCCAGGAGAACGCCCGCCTCGAACGCGGGCTGCTGCCGGTACCGCTGCTGAACGACGACGGTTTCGAGGCGGTCGCCCGCTACGAGCCCGGCCGGGCCCACGGTCTGCTCAGCGGTGACTTCTACGACGTGGTCCAGACGTCCGACGGCACGGTGCACGCCGTGATCGGTGATGTGTCGGGGCACGGTGCGGCGGAGGCCGCGCTCGGGGTGTGCCTGCGGGTGGCGTGGCGCACGGCTGTGCTGTGCCGCACCGACCAGCTGGAACAGATCGCCCTGCTCGAGGAGATCCTGGTCGCCGAGCGGTCCGACCCGCATGTCTTCGCGACCGTCACCTCGCTCGTCTTCCCGCCCGGCGGTGACCACGTCCGGATCGTGCGGGCGGGGCACCCGGGGCTGCTGCTGCGCCAGGGCACGGACATCGAGTGGGTGGAGCCCGAGGGCGGCATCGCACTCGGACTGCTGCCCGGTCACGGTCAGTGGATCACCACCGACCTGATGCTGGGGCCCGGCGCCCGTCTCGTACTCTTCAGTGACGGCCTGTTCGAGGGGCGCACCGGCCCCGACACCCGGCTGGGCGAGGACGGACTGCTCGCGATGGCCCGGAGCCGGGCCACACTGCCGGCCCGCCCGTTCATCGACGCGCTGGTCGACGGAGCCGCCGACGCGGCGGCTCCCCATGGCGGCCTCGCCGACGACGTGGCCGTGCTGCATCTCGCCTGGAACAGGACACCTCATGACCACTGACTCACCGGCGGACGCCCCGCTGCGCCCGGGACGGCTGGCACGGCTGTCGGTCCAGAACTGGGTCCATCTGATCCTGGCGTGCTTCGTCATGGTCGTGTGCGGCTGCCTGGTCGTCGGCGGACTCGTGCTGGCCCGGATATCCGACCGGACCACCGAACTGGTGGACCGTATACAGCCCGCCCGCTCCGCCTCCTTCCAGCTGCAGAACGCGCTGCTCGACCAGGAGACCGGGGTACGGGGCTACGCCCTCAGCGGCGACCCCGCCTTCCTCCAGCCCTATGCGACGGGCAAGCGCGACGAAGAGCTGCGGTTGGCCCGGGTCCGTTCCGCGATGGGCGGCGCCGAGCCGTACGTCAGCGATCTGGACCGGATCGCGGCAGCTTCCGCGCAATGGCGCAAGGAGCATGCCGAACCGCTGATCGCCGCCGTCCGCCGCGACGGCCGGCAGAACCGCGCTTCCGCCAGGGCCTCCGAGAGCAAGACCGCCTTCGACACGCTGCGGCGGCTCTACTCCGCGCAGCAGTCGCATCTCGACACGGCCCGCGACCACGCCCGCGCCCAGCTCAACGACGCACGCGTCACCCGCGACCGGACCCTGATCGCGCTCGTGGCCTGCTTCGTGATGTGTGTGATCGCCCTCAGCCTGCTGCTGCACCGGGTGGTGGGCCGGCCGCTCCACGCGCTGGCCGACGCCTCCCGGCACGTACGGTCCGGCTCCTTCCGCCGCCGGATCGAGGTGCGCGGCCCGTCCGACGTGAGGGCGGTGGCGGCTGCCGTCGAGGACATGCGGTGCCGGCTGGTCGAGGAGCTCGACGCCGCCACGGAGCGGGAGCAGCTGCTGGCCCAGCAGACGGAGGAGCTCCGCCGTTCCAACTCGGAACTGGAGCAGTTCGCGTACGTCGCCTCGCACGACCTCCAGGAGCCGCTGCGGAAGGTGGCGTCCTTCTGCCAGCTCCTGGAGAAACGTTACGGGACGGAACTGGACGCGCGCGGCAAGCAGTACATCGACTTCGCGGTCGACGGCGCCAAGCGCATGCAGGTGCTCATCAACGACCTGCTGACCTTCTCCCGGGTGGGCCGGGTCCACGACAGCTGGAACACCGTCGACCTCGACCGCTCCCTGGACCGGGCGCTCGCCAATCTGACGCTGGTCGTCGAGGAGTCGGGGACCACGGTCGTCCGCGAGGACCCGCTGCCCGAGGTGAACGGCGACGGCACGACCCTCGCCATGATCTGGCAGAACCTGATCGGGAACGCCGTGAAGTTCCGCCGTCCGGACGAACCGTGTGTGATCACGGTCGGCTGTGTCCGGGAGGACGACGTCTGGCACTTCACCGTGACGGACAACGGGATCGGGATCGCACCCGAGTTCACCGAGAAGGTCTTCGTGATCTTCCAACGGCTGCACGCCCGTGACGAGTACGACGGCACGGGGATCGGACTGGCCCTCTGCCGCAAGATCATCGAGTTCCACGGCGGCCGGATCTGGATTGATCCCGAACCCCGCCGGGGCACCCGCATCCACTTCAGCCTGCCGGTCGGGGACGACGGTTCCCCGGCCGAGGCCGCAGCCCCACCCGCCGAGATCCCCGGAGATGCCGAGTGACCCATCCCGCACAGCCCATCGAGGTCCTGCTCGTCGAGGACGACCCCGGTGACGAGCTGATGACACGTGAGGCGTTCGAGGACAACAAGATCCGCAACACCCTCCACGTGGTCCGTGACGGACAGGAGGCGCTCGACTTCCTCTACCGCCGCGGCGAGCACGGCGAGGCGCCGCGCCCCGACCTGATCCTGCTCGACCTGAACCTGCCCAAGTACGACGGGCGCCAGGTGCTGGAGCAGATCAAGCAGGACCCGGAACTCTCCCTCATTCCCGTGGTCGTGCTGACGACGTCCTCCGCGGAGGAGGACATCCTGCGCAGCTACAAACTGCACGCCAACGCCTACGTCACGAAGCCGGTCGACCTCGATCAGTTCATCGCGGCCGTCCGCCAGATCGACGAGTTCTTCGTGACCGTGGTCCGGCTTCCCGGACGTGCGTAAAATCTGCTGACACCGGCCGGGAGTGGGATCTCCCGGCGCGGGTACACGAGCAGCGAGAAGAGAGGCCCCCACGGCCTCCCCGCAGCCCCCTGGCTGGAGCACATGAACGAACAGGCCATCTCACGGCCGGACGACTCCCCGATGAGCCGTCCGCCCACGGAGACACTGCACACCGCCGAGGTGTTCGACGGCGAGCCCGGGTGCATCTCTCTGGCACGGAGTCTGGCCGACCGTTTTCTCGCGCGGCTCGTCTCCGAGTGGATGGCCGTGCTCGGCCCCCACACGCGCAACGATCTGATGCTGGCCGTGAGCGAACTGGTCACCAACGCCGACCGCTACAGCCACGGCCCCTATCTGCTGGAGCTGGAGGGCACGGCCGAGCGGATCAGCGTCACCGTGTACGACAGCAGCAGCGCGCTCCCGGTCTTCTACTCCCCCGACCCGAGCCGGCTGGGCGGTCACGGCATGGAGATCGTGGTGGCCCTGTGCGACCGGCTGACGGCCGAGCGGGTACCCGTGGGCAAGCGCATCCGCGCCGAGTTCACCCTCAGCAGCTGATCCGGGCCGCTCCGGCCGGTCCCCGGTTCCGGCGGCCCACCGGCCCGCGGCGGTCAGCCGTCGCCGTCGTGCCTGCCGAACCAGTCGATGCAGACGACCAGCGCGTCGTCGAGCGGCTCCGACTGGCGGTAGTCCGCGAGTTCACGCAGCACGGCGCCCGGCACCGAGGCGGCGGGCAGCAGCCGCGTCGCGAGGACCGCCCTGGCCAGGCCCCGCTCCACGTACACCTCACCGAGCGGCGAGACGGTGTCGTACACCCCGTCGCTGACGAGCAGCAGCCGGTCGCCGGGGGCCAGCTGGAGGTGCTGGACGTCGTACCGCGACTCCTCGAACATGCCGAGCGGCAGCTGCGCGTCCAGTTCGATGCGGGCGACCTTCCTGCCCCGCAACCGCCACAGCTGCGGGGAGCCGGCGTCCACCGCGCCGACCGTTCCGGTGGCGAGGTCGAAGCGGAGCAGCAGGGTCGACACATGGGCGCCGCCGCGGTGCTGGTCGTAGAGCGCCTGGTCGGCGAGTGCGGCCTGGTCCGCGATGCCGATGCCGGCCCTTCTGGCGTTGCGCAGGGCGTTCACGGCGAGGTTGGTGAGCAGGGAGGCCTGGATGCCCTCGCCCATGCCGTTGGTCACGGAGAGAGTCAGCTGGTCGCCGTCCGCGGCCCAGTCGAAGTTGTCGCCGTGGATGGCGTAGGCCGGCTCCAGCTGGGCACCGATGGCGTACTCGGCCGCGGTGAACGCGCGGGCGGGGAGCAGCTGCCACTGCATCTCTGCGGCCAGGGTGAGCCGGGCGATGCGGCGGGCACCCTGGTACAGGTCGGTGTCCCGTTCGGCGACGATGATCTCGTGGCCCAGCAGATCGGCCACCTGGGCCAGCTCGTCCATGGTCCGCGGAGTGGAGCCTCCTGCCGGGAGGCGGACGGTGAGGATGCCGAGGCGCTCGCCCCGTACGGTGACGGGGAAGTGGTGGTCGACGGCGCCGCCGCGGCCCGCCGGCTCCTCGTGCGGGAGCTGGCTGCCGAACGCCCGGCCCTGTGGGCTGTTGTGCATCGACAGAGTGCGTTCACGCCCCGGCGTGGAGCCGACCGGCTTGAGCACCGTCATTCCGTAGTCCGCCAGCAGCAGTTCCACCGACCGGGCGTCGTACGCCGCGGCGAGTGCGCTGCGCACCGTCTCGACCAGGGCGTGCGGTGCGGCCGCGCGTACGGCTCTCTCGATTTCGGTACGGACGTTCACGGTCTTGCGCTCATTCCTCTTCGGGTCGCTGGGGCCGGGCCGGGCTGACAGGAAGGTGTGCTGGATGAAAGAGTGGATGGATGCGCCACCGTTCCGACCCTCCTCACCGCCTCGAGCGGGTGTCCGAGGACGTGTGTGCCGCATCCGAACTGCTGGAGGTGCTGTGGGGCCGCGGCCAGGAAGCCGCACCTCCGGGCACGGTGTCGACCTCTCAGCTGCGGGCTCTCCTCGTCATCGAGAAGCAGGAGGGCAGCAACCTCCGCTCGCTCGGTGAGGCGCTCGGCTCGCGGGCTCCGTCGGTGAGCCGGCTCTGCGACCGGATGGAGGCCATGGGCCTCGTCCAGCGGGAGCCGAGCCAGACGAGCCGCCGTGAGGTCGAGCTGCGGCTGACCGGGCGGGGCCGCGCCCTGCTGGAGGAGTACCGGGCGATCCGCACGCGTGAGCTCTCCGCCGTGCTGGAGCGGATGCAGCCCTCCGACGTGGCGGCGCTCGCCGGGGGGCTGGCCGCCTTCCGTTCGGCCGCGGCGCAGCGGCTCACCGCCGACCGGCTCCGTGACGACATCGCGGACAGCGCCTAGGGCGTGTCCGTGAAGTCCCGGACCGGCACTTCGGGCGGACGACGCGACTTCGCGGACACGCCCCAGCCCAGGCTGACGCGGCACTAGCTTCATCGAGCCCCTGCTTCCGCGTTTCCGAGGCACTCCCCGAGGGGATGCGTCCATTGATCGTTCAAGTACAGATTGTTACCCCACGGAGAATGTTGTCAAATGGCAACTATTACTTCTATCGTTGGCGTTCACCCGCCGCGAGCAGGACGGACATGCACCGGACCGTCCGCGTCAACCGGTGTTCTCCCCCGCCGTCCAGTGCATCATGAGGTGACCGTGCTCCCATCCCCCAGTGCCGGCAGAGCCATGAGAATCGTCCCACGCGAGGACCGAGGGGCGCTCGTACTCGCCGTGACCGGTGATCTCGACATCGACAACGTCGCCCCGCTCGGGGCCGCCCTGGAGAACGCGGCCGCGGGCGGGGAAGGTCCCGTCGTCGTCGACCTCTCGGACGTGAGTTTCGCGGACTCGACGACGGTCAACGTGCTGCTCCAGGGGCAGACCCTGCTGGGCCCCCGGCTGCGGCTCGCGGAGCCGTCCCCGTTCATGGAGCGGCTCATCGGGTTGCTGGGCCTCGACAGCGCGCTGCCGGTCTTCGCGACCGTCGCCGAGGCGATCGGCCCCCCGCTCCCCCGCTGAACCCCGAACGCCGGGCGCCCTTCCCCCTTGGTGCGGGGGAAGGGCGCCCGGCGTTTGCCGCGGACCGGCCGGGTCAGCCCAGCGCGGGCGGAGCGTCCTCGGGCGCGGTGCCCCAGGCCGACGGTGCGTCGCCCACTGTGAAGGAGAGCGAGCGGGCCGAGCGGATGTCGTCCGTGGTGAGGTAGGTGCGCGACTGCCGCGCACCGTCGAGCCGGGCCGACTGGATGTAGCGGTCGGTGTCCGATGCCCCGGGCGCGCTCACCGTGAGCGAGCCGCGCGGGTAGTACCGGCGGTCGAGCTTGATGTCGACGCGCTCGAACGCGGGGGTGGACAGGCCCCAGGTGTCGGTGCCCGGCTGGACCGGGAAGACGCCGATCGAGGAGAGCACCATCCAGGCGGACATGGTGCCCAGGTCGTCATTGCCCGTCATGCCGGTCGGGCCGTTGGTGAAGAGCGTCAGGGCCGCGTGGACCACATCGGTCGTCTTCCACGGCTGGCCGGTGGAGAGATAGGTGTACGGGGCGATGAGGTCGGGCTCGTTCTGCGGGTTGTACTTGTCGGCGTTGTAGTACGCGTACGGGCCGTTGACCCACACCTCGCGGGCGGTCTTCGCGGGGTCGTCCAGCAGCTTGTCGTACGCGAAGAAGGAGTCGAGCCGCTGGTTGGCGGCGTCCTTGCCGCCGATCAGGTCGACCATGCCGGGGATGTCCTGCGGCACCATCCACTGGTACTGCCAGGACGTGCCCTCGTGGAAGCCCTCGCTCTCGGCCGGGTCGGCGGGACCGGTGAAGGCACCGGAGGCGTCGCGGGCGCGGAAGAAGCCGGTCGACGGGTCGAAGATCTTCCGGTAGTTCTGGGCGCGGGCGTCGTAGCGGGCGGCGTCGGCGTCATGGCCGAGGTCGCGGGCCATCTCGGCGAGCATTCCGTCGGAGAGGGCGTACTCCAGGGTCGCGGAGGCGCCGTGGTCGTAGTCCGAGTCTCCGGGCTTGGCGTGCTGACGGTCCTTGATGTACGGGGCGAAGCCGTCCTTCAGGTACTCGACGTTGGCTTCCCGGCCGACCGGCGCCGAGTCCGCGGCCGGCACACCGTCCGCGTTCTTCTTCAGGGCGCGGTAGGCCTGTTCCTCGTACCCCTTCAGCAGGCCCTGCTGATAGGCGTTGGTCAGGAAGGGGGTGACGGGGTCGCCGGTCATGATGTTCGTCTCGACCGTGCCGTAGCCCCACTTGGGCAGCCAGCCGCTCTCGGCGTCGATCCGCAGGACGGATATCGCCATGTCGCGGGACTCCCGCGGGGCGAGCAGCGAGAGGAGCTGGGCCTGGGTGCGGTAGGTGTCCCAGAGGGACCAGTTCTGGTAGTACGTGAAGCCCTTGCCCCTGTGGGTCTTCTGGTCCCAGCCGGTGTAGCGGCCGTCGACGTCGCTGCCGACGTTGGGCGCGAGGAAGGACCGGTAGAGGGACGAGTAGAAGGTGCGGCGCAGCTCGTCGCTGCCGCCCTGGGCCTTCACGCCTTCGAGGCGGTCCTCCCAGGTGCGCTGCGCCGCGCGCTCGACGCGGTCGAAGCTGCGGCCGCCCTCGGCGCGGAGGTTGAGCGCGGCGCCCTTGGCGTCGACGTAGCTCAGCGCGGTGGTGGCCTCGACAGTCCGGTCCTTGCTGGTGTCGAAGCGGAGCCAGGCGCCGTTGCGGGCGTCGGTGGCGGAGGACTTCCGGGAGCCCTGGGTGACGGTGTCGCCCTTCCAGGTGCCGGAGGTGGTGAACGGCCGGTCGAAGTGGGTGACCGTGTAGACCGTGTACGGCTTGGTGTCCTGGCAGAAGCCGCTGCCGGTGATCGCGGTGCGCACGGTGCGGCTGTCCAGGATCTCGACCTCGGACGAGAGTGTCCTGTGCAGCGACTGGCCCGCGTTGAGGAGGACGTTGGCCTTGTCGGTGGCCGGGAAGGTGTAGCGCTGGACACCGGTGCGCTGCGTCGCGGTCAGTTCCGCGCCGATGCCGGTCTTGAGCCCGACCTTGTAGTAGCCGGGGCTCGCCTTCTCGTCGTCGTGGCTGAACTCGGCGGCGTACTTCGCGTAGTCGGTCTCGGTGACGTCGCCGGTGGTGGGCAGGGTCGGCAGGTCGCCGCCCAGACCGCAGCCGACGCCGGAGAGATGGACCGCGGAGAAGCCGCGGATGTGGTTCTCGCCGTAGTCGTAACCGGTGTTGTGACCGGTGTCCGGGGAGAGCTGCACCATGCCGAAGGGCACGGAGGCGCCGGGGTAGGTGTTGCCCTCGTTCTGGGTGCCGATGAACGGGTTGACCAGATCGGTCAGCCGGCCGTCGGTCCGGGGCGCGGCCTGGGCCGTGGCCCCGCCGGTGAGGACACCGCCCAGGAGCGCGGCGGCGGCGAGTGCGGCCGCCGGGCCGCGCAGTCGCGGCCGTGGGGTCCGGTGCATGGGGTTACTCCTTCGGACAACGTTGTCAGAGCGCGATCATTCTTGGTTCCCCGCTGACCCGCGTCAAGGGGTCGGACGGTGCCGCTCCGGCCCGCCCGCGCACGGGACGGGCCTGAGCGGCACCGGTGGTCAGGCCGCGGGGCAGCCTGCGACGACCGGTTGCGACGCGTCGCGGATCAGCGCCTGCTGGCCGTCGTGGACCCTCTTCACATCGGGTTTGACGACCCTGCGGTCGTAGGTGAGCAGCCCGTTCAACTCGCCCTCGACGTCGGAGATCTGCGTGTACACCGCGCCGTTGCTCCCCTTGCAGGCGAGCGCGTGCACCTCGTCGAGCTTGGCGAGGTAGTCGTCGGTGTAGGTGGCCGGGTCGACCGCGATGTACGACTGCTGCACGGCCCAGGCATGGCCCGGGACGGCGAGACCCAGTCCGCCGTACTCACCGCTGATCAGGGCCCGTTGACCGTCCGGCCTCGGGAGTGCGGGGCTCGGGTAGCCGTGCTCGTCGATGATGTCCCCGGTGCCGCCGTCGACGCCCAGGTTGATCCCGGACATGCTGTTGACCAGGCGCGTCGGGTCCCAGGACTTGGCCTGGTCGGCGATGCGGGCCTCGTCGTACTGGCCCCAGCCCTCGTTGAAGGTGACCCACATGACGACGGACGGATGGCTGGAGTGTTCGTCGATCATCTCCTTCATCTCGTGCTCGTACTCCGCGCGTGCGGCGGCCGACGGGTTCACCGTGTTCATCGCCGGCATGTCCTGCCAGACCATCAGGCCCAGCTTGTCCGCCCAGTAGAACCAGCGGTCGGGTTCGACCTTGATGTGCTTGCGGACCGAGTTGAAGCCCATCGCCTTGTGCATCTTCAGGTCGTACGCGAGTGCCTCGTCGGTGGGCGCGGTGTGCAGCCCGTCCGGCCAGAACCCCTGGTCGAGGGTGGCCATCAGGAACACCGGCTTGCCGTTGAGGACGGTGCGCGGGGTGCCGTTCACCTTCTCGACGGCGATGGACCGCATCCCGAAGTAGCTGCCGACCCGGTCGGATCCGACGGCGACCTCGAGCCGGTAGAGGTGCGGGTCGTCGGCGGACCACAGGTGCGGGTGCGGGACGGGCACCTTCAGCGCCGATCCGGTCCGGCCGGTGGCCGCGCCCACCTTGCGCTTGCCGTCGTACGCGGTCGCCGTGACCGGGACCCCGTCCCGCACGCCGCGCGCCTCGACGGTGACGCTCGCACCCGGGACGTCCGGGGTGAGCTTCAGCGAGTCCGCGTGGTCGGCGGCGACCGGCTCCATCCACACCGTCTGCCAGATTCCGGAGGACGGGGTGTACCAGATGCCGCTCGGGTCGAGGCGCTGCTTGCCCATCGGCGGGTTCTCGCCGTCCTTGGCGTCGGTCGGGTCGTAGACGCCGACGATCAGCTCCTGGGTACGGCCGAGCTTGAGCGCGTCGGTGACATCGGCGCTGAACTTGTCGTAGCCGCCCTTGTGTTCGACGACGCGCTTGCCGTTGACGTACACCTCGGCCTGCCAGTCGACGGCACCGAAGTTGAGCTGGAGCCGCTTGCCGGAGCCGACCTTCCAGTTCTTCGGGACGGTGAAGGTGCGGCGGTACCACATGCGGTCCTCGTGCCGCTCGATCCCGGAGAGCTGGGACTCGACCGGGTACGGGACGAGGATCTTCTCGCCGAGCTTCCTGCCGACCGGGGGCCGCTCCCCCGCCTTCGCCGCGGCGAACTCCCAGGAGCCGTTGAGGTTCTGCCAGTTGTCGCGGGTGAGCTGGGGGCGCGGGTACTCGGGCAGGGCGTTCTTCGGCCCCACCTCGTCGGCCCATTTCGTGGTCAGCTCGTGCGTGGAGTGGTTCGGCCCGCTGGACCAGAAGGCACCGACCCGCTTGCCGTCCGCACCGGCCAGTGCGCCGTCGCCGTCGTAGCGGATGTCGGCCAGGCCCGTGGCGTTCCCGGCCTTGTTGCCGACGACCGGTTCCTTGAGCGCGACGGTCAGGCTGCGCGGGTCCTTCGGGTCGGCCTTGACCGCGCCGAGCGGCCACTCGGCCCCGCCGATCACCGCGTCCAGGTGGTTCACCAGACCGGCCGGGAGCTTCCCGAGCTTCTGCGCGAAGTCCAGCTTGAGGGTGCGGCCGTCGGCGAGCACGGTGGCGGCGACGGCCCCGTCGTACGCGAAGTCGTCGGGCAGCCGGAAGGCGGACTGCGGCACCGGGACCTTGGTGCCGCCCGGTTCGGTCCACTTCAGGTGGAGGTTGGAGCCGCCCTCGTGCTCGAAGTACTCGACCTTGAAGTCGTAGGCGGTCCCCGCGGTCAGCTCGACCGGCTGGGAGGTCTGCTCCTTCTCCCAGTCGTCGACCCAGTGGTCGATGACCGGCTTCCCGTCGATCCAGAGCCGGAAGCCGTTGTCCCCGATCATGGAGAAGAGGTGGGCTCCGGACTTCTGCGGCACGATCTTGCCGGTCCACCGGATGCTGGCGTCGTCGGACTGCCCGGTGGCCGAGGCAAGCCGCGACTCCAGGGTCGGGAAGTCGATGCCCGGGTCGAACCCGGTGGCCTTGAGCTCCCCGAAGTCGAAGGCGCCCGGGGCGGACTGGGTGTAGTACTCCCCCTTCAGCCCGTGCACGTCGGCCGGGCCCCCGGGGTCCTGATCGGCCGCCGAGGCGGCGGGTACGGCGGACAGTCCCGCGGCGCCGACGACGGCGGCGAGGAGCAGGACCAACTTCTTTCTGATGCGCACGGATCCTCCTTGTGAGGAAGGGTGGCGGCTCGTTGCAACAGGATGTACAACGTTGGAAGGAATGGCAGTTGGCATGACAGCACGACGGACGCGGCGCTGTCCAGGTGCATGACAATCCCCTGTGCGGAGGGAGCAACACCGGTCGGACCAGCGGCACACGGACGTGGAACGGGGTACGGCGCGACCCCGCCACGCCGCCCTTCGGCACGCCCGCGACCAGCCACGCGGTACACCGAGGAGCACCCCGTGAAACGAGAGACGGGCGGGACTCCCGGAGCAGGACTCAGGTGCGCGGCGGCGTTCCTGGCGCGCTGTCGAAGACGCAGTCACCGCACAGGCCGCCGCCCGGACCGCGGTAGTAGAGACAGCAGGTGCGCCGGCGGAAACCCGGGCCGTGCGGAGCGCCGGTGTCGCGCAGAGCGGGGTGGTCGAAGAGTTCGGCCGCCAGGGTGCGGGTGCGTGCGGCGACGTCCGGCCGGCCGTGCGTACGCGCCCAGCCGATCAGCTGGCGTACGGCTCCGGCCAACGCGGATCCGGCGTTGCCCCACAGGAGCCGGGACGAGACGGCCGTGTCGCGGCGGACCGCCTCGGCGAGCGGTCCGAGATGGCCGTACTGCACGACGTCCCTGATCCGGTCCGCGGTGCCCGGCAGCAGTTCGGCGGACTCCGTCCACAGGTCGTCGGGCGCCTGCTGACGGGGGTCCCAGTGCAGGTTCTCCGCCCGCAGGTCGGGGAAGCGGCCCGAGAGCGCCGCCGGTCCCAGCGCGGTGGACCACAGCCGTGCGGCCAGCCCCAGCTGCGCGACCGAGGCGGCGACCCGGCGCTCGGACGTTCCGAGCCGCTCGGCGACGGTGTCGATCCGGGAGGTGAGCGGTGCGATGTCGCCCGTGTACAGGCAGGCCAGCGCGCGGTGCGCGCCGTCCGGCGACGGAGTCTCCCCCAGCGCGAAGAACGCGCTCACCGAGGCCGCTTCCGGCTCGTCCATCGTGCTGCCGCCCTCCGCTCCCCGGCCACCTGTCGTGACGCCGCGGGCACCAGGAGTGCCACGGCTCGCGGCTCACCGTATCCGTACGGGATGATCGTTCTGACGTCGGCCGCAGGGGGGACTACCGTCGGGAGGAGGACACCGTAACCACTGCCGTACTACCAAAGCAGTACGCCGGATCGCCGTCTCAAGGACGACGACGCGGCGGCTTTGAAGGGCCATCGTGGTGTACATGAGTTCCCTCGCGCTGTCCGTGCTGCTGTCACTGGTCTCCGCGGTCGCCTACGCGGCCGGCGCGATCGTCCAGGAGCGCGTCGCCACGGCCTCCGACGGCCGCTCGCTCGCCCCGCTGCGCGACCGCGTCTGGTGGGGCGCGGTGGCGCTGAACGGCGTGGGAGCGCTTCTGCACGTGGTGGCGCTGGCCTACGGTCCGCTCAGCCTCGTACAGCCGCTGGGCGCCCTGACCATCGTCTTCGCCCTGCCGATGGCCGCTCTCTTCGTCCGCCGCAGGGCCGGGGCCACGGCCTGGCGCGGCGCGGTCATGGCGACCGTGGGCCTGGCCGGTCTGCTCGCCCTCACCGGAAGCTCCGACGCGCACACCCTGGGCGGCCCGCAGCAGCTGATGCTCGGCTCGGTGACGTTCGGCGCGGTGGTGGCGCTCGTCCTGCTCTCGAAGGCGATGCGCCGGCCGGTGATGCGGAGCGTGGTCCTCGCGGGGGCCGCCGGTGTGGCGTTCGGTATCGCCTCGGTGTTCACGAAGACCGTGGCCATGGAGTGGACCTCGGGCTCGGTGGGGACCGGGCTGCCGACCCTGCTGGTGATCGCGGCCCTCGCCGCCACCGGCCTCCTGTTGTCCCAGGCCGCGTACCGGGGCGCTGGTCTGACCGCCCCGCTCGCCACGGTGACCGTGGCGAACCCGGTGGTCGCGGCGGCCGTCGGCATCACGCTGTTCGGTGAGACGTTCCGGCACGGCACCACGGGCGCGCTGCTCGCCGCCGTCTGCGGGGCCGTCGCGGCCGGCGGGCTGATCCTGCTCACCACGGAGCGGTTGGGCGCGGAGCGCCGGCGGGGTCAGGAGGCGGCAGGCAGCGAGGAGCCGGAGGGCGCGGACGAGCGGCCGGAGGCCACCGCCTCGCCGGCTGTGCCCGGAGCTTCTCCCGTACCCGGCGTGGGGGCAGGGGATTTCGGCGGGCCCGCCGGGTCGCCGGACCCGGCGGGCACCGTGCGGCAGCCGGCCGGGGCGGCGCCGGCCGTGGTGGCGTTTCCCGAGCCCGCGGGGCCGGTGCGGCCGGCGCCGGAAACGTTTCCCGGCCCGCTGTCCCGGCCTGTACGGATGCCGCCGGAGCGCCGGTTGGGGCAGGTCGGGTTCGGCCCGGTCCCGCGGCCGCACACCGCCGCCGCGCGACGCGGCGGATCGCCCGCCGGGTCCACCGCCTCGCCCGCCGCTGCCGGCGCCACAGCCGTGAAGGCCGATGACGCCGGGCAGGACGGGGCTCTTCAGACCTTGACGCCGCCCGCCCTGAGGTAGGCCAGCGGGTCGATGTCGGAGCCGTACTCGGGGCCGGTACGGACCTCGAAGTGCAGGTGCGGACCCGTCACGTTGCCGGTGGCGCCGGAGCGGGCGATGCGCTGGCCCGCACCGACATGCTGTCCCGCGCGCACGTGGAGCGCAGAGAGATGCGCGTACTGGCTGTACTTGCCGTCGCTGTGCCGGATGACGATCTGGTACCCGTACGCCCCGCCCCAGCCCGCCGTGACGACCGTGCCGGAAGCCATCGCCTTGACCGAGGTGCCGGTGGGAACCGGGAAGTCGACGCCGGTGTGGTAGCCGCTCGACCAGGAACCGGCCTGCCGGTACTGGGTGCCGGTACGGGCTTCGATCGGGGCGGTGATCCCGGCGTGCTTCACGGTGTGCGCGGGCTTGTGGGTCTGCGTCTTCTTCGGCGCCGGCCTGGCCTGCTGCTTGGGCTGGGCCGCCTGCTTCGGGTGCGACTGCCGCGGTGTCCGCTCCGGCTGCGTCGTCCGCTTCGGCGCGGTCTGCCGGGCCGTGGGCTTCGGCTCCGCCTTCGGAGCGGCCTTCGTGCTCGCCCTCGGGGTCCCGGCCAGGTCAAGGCTCAGCCGCTGGCCGGGGAAGATCAGGTCCGGGTCGTCGCCGACGACCTTGCGGTTCGCGGAGTAGAGCCGCTGCCAGCCACCGAGGTCGCGGTCCGCCGCTATCCCGGACAGCGAGTCGCCGCTCGCCACGGTGTAAGCGTCGTGCTTGCCCGGCACCGTCGTCGGTGTGGCGGGGGCCGGGGTCTGCTTCGCCCGGACCTTGGCGGGCGCCGGGGTACTGGCGCCGGTGGACGCCCGCTTCGGCGACGCGACCTTGACCGTCCGCTCGCTCTGCGGGCTGACGTCGGGAGAGTCACCGCCCCGCGTCAGTCCGGCCCGCGCGGAGCAGACCGGCCAGGCGCCCGGCCCCTGCCCCTTCAGCACCTTCTCCGCGATGGCTATCTGCTCGTCCCTGCCGGCCAGGTCGGCGCGTGGCGCGTAGTCCGCGCCGCCGTACGCCGCCCAGGTCGACCGGGTGAACTGCAACCCGCCGAAGTAGCCGTTTCCGTTGTTGATGTGCCAGTTCCCGGTGGACTCGCACGCGGCCACCTTCTCCCACACATCCACTGACGCGGCACCCGCCGACGCAGCGGTGATCAGCGGCAGGGCTAACCCAGCACCGCCCGCCGTAACCAGCACCGAGACACGGTTGATGCGGCTCGGCTGGTATCTGCGGTGCCGTCCGTTCGCGGCCATGACTTGGCTCCCCCACTGACAGTAGGACACGTCGCAAGCGGTCAACTTATGTGCTGACAGCGGGTGATGACAAGAGCGCGACCGGTGACCCGCTTCAACGCCCTTGCAGCCGTTCCCCATTGACACGGCCGACGTCGGCCAGCGACGCTGAGCCAGGCACGTTCGGGAGAGCGCTCTCCGGCCGTGGAGGGCGCTGGGGTTGAAGGGGCATGGCCGTCATGACGGACGCAGAGATCGATCCGCTGCTGGAGAAGCTCGACGCGGCGCAGAAGGTACGCCTGCTGACCGGCGAGAGCACCTGGCGCACGTACCCCGAACCGGCTGTCGGACTGCGCCCCCTCACCCTGTCCGACGGACCGGCCGGGGTGCGCGGCGAGACCTGGGACGAGCGCGAGACCTCGCTCGTGCTCCCCTCCCCGACCGCGCTCGCGGCCTCCTGGGACGAGCGGCTGCTCACGGACCTCGGCGCGCTGCTCGCCGCCGAGGCCCGCCGCAAGGGCGTGGACGTGCTCCTCGCCCCCACCCTGAATCTGCACCGGTCACCCCTGGGCGGGCGGCACTTCGAGTGCTTCTCCGAGGACCCGCTGCTCACCGGGCGGACCGGGGCCGCACTCATCAGGGGCATCCAGTCAGGCGGGGTCGCCGCCACCGCCAAGCACTTCGTCGCCAACGACGCGGAGACGGACCGGCTGAACGTCGACGTCCGCGTGGACGAGCGGACCCTCCACGAGGTCTACCTCGCCCCCTTCGAGGCCGCGGTCGAGGCCGGGGCCTGGGCCGTGATGTCCGCGTACAACAAGGTCGACGGTGCCACCATGTCCGCCTCCCCGCTGCTGGAGAGCCCGCTCAAGAGCGACTGGGGGTTCGACGGGGCCGTCGTTTCGGACTGGGGAGGCGTGCGCACCCTCCTGGACACCGCGCGCTCCGCGCAGGACCTGGCGATGCCCGGCCCCGAGGGCCCCTGGGCGACGGGTCTGCTCGACGCCCTGGAGCAGGGGCTGGTGTCCGCGGAGGCGGTCGACGACAAGGTACGGCGACTGCTGCGGCTGGCGCGGCGGGTGGGTGCGCTCGGCTCGCCCCGGCCCATGTGGCGGCCCGCGGTGACCCCCGCCGCCCAGCGGGCGCTGTTGCGCCGCGCCGTCGCCGCCGGTTCGGTGCTGCTCCGCAACGACGGACAGCTCCTCCCGCTCGATCCGGCGGGGCTGCGCTCGGTCGCGGTCATCGGCCCGCACGCCACGGCGGTACGGATTCAGGGCGGCGGCAGCGCCGAGGTCTTCCCCGACTCGGTGGTGACTCCGCTGACAGGGATCCAGGAGGCGCTGGGCGAGCGCGCGAAGGTGATCTGCCGGCCGGGACTGCCGCTGTCGCCCCGGCCCCGCCCGCTCGGCCGGGACTGGTCGCGCGACCCCCGGTCAGGCGAACCGGGCCTGCTCGTACGACTGCTGGACGCGAGCGGGGCCGAACTCCACGCCGAGCACCGGCTGTCCGGCCGGATCGTCGAGCCCTCCGTCGCGGTCGACGGCGCCGCGTCCGTGGAGATCCGGGCCCTGGTCCGGCCTCCCGTGGGCGGGGTGTGGACCTGGGCAGTGGGTGGCTGGGGCGCGATCTCACTGTCCGTCGGCGGCCGGGAGGTGCTGGCCGGGACCTTCCCGCTGGACAGCGACGACCCGACCCGGGTCCATGTCGCGCCGCCCGAGCACTACGCGCGGGCCGAACTCACCGCGGGCGAGGAGGTGGAGGTGGTGGCGCGGCGCTCGCTCGCGCCGCGCTCCGGGGTCGCGACGATCCTCGCCGCCGCCCCGCCCGCCGGGGACGCGGCCGCCGCACTCGCCGAGGCAGTGGCGGCCGCGCGGGCGGCGGAGGTCGCGGTGGTGGTCGTGGGCACGACGGAGCAGAGCGAGTCGGAGGGCCACGACCGCGAGAGCCTGGACCTGCCGGAGGGGCAGGACGCGCTCGTCCGGGCCGTGGTGCGGGCCAATCCGCGCACGGTGGTCGTGGTGAACGCGGGCGGTCCGGTCGCCCTGCCCTGGCACACCAGGGTGCCCGCACTGCTGCTCGCCTGGTTCCCGGGGCAGGAGGCCGGGGGCGGACTGGCGGACGTGCTGTTCGGCCGGGCCGAGCCGGGCGGCCGGCTGCCGACCACCTGGGGCGCCGCCCAGGACGACGTACCGGTGCTGGACACCGCGCCCGCGCCCGACGGGCGCCTCCACTACGAGGAGGGCCCGCACATCGGCTACCGCGCCTGGCTGCGCTCCGGGTCCGCGCCCGCCTACTGGTTCGGCCACGGGCTGGGCTACACGGACTGGGAGTACGAGGAGCTGACGGCCCCGGCGGGGGTACGGGCCGGGGAGCCCTTCGACGTACGGGTACGGGTGCGCAACACGGGGCAGCGGCGCGGCCGCGAGGTGGTCCAGGTCTATCTGGCCAGGAGCGGGTCGGCGGTCGAGCGGCCGGTGCGCCGGCTGATCGGATACGCGGCGGTCAAGGCGAGGCCCGGGGAGAGCGTGGTCGCGGTGGTGCGGGTGGCCGGGCGGGCCCTGGCGCACTGGTCGGCGGAGCGGCACGGGTGGGAGACGGAGGCCGGCGAGTTCACGCTGCTGGGCGGCCGCTCGGCGGGCGAACTGCCGCTCACCGCGGCGCTGACGGCGACCGCGGCACCGCCCTCGTCCGGCGCCGGCGTTCCCGAGGCGGCGGATCGCGATGGAGAGCGCTCTCCGTCGGTGCTATAAATGCGCTCATGACGGATGATCTGCGCGCGGCCGGTACACCCACCCTGGAGGACGTGGCGAGGGCGGCCGGGGTCTCCCGCGCCACCGTCTCCCGGGTGATCAACGGAGTACGCAATGTCGATCCGGTGATCCAGGAGGCCGTGCGCCGGGCGGTGGCCCACACCGGCTACGCGCCCAACCGCGCGGCACGCTCCCTGGTGACCCGGCGCACCGACGCCATCGCGCTGGTGGTCTCTGGTGCCGGCGTCGAGTCCGAACCCGCGGAGAGCACCCGGCCGGCCGGGGCAGAGCCCGCGGAGGCCGGCGAGCCCGACAGCGGGTCCTCGTTCACCGCGCAGGTCTTCGCCGACCCGTTCTTCGGCCGGGTGGTGACCGGGGTGGTCAACTACCTGCGGCCGCGCGGAATGCACCCGGTGCTGATGTTCGCCGAGACGTCACGGGCCCGGGAGGACGTGGTCTCCTTCCTCCGCCAGGGCAGTGCCGACGGCGCGCTGGTCGTCTCGACACACGCGGAGGACCCGCTGCCCGGTCTGCTGACGGACGCGGGGCTGCCCGCGGTGCTGTACGCGCGGCCCGCCCGCCCGGTCCGGATCAGCTATGTCGACCTCGCCCACCAGGACGGTGCGCGGCTGGCGGCCGAGCATCTGCTGGCGCGGGGCTGCCGCCGCATCGCGACCATCACCGGGCCGCTCGACGTGCCGGCCGGGCAGGAGCGGCTGGCCGGTTTCCGCGACACGATGACGCGGCTCGGGCATCCGTACATCCCGATCGCCGAGGGGCGGTTCACCCAGGAGAGCGGCGAGGCCGCGATGGAACGGCTGCTGATCGAACACCCCGACGTGGACGCGGTGTTCGCGGCCAACGACCTGATGGCGGTGGGCGCCTGCCACGTACTGCGGGAACACGGGAAACGGGTGCCGGAGGACGTCGCCGTGATCGGGTTCGACGACAGCAGCGCGGCGTCCGCCTGCCGTCCGCCGCTCACCACGATCCGCCAGCCGGTCGAGGCGATGGCCGCCGAGATGGCCCGGCTGCTGATCGAACGGCTGGCGAAGCCGGACGGTGCGGCGACCTCCGTGATCTTCGAGCCGGCGCTGGTGGTGCGGGACTCGGCGTAGACCGGCGGAAAGGTCCGGGCCGATGGGACTGATCGCCTTCCGCCCCGGCGGGGGGTTGCGCAGCGCCGGTCGCGGCGGAAAGGATCGGGCGGTCGCCGCGCTACCTGATCGGGGTTCCCTGTGAGTCTGACCGACCGGATACTCCCCCTCGCGGGTGTCGCCCTCGGGGCGCTCATGTCGTACGTGATGAGCAGCCTGAACGAGCGGACGAGGTGGCGCAGGCAGCAGGCCGTGCGGTGGGACGAACACCGGTTGACGGCCTACGCCGAGTACGCCCACGCGGTCAAGGAGCTGGCGGCCGGCTACCGGACGCTCGCCGTCGCCCGCGGCCTCACGCCGGGACCGGTGTCCCCGGATCCCACCTCCGAGGCACTCGCGGAGCTCGGCCGGCTGGAGTCGCACCGGTCGGCGCTGTCCGAGACGCTCGCACTGCTCTGTGACACCGAGGCGAACACCGCCTCCAAGACGCTGGACCACTGCGTGTGGCGGCTGGAGTGCCTGGCCCGCGGCATCGCCACCGAGGCCGAACAGGACTGGGATGAGGCGTATCTGGAGTTCCGTCAGGCGCGGGACCGCTACGTCGCGCACGCGCGGGCCGACCTCGGCGTCCCGGGAGCCGTGGCCCGGGACGTGGCCTGGCCGGCCGCGTGGCGCCCCGCGAGCCGGTCGTCGTCCTCGCGGTGACATGTGCGCGGCACCCGCCCCTACGCCCCCGTACCGGCCCGCCTCGCCCCGTCCCGGGGCCGGGCTCACCCCGTCGCGTCCGAGGCGGTCCGTGGGCGCTCCCGCTTCCGTACCGCGTCCGCGGCGGTCCGGAACCCCGGTGCCGGGGTGCTGGGACGGGGCTCGGGGGCCGGGCGGCTGCCGCCCCTGGCGAGGAAGTCGGCCAGCGGGAGCGTCGCGGCGCCGACCGTGACCGCGTCGGGGCCCAGCCGGCCCATCTCGATGGTGGTGCGGGCCGCGGCGTGCCGGAGCGCGTACTCCTGCGCGTAGCGGCGGATGTCGGGCAGCAGGTGCGGTCCGATCAGCAGGCCCGCCCAGCCGCCGAGCAGAATGCGTTCGGGCAGGAAGAGGTTGATCAGGTCGCCCAGGGCCGCGCCCAGGCATTCGGCCGTCTCGTCGAGCAGTGAGACGGCCAGCGGGTCCGGCTCGCCGCCGGGACCGGGGTAGGCGGCGGCGAGCAGCGCGGCGAGAGCGGTCTCGTCGTCGGCGTCGGCGGCGAGTGGGCCCCCCGCCTCGTGCCATCGCTCGCGCATCGCCTCTGCGCCCGCGTACGCCTCCAGGCAGCCGATCGAGCCGCACCGGCAGCGGCGTCCGCGCAGTTGGACGGTGGTGTGGCCCCATTCCAGGGCCATGCTGCTGCGGTCCTCGTCGAGCAGGTCGCCGTGGTTCACACAGGCGCCGACGCCGGAGCCGATGAGCGCGATGGCCGAGGCTCCCGCGCCGCGGCCGCCGCCGAACCACATCTCGGCCTGGCCGAGCGTCTTGGCGCCGTTGTCGATGAAGAACGGCACCTCGGGCGGGACCCGGACGGCGTCGCGGAGCAGTCGCTCGAACGGGACGGCGCTCCAGTCGATCGTCTGGCCGTGGACGACGGAGCCCACGTCTCCGATGGCGCCGTCCGGGGCGTCCCGCTCGATGATCCCCGGGACGCCGATCCCGATGCCGAGCAGCCGCCGCGGGTCGGCCCCGGCGTCCCGCAGCACATCGGCGACCCCGCTGCGGACATGGCCGACGATGCGGCTGACGTCGTAGCCGTGCTGGGCCAGCAGCCTTTCGGTGCGGGCGAGTTCGGTGAGGGCGAGGTCGAAGAGCTCCACCCTGATCCGGGTCTCGCCGATGTCGATGCCGATGAGGAGCCCGCCCCCGGGCGCGACGCGCAGCAGCGTACGGGGACGGCCGCCGTCGGAGTCGACGACACCGGCCTCCTCCAGGAGGCTCTCGGCGGCGAGTTCCGCGACGACGTTGCTGATGGAACCCGAACTCAGCCCCGTGGCGGGACCGAGCTCCTGGCGGCTCAGCGGGCCGTCGAAATACAACCGTTGCAATACCCTCGCCCGGTTGCCCCGTCGCAGGTCACGCACGGTCCGTCTGTTGCGCTCAGCCATGTGGCTCCTTCCCTTCCCGCAACATACCGTGACCGCGGGACTTGACGCGACCTTCCCTCACCTCTTAAATCACGTCATAAATTAAGGCCTGAAGACCGTTCGGTTCCGAACACGGCCTTCCTCCCCGGAAAGGGGCCATCCCGCATGCGCACGATCAGAGCCGCAGCAGCCGTCACCCTCGCGATCTCCATCGCCGCCGGCGTCACCGGCTGCGGAGGCGGTTCGTCCGCCAAGGGCGGCAGCAACGATTCACCGAAGACCCTCACCTACTGGGCGTCCAACCAGGGCCCCAGCATCGAGGCCGACAAGAAGATCCTCACCCCCGAGCTGAAGAAGTTCGAGGAGCAGACCGGCATCAAGGTCAAGCTGGAGGTCGTGCCGTGGGCCGACCTGCTCAACCGGATCCTCGCCGCCACCACGTCCGGCCAGGGCCCGGACGTGCTGAACATCGGCAACACCTGGTCGGCATCGCTTCAGGCGACGGGTGCGCTGCTCCCCTGGAACAAGGAGAACTTCGACGCGATCGGTGGCCGGGACCGCTTCGTCGAGTCGGCGGTCGCCTCGGCCGGCGCGGAGGGCAAGGACCCCTCCGCGGTGCCGCTGTACTCCCTCGCGTACGCCCTGTACTACAACAAGAAGAGCTTCGCAGAGGCGGGCATCAGCAAGCCGCCGGCCACCTGGGACGAACTGGTCGCGGACGGCAAGAAGCTCTCCAAGGACGGCAAGTGGGGACTGGGCGCCGAGGGCTCCAACCTCTCCAACAACATCCACCAGACCTTCGTTCTGGGCCAGCAGCACGGTGCGGACTTCTTCGACGCCGACGGCAAGGCGACCTTCACCTCCGACGGCGCCGTGGCGGCGGTGAAGCAGTACATCGACTTCATGGCCAAGGACAAGATCATCGCTCCGGGCAACGCGGAGTACGCGCAGAACCAGTCCCTGACGGACTTCGCCAAGGGCAAGACCGCGATGGTGCTCTGGCAGGCCGCGGCCTCCACCTTCGCCTCCCAGGGGATGAAGCCCGAGGACTGGGGAGCGGCCCCGGTCCCCGTCGGGTCCGGCACCCCGGGCGCCGGCAAGAGCACCAACTCCATGGTCGCCGGCATCAACATGGCGGTGTTCAAGAACACCAAGAACATCGACGGCGCCAAGAAGTTCGTGAAGTTCATGACCAGTGACACCGAGCAGAAGCTGCTCAACAAGACCTACGGATCGATCCCGCCGGTCAAGACCGCCCAGGCCGACGAGGCGTTCTCCGCCCCCGACCTGAAGGTCCTGCGCGACACCCTGTCCACCAGCGCCGCCCCGCTGCCGCAGGTGCCGAACGAGTCGCAGTTCGAGACGGCCGTGGGTACGGCGGTCAAGGAGCTGTGGGCCGATGCCGCAGCCGGACGCACCGTGACCACCGAATCCGTCAAGGCGCGCCTCGAAAAGGCCCAGCAGACGATGCAGCAGTAAGGCTCCCTCATGACCGCCACCGTGACCACCGACAGCCGGACGGAAAAGTCGGACAGGGTGACGAGCCGGGGCACCGGGGGTGCGCGCGGGAGACTGCCGCGCATCCCCGACCGGATCCGCCAGGGCGGACTGCCCTATCTCCTGCTCCTGCCGGCCGTCCTGCTCGAACTCCTCGTCCACGTGATTCCGATGATCATCGGAATCGTGATGAGCTTCCGCGAGCTCACGCAGTTCTACATCAACAACTGGGGCGGAGCGCCCTGGAGCGGCTTCGACAACTACCGGATCGCCGTTGACGTCAACGCCCCCATCGGTGAGGCGCTGCTCCACTCGTTCTTCGTCACCTGTGTCTTCACGTTCTTCGCCGTCGGCCTGGCCTGGCTGTTCGGGGTCGCGGCGGCGATCATGCTGCAGGAGAACTTCCGCGGCCGGGGCTTCCTGCGGGCGGTCTTCCTCGTCCCGTACGCCCTGCCGGTCTACGCGGCCGTCATCACCTGGGCGTTCATGTTCCAGCGGGACAACGGCCTGGTCAACCACGTGCTCCACGACCAGCTCGGGCTGACCGACCAGCCGTCCTTCTGGCTGATCGGTGACAACAGCATCTACGCGCTGATCGTCGTCTCGGTCTGGAAGGGCTGGCCGTTCGCCTTCCTCATCGTGATGGCGGGGCTGCAGAACATCCCGCGCGAGCTGTACGAGGCCTCCGCGATCGACGGGGCCGGCGTCTGGCAGCAGATCCGCAAGATCACGCTGCCGGCGCTGCGCCCGGTCAACCAGGTCCTGGTGCTCGTCCTGTTCCTGTGGACGTTCAACGACTTCAACACCCCGTACGTGCTCTTCGGGAAGGCGGCGCCTTCGAGCGCGGACCTGATCTCGATCCACATCTACCAGTCGTCGTTCGTCACCTGGAACTTCGGCACCGGATCCGCCATGTCCGTACTCCTGCTGCTCTTCCTGCTGGTCGTGACGGCCGTCTACCTGCTCATCACCTCACGCGGAAGGAAGGGCGCCGATGCCTAGCCATGCCCAGTCGGCCGCGCTGCCGGGGGCGCCGAAGTCCCGGGCCCGGAGGCGGTCCCCGATGGCCGCGCCGCAGTCCTTCCTCTGGACCCGCCGCGTCATCCTGACCTTCCTGGCCGCCTTCGCGCTGCTCCCCGTCTACGTGATGGTCAGCAGCTCGCTCAAACCGCTCCAGGACGTGTCGGGGAAGTTCCACTGGATACCGTCCGGGCTGACCGTCCAGCCGTACTTCGACATCTGGAAGACCGTCCCGCTCGCCCGGTACTTCGCCAACTCGCTGATCGTGGCGGGGTCGGCGACGGTCCTCTCGGTGATCATCGCGGTGTTCTCCGCGTATGCCGTGAGCCGCTACAAGTTCCGCGGCAAGCGCGTCTTCACCGTCACGGTGCTCTCCACCCAGATGTTCCCCGGCATCCTCTTCCTGCTCCCGCTGTTCCTGATCTTCGTCAACATCGGGAACAGCACCGGCATCGCGCTGTACGGCTCGCGCGGCGGACTGATCCTCACGTATCTGACGTTCTCGCTGCCGTTCTCCATCTGGATGCTCATCGGCTACTTCGACTCGATCCCGCAGGATCTGGACGAGGCCGCCCTGGTGGACGGCTGCGGGCCGCTCGGCGCCCTGTTCCGGGTCGTCGTGCCGGCCGCCGTGCCGGGCATCGTCGCCGTCGCCGTGTACGCGTTCATGACGGCCTGGGGCGAGGTGCTCTTCGCCTCCGTGATGACCAACGACACCACCCGCACCCTGGCCGTCGGCCTCCAGGGCTACGCCACCCAGAACGACGTCTACTGGAACCAGGTGATGGCCGCCTCGCTCGTCGTCAGCATCCCCATCGTCGCCGGGTTCCTGCTGCTTCAGCGGTACCTCGTCGCGGGCCTCACCGCGGGAGCCGTCAAATGACCACTTCGGAAAGGAAGCCCGTGAACGACCTGAGCGCCCTCCCGGCCGACTTCACCTGGGGCGTCGCCACCGCCGCGTACCAGATCGAGGGGGCCGTGGCGGAGGACGGCCGGGCCCCGTCGATCTGGGACACGTTCTCCCACATCCCCGGCAAGGTGGCCGGCGACGACACCGGCGACGTGGCCTGCGACCACTACCACCGGGTCCCCGAGGACATCGCCCTGATCAAGGAGGTGGGGGCGGGTGCCTACCGCTTCTCGCTCGCCTGGCCGCGGATCGTCCCGGGCGGCGACGGCCCCGTCAACAAGGCCGGGCTCGACTTCTACGACCGGCTGGTCGACGGCCTCCTCGACGCCGGGATCACCCCGTTCGCCACGCTCTACCACTGGGACCTCCCGCAGGCGCTCCAGGACCGCGGCGGCTGGACGGTCCGGGAGACCGCGGAGCACTTCGCCGCGTACACCTCGGTGGTCGTGGAGCGCCTCGGCGACCGGGTGAAGGACTGGGCGACCCTCAACGAGCCGCTCTGCTCGGCCTGGATCGGTCATCTGGAGGGCACGATGGCGCCCGGTCTCACCGACCTGACCGCCGCCGTCCGGGCCTCGTACCACCTGCACCTCGGGCACGGCCTGGCCGTGCGGGCGATCAGGGCCGCGTCCTCGGACGCCCGGGTGGGCATCGTCAACAACCTCAGCCCGGTGGAGGCCGCCACCGACCGCGAGGCGGACCGGGCCGCGGCGGTGCGCGGCGACGGGCACGTCAACCGCTGGTGGCTCGACCCGATCCTCGGGCGCGGCTACCCGCAGGACATGGTCGACCTGTACGGGGTCGAACTCCCGGTGCTGCCGGGCGACATGGACCTCATCGCGGCGCCGCTCGACTGGCTGGGCGTGAACTACTACTTCCGTCAGGTCGTCACCGCCGACGCGACCGGTCCCGTCCCGCACGCCAAGCAGGTCTACCTGCCCGGCTCCCGCCACACCCACATGGACTGGGAGGTGCACGCCGAGGGCCTGGAGCAGCTGTTGCTGCGCCTGACCGAGGAGTACGGCGTGCGGCGCGTCTACGTCACCGAGAACGGCTCGGCGTACCAGGACGTCGTCCAGGCCGACGGTTCGGTGCACGACCCGGAGCGCACCCGGTACCTGGAGGAGCATCTCGCCGCCTGTGCGCGGGCCGTCCGCAAGGGTGCCCCGCTCGCCGGGTACTTCGCCTGGTCGCTGCTGGACAACTTCGAGTGGGCGTACGGCTACGACAAGCGGTTCGGCCTGGTCCACGTCGACTACGCGACGCAGCGCCGCACCGTCAAGAGCAGCGGCCGCCGCTACGCCGAGCTGATCCGCGAGGCGCGGGCGGGCCGCTCGGGCAAGGCCGCCTGAATCCCCCGACCGGCCCCTCGGGGGCCGGCGTTCCTCCGGCCGCGGCGGACGACCGCCGCGGCCGGAGGTCTCTCGTTCCCGCGGGCCGTCGCCCCTCGCGCCCGTCCCCGCGGTAATCGGTCCCGGCGCACCACGAGTCCGCGGGGGTCACGGGTTTCCGTGCCCCCCGCGGACTTGCGCACCACACCGACAGCGGGGATGGGACGGTGCGGGCGGACCTACGGGATCAGCAGCCCGGATCGGGCACGGAACTCGATCGGGAGAGCGCTCTCCAACCCATGGCCAGTGTTGCGCCGCCGCTCAGGGAGTGCCAAGAGTGGGAAGGACGCCTGCTGAGCGAGGCGCGGGACAGAGCACCGGCAGGCGCCCGGCTCCGCCGCTGAACAGGCTGTCCGCCGGTCCCGTATCCATACTGGACCTCGCGGCATCTCAGCACCCCGGCATCCCCCGACAGATTGCAGGAGCACCCAGATGAGCGGCACCGCGCAGATCGGCGTCACCGGACTCGCGGTGATGGGCCGCAACCTGGCCCGCAACTTCGCCCGCAACGGGTACACCGTGGCCCTCCACAACCGCACCACGGCGAAGACACTCGCCCTCGTCGAGGAATTCGACGACGAGGGAGACTTCGTCGCCACCGAGTCCGCCGAGGACTTCGTCGCGGCACTGGAGCGCCCTCGGCGCTTGGTGGTCATGGTGAAGGCCGGCGACCCGACGGACGCGGTGATCGCGGAGTTTGCCCCGCTCCTCGAACCCGGCGACATGATCATCGACGGCGGCAACGCCCACTTCGCCGACACCCGCCGCCGCGAGAAGGATCTGCGCGACCAGGGCATCCACTTCGTCGGCACCGGCGTCTCCGGCGGCGAGGAGGGCGCCCTCAACGGGCCCAGCATCATGCCAGGCGGCAGCAAGGAATCCTACGCCTCCCTGGGCCCGATGCTGGAGAAGATCTCCGCAAAGGCCAAGGACGGCGACCCCTGCGTCACCCACATCGGCCCCGACGGGGCGGGCCACTTCGTCAAAATGGTACATAACGGGATTGAATATGCCGATATGCAGCTGATCGGCGAGGCGTACCAGTTGCTGCGCGACGTGGCGGGCTACTCCCCCGCCGAGATCGCGGACATCTTCCGCACCTGGAAGACCGGTCGCCTGGACTCCTACCTCATCGAGATCACCGCGGAGGTGCTCTTGCAGGTCGACGCCGCCACCGGCAATCCCTTCGTGGACGTGGTGCTCGACCAGGCCGAGCAGAAGGGGACCGGTCGCTGGACCGTACAGATCGCCCTCGACCTGGGCGTTCCCGTCTCCGGCATCGCCGAGGCCGTCTTCGCCCGCTCCGTCTCCGGCCACGCCGGCCTCCGCGAGGCCTCCCGCCACCTGGCCGGCCCCACGGCAAACACCCTGAGCAAGGACGAGGCGGCAGCCTTCGCCGACCAGGTCGAACAGGCCCTGTACGCCTCGAAGATCGTCGCCTACACCCAGGGCTTCCACCAGATCGCCGTCGGCAGCGAGCAGTACGACTGGAACATCAACCTCGGCATGGTCGCCGCCATCTGGCGCGGCGGCTGCATCATCCGCGCCGCATTCCTCGACAGGATCACCAGCGCCTACGAGGCGCAGCCCCAGCTGCCCAGCCTCCTCGCCGACAAGAGCTTCGCCGAGGAGATCGCCGCCGCGCAGGACGACTGGCGCGCCGTGATCACCACCGCCGTCACCCAGGGCGTCCCCACCCCGGCATTCGCCGCCACCCTCGCCTACTACGACTCCCTGCGCGCCGAACGCCTCCCCGCCGCCCTCACCCAGGGCCAACGCGACTACTTCGGCGCACACACCTACCACCGCACCGACCGCGAGGGCACCTTCCACACCCTCTGGGGCAGCGACAAGACCGAAACCGAAAGCTGACCGACCACCCGCAAATGCCGACGCCGGAGCGGAATCGCCTCAGCGGCGATCGGGACGCTGAAGAGACCAGAGGAGAGGGGCGGGGCCACGCTCCCGTCCGTCGCACCGCGGCGCACAAGGGCGCAAGGCGGAAGAACGCCCACATCCACAGCCGGCACTCATGTCCTCTTGTACGCCGAGTACAAGGAGCCGCTGTACGCCGCGCCCCCGCTGCTCCAGCGGATGGTCGACGCGGGCCGGCTCGGCCGCAAGACGGGGTCGGGGTTCTACCCGTACGGCTGACCGCCCGTCCGCGGGCCCGGCGCTCACGCCGCCGGGCCCGCCGGGGCACGTTGCCCGAGGTCAGGACCGTGTGCGGCCCGAAGATCCTCGCCTCCTACTGCCGAACCGACGCCGTGCCGGAGCGCTACGGAGCGACGGCGCGGATGCGCGGGCCCGAAGCCCTGGGCCTTTCAGCGCTGTCGCAGCCTTCCGTGCTTGTACTGCGAAAACTCCCTCGGATGTCCCTCCGACAGAGCTGAAAGTCCCTGAAAAGTCCCTGGCGACTCGGACCCGGGACCTACGCATTACGAGGCCGTGAACCTTCGTGCTGCGTGGTGCCTGGCTGTGCTGCTGAGTAACGTTCTGCCTGATCAGAGCACTAGCGGCTAGTGACCTGAGTCGCAGGTTCGTCGTTGGTTGGGTATGAGTCGTCCGGGTCCGAAAATTCGCCGTTGTCGGTGACCGATGCCCAGAGGGCTGTGCTGGAGGGCTGGGTGCGTCGTCGTTCGACGGCCCAGGCTCTGGCCCAGCGCTCAAGGATTGTGCTGGAGTGCGCCGAGGGCCACTCGATTCTGGCGGTGTCCCGTCGGCTGTATGTTGCCGCGGACACGGTCCGCACCTGGCGGCGTCGGTTCATCGAACGTGGCCTGGACGGCATGTCCGACGAACCGAGGCCCAGGTGCCCCGAGGAAGATCAGTGACGCGGATGCCGAGCGGGTCATTGTCAAGACACTCGAGGAGAGGCCGAAGAACACCACCCACTGGTCGACCCGGTCGATGGCGGCCGCCACGGGCATGTGGCAGTCGCCGATCTCCCGGATCTGGCGGGCCTTCGCACTCGCCTCACACCACTCGCAAACCTTCAAGCTGTCCACGGACCCGTTCTTCATCGACAAGGTCCGCGATGTCGTGGGCCTCTACCTGGACCCGCCGGAAAGAGCGCTGGTTCTCTGCGTGGACGAGAAGTCGTAGATCCCGGCCCTGGACCGGTCCCAGCCCGTGCTACCGATGAGGCCGGGCGCCCCCGAGCGCCGTAGCCACGACTACATCCGCGCCGGCACCACCACCCTGTTCGCGGCTCTGGAAGTGGCCACCGGCAAAGTGATCGGCTCGCTGCACCGCCGTCATCGGGCAGCTGAGTTCAAGAAGTTCCTGGCCAAGGTCGACAAGGAAGTGCCGGCCGGTCTAGAGGTGCACCTGATCCGCGACATCTGACGGGTGGGGTGTTGTGCCCCTTGGACCCAAGGGGCACAACACCGCAACATGCCATCTGACCTGTGAATACTCACCTTCACAGCCCTTCACTGATCACTGTTGCTTTTCAGTACCTTGTGCAACGCACGTGCAAGATGATCTTGAATGACTGACGACACGTCAGATACAGCTGAGCGCCCGTCAGTCTTTACGGAGGGCTATTGCCGAAGTGGCCTCGCAACGTTCGATGTCGGTCGTGTCACGCCGACCGCGTCTGCGCCAGGCGCCCGCACTCCACATCGGCGGCGGTCAGCTCCAGCTGCAGCCCACACCGGCAGCCGCAACCTTGTCGGCCCATTACCGCCAGCTCGACAAAACCTTCGGCTAGCCAATATCGCTGGGCGCAGACCCGGCTGACATCCGTGCTCGCCCTAGGACTGGACACCGCCGCACGGAGCGGAGAGCTGGTCAGGCTGCGGACCTCGCATTTGCGGAGCAGAACACCGCGGTGCTCATCCGACGCTGGCCGCAGCACAGGTGCGCAACGACCAGGGCAAGGGCGAATGGATCGAAATCTCGGCACTGGCCAAGGCCGCGCTGGAGCGGTGGCACCCGATCCGGCAGGACCTGGTCGAGAGCGGATGCACGGCACGACCAGGCTGCGGGTGTCGCTCTGGATGAACCGCTACGGGCTTCTCGACGAAGACGACGGGCACGATTATCAAGCCGGGCGGGATGCCTCACCAGCGCATAGTGTCAGTTGTAACGCCTAACGCTGCCGCCTGGTGCGGCCAGTGTTGTCGGACCGTGCGGAAGATTTCAGTAGCGCGCGTTTCATTTCAGTACGCCGACTGTGCGGTGGGATCGGCAACCATCCGGTCGTGCTTGATCGTCCTTCGGGTATGTCACACCTGAGCCCCGAGCCGTCTTTGACCTCGCTTAGTTGGGTGCCCTGCGGTCAAGGCACCACCCCCGAGGACCCAGTCGGCTGTCGCGGTGCCGACGTGCCCGGCCATACCGCGTGCCTAGCCCATCTGGCCGACGCCGAACGCGACGCCTACCTGTACAGCCTGACCCCCGGCGCCGACATCGACCACAGCGGCACCACCTTCACCGAAACCCTTCTCGACTCCCTCCTCGATGCCCTCCGCGATCCCGCCACCGGCTTCCCCCGCCTCGGCGACGCCCGGTTCATATCGGCAACCTTCCAGGGCAACGCCGAGTTCGAATTTGTGACCTTTCAGGGCAATGCGGCGTTCCGGTCGGCGATCTTTAAGGGCGACGCCGGGTTCGGGGCGGCGACCTTTCAGAGCGACGTCGAGTTTCGGTCGACGACCTTTAAGGGCGACGCCGTGTTCCAAGCGGCGATCTTCGCGTGCACCGCCAACTTCACCGTGGCGACCTTTCATAGCGGCGCCCGGTTCGATGGAGCGAACTTCCAGGGCGGCACCCGGTTCGAGGAAGCGACCTTCCAGGGCAACGCCGAGTTCGTAGCGACGGATTTCCAGGGTGACACCGGGTTCGGATCAGTAGCTTTCCAAAGGGATGCCCGGTTCGAACTAGCGGTCTTCCAAGGCGATGCCCGGTTCGAGATGGCGGTTTTCGAGCGGGCGGCTAGCCTCGGGCCGTTTGTGTGTGCCGGGCGGGTGAAGTTGTCCGGGGCGGTTTTCGGCAGCCCGGTGACCCTCTCGTTGGCCGCGCGCCGCCTGGAGTGCCGACGGACCCGCTGGTCGTCAACGGCCGAGATACGTCTGCGCTACGCCACAGTGGACTTCGCCCAGGCGGTCTTCGAATACCCACTCACGATCGCTGCGGATGCCGAGCCCTTCTCCCTCCCCGGCGGACAGCCAGTGTCCGAACAGGCTCTTGCCGACGCCCCCAGCGCCACGGTGCGAATGATCTCGATGCGAGGGGTGGACGCGGCCCATCTGGTGCTCTCCGACATCGACCTGGCGATGTGCATGCTGACCGGAACCGTGCATCTGGACCAGATCCAGCTGGAGGGCACCTGCTCTTTCAATGAAGTCCCCCGCACCCAGTGGCGGCGCTGGCCTCCCGTCCGGTTCACCCAGCGCCGCATCCTTTTCGAAGAACGTATCTGGCGTGTGAGCGAGCCAGCAGCAGCTCCGGGCTGGAACGCCGCCGTATCCGGCACCGTGCGCGTGGGGCCGGCGCAGCTGGCGCCGGTGTACCGGGCGCTGCGCAAGGCGTTCGAGGACGGCAAGAACGAGCCGGGGGCGGCGGATTTCTACTACGGCGAGATGGAAATGCGCCGCCATGACCGCACCAACACCACCCGCGCCGAACGCGGACTGCTGTCCGGCTACTGGCTGCTGTCCGGCTACGGCCTGCGTGCTTCCCGGGCGCTGGGCTGGCTTGCTGCCGCCATGCTCGTCACTGTCGTGCTTCTGGTGGGCTTCGGGCTCCCCAAGGACTCCCCGAAGCAGGAAGCGATCGGCACCGTGCCGCCCGGCGGCGGCACGGTCACCTTCGAGATCGGCAAGGGTGATCCCCAGAACCCCACGGGGGAAAGGTTCACCGGCGAGCGCTTCGACAAAGCCATCAACGTCACCCTCAACTCGGTGGTGTTCCGCTCCTCGGGCCAGGACCTGACCACCACCGGCACCTACATCGAGATGACGTCCCGCGTGACCGAACCCGTCCTTCTGGGCCTGGCGGTCCTGGCGGTCCGTAACCGTGTCAAACGCTGACCCAATCCGTCCGATGCCAGGGCCGACGCAATGCCGCAGCCACCGAACACTGAGCGTTTTCAGCGTGGCCACTGATCGGGTGACGGGGCGGTGTGGGATCGGAGTGCGCAACGGACACGACTCCCATTCCGTTGAGGGAGGTGTTCGACGTCTCAACTCAACAACACAGGAGCTCTGTTGGTTCCGTATCCTGCCGCACTCGACCTGCCTCACGCCCTGGTCGAGTGGGTCACGATGCTCATCGTCACCCGTGAAGGTGACCGCCGGTGCAAACTCCCGCCGCACCGGCGTGCGCTGATCGCACTCGTGTACCTGCGCCGGCACGACACCCTCGCCCGTATCGCCGTGGCCTTCGGGATATCCGTCGGCACCGCCCATGCCTACGTCACCGCGGTCACCGGCCTGCTCGCCGAGCAGGCACCGGGCCTGCTGAAGACGCTGCGCGCACACGATCCGGACTTCGTTCTCCTGGACGGCACGCTCGCAGAGTGCGACCGCGTCGGCGACGGAAGGGCCGACTACTCCTCGAAACACAGGCGGCACGGGGTGAACGTGCAGGTCGTCACAGACCCCAGCGGGGAGATCCTCTGGCTGTCACCAGCACTGCCGGGCCGAACCCACGACCTGACAGCCGCCCGCACCCACCAGATCCTTCGGATCTGCGCGCGACAGGGCGTCCCGATCCTCGCGGATATGGCCTACATCGGTGCCGGCGACTGGGTCACCACCGCCAAGCGCCGCCCACCAGGCGGTGAGCTCACACCCACCGAACAGACCGCGAACCGGGCCCTGTCCGCAGCCCGTACACCCGTCGCACGAGGCATTGCACGACTGAAGTCCTGGCAGATCTTCCGCAAATCCCGCATCAGCCCCAACCGCATGAGCGTCATCGCCAGAGCCATCCTCATTCTGGAGAGGCAACGCTGAAAACGCTCATTGACTCAAATCAAAAAGGGATCTCGGTGGGGTACGTCATCCGACCAGTACCCGTAACGCTTACTCATAACTGCCATGTATTCCTCGGGAGAAAACTCACCGTGAGGATCAAGCCCCCAAATTTTGAGTGTGGCTCCTAGCGAGTAGGCCAGTGAAGTGTGCAATGATTCCCCTGTTACAGCATCGGGAGGAATTGGCACGGCATCCGCATCTTCTGTCGCGAAGGCAATTTCTGGTTTAAGTTGACCAGCGGATTCATGTGTAAATTCACGGCGATAATTAAGCACCTGATTCGCCAATGCTTGAAGAATGTGCCAATCTTTCCAGCCGTCTGTCCTCAGGCAGGCGACCGCATGTTGGAAGCTGGCGGTCGAATTCAAGGCGGGCAGAGTGTAGCGCAGCATCCTTTCGAAAGCCTCGTACCTATTTCTGCAGCGAATCTCCGATTCCTTGCGAGAGTAACCGGGACCAGGGGAAGTCACTTCCCGCAACGAGTGGTGCAAGAGCGGCTCGCTGGAGCCTGGAATCCCCCAGGGGGCGATCTCGTTTCGACTTGAAGCATTGAATGCTTCATCCTCAATAAATGAAATGGCGCGATCGAATCGAATGTGAGGCATGATTCTTTCGAGCAAGGACGGCCTCAACGCATTTTCGATCTCTTTGCGGAGTTTTTCTTCTCGCAGGAGTGAGAGCTCTCCAAGGATCGAAAGGATAATTGTTGCGGCCTCGACGTGGGCGTCAAGGAAGTCTAGAGTGTTCGGACCCTCATCCCGCGTCACCTTGACACTCCAGTGCCTTTCCCCGGCAGCGGTATTCCGCAGCCTGCGCGGTTCCATATGCGCCGCTTTCCCGTTGACCGAGCTCACCGTGGAAAGGTCGATAAGAACAGTCGACGGACACAATACCAGGTCCGTATTGAAGAATAGCGTAAACAGCTCTTGGGTGGCTGCGGCAAACCTTTCCGCCGCCATTGCATCGATTCGCTTATTCTTGCAACGCACTCGCCATGAGACGCCATGCATTTTCCACGTAAGAAATCGCTTTGCGCCACAATCAGCAAATGCCTGCTGCCCTAAATCGGAGTTAAGTTGATCGCGGAAGTATTGTTCCCCCTCACGGACCAAGCTATCCGATGTTCCCGTCTTCTCAGGCGGGCGTACCAAGAATTCTTGGCCGAAGCTAGCTTCTAGGAAGCGATCGATCGATGATGAGTTGATCACTTGCGAGATGCTTTGAACGTATGCAACTGCCTCCCCTACAGCTCGAAAGTCACCCCATCGGTCTGTATCCCTGGCGCTGCCACGAATCTCGCTGTGGATGTTCACTGCTCGGCCCGCAAGGGTTACAAACGAGTGCCAGTTCCCTCCCAAGAAGTCACAGTAGGAGGCTGCAAGGAGTGAAGCAGGAACAGAGCTATGCATGACGTTTCGGGCACTTGCTATGGCGCCGGCTGCCAGGAAGTAGTGCTTAGCGGCGTAAAGCAAGCCGATGTCTTGGAAGGCCTGGGCTGTGGCAAACATGACGCCGATCGAGTAATCGAAGTCATCTCCAGTCAGCCAGTTCTTCCTGGCCACATCCAAATCGTTTAAAGCTTCGAGGGGGAGATCTGCATCGATTAGAGATTTGGCTCTTCTCCAAGCTGACTCGGCTCGCGCTGCACGACCTGACTGCTGCTCAACAACCTGGTCAAGCCCTTGAGTCAAGGCGAGCCAGCCCGTAGTTTTTACAAGTGATGCGGCGCGTACAGCTACGCTTTCTGTGAGTTGTCTTACTGGAAATAGAGGCGCCCGCTCGATTCTGTTTAGCAGATCAATCCAGCAGTCAACTGCTCCTTGAGCGTCGATAGCCTTTAGGTCAGTGCGAACGGCGGCGTCTCCACGGCGAACCAATTCTGCAAGGCGTGAATCTGACATAGGTGGCACCGGACCGAGACTGCGATCCGAGAGAATATCATCCGGGGCGGCCTCGATATCAAATCCGCCGAGCAGCGTCGCCTTGATATCCAGTAGCTCACAGATCGCCCCTGGTTCCTCGCACGCTTTCAACAAGCTTTCGACGTGCCGACAGATGCGCTTGCCATACTCGACAATCCACTTCTTCCCGAGCGTCGTAGTTCGATGCAACCACGCACCTTGCACGTAAATAAGTAGTACGGTGGCGTCTTCCAGCTGAGCTGGTGAGGTATGGGTTAGCGCTCGTTCCAGGAAATCCGCTGCCAAATGGTCGGCCGGCCTCATATCCCCCAATCCGCGGAGCCGTGCTACAGCAATCTCATATGAAGCGATATCCTGCATCTCTAGCGGATGATCGGCTCCCAAGAAGGAACTGATGCTCGTTACCCAAAACTCAATGTCCGATCTGAAATTTTCTTCCTGAGTCGCGTATCTGATGCAATTCCGCAGAGTCAATAGATCGCCGTATGAAGAAGGGTGGTCCACCGATTCTTGCGTTAGCATCTTCTCTCTTCTATACCAATCCGGCGCATCCATTTTTTCGGGCAAAAAGGATGTCGGCACGCTAAGATGCTGTACGGCGATCCATGTGTTGCTGTCCCGGGACAGGTTTTCGGCAAATCCGGCACCATCGATTATTTCGAGAGCAACCGAATACTTTTCTCGCGCTGCTTTAATTATGTCATGACGTTTCGCTGTCGCTACGTCGCTCTCTGTGAAGAAGAACACGCGATCCACGGGAGTTCCCTCGCCACATATTGTTGAGAGGTCGCTCATAACCTTGGATTTTACGTTGTCGACCTGAAGGGAACATGCGAAAACGACAGTTTCATCTGCGGCAACACCAATAAAAGACCCGAACGGGCCCAATGTGTTTTTCAGGTACGTCTTGAAGGTTTCGAAATCTCGCCCTTGGTCTCCGCCTGCTGCTACCGGTCCTGTGGCGGGAAGGATGTTTGCGAGGATGTTTTGCCGTGCAAAATCTCGACAAATATCCTCGAATGCGTGATGGCCATTTTGTGCACGCAGCTGTGAAAGCTGGAAACGTATGTATGACGTCAATTCACTTTGAGACCACGGCTGGGTAAACTGGTCATCACTTCTGGCCAACCTCATGGGCTGATGCTAGCCCCCTGTCTGTGACTTCGCGCCAGCTACGGCACAATGAGCGTTTTCAGAGTGGCCACCGGTTGGGGTGACGGTGGCGAGGCCGCAACGCACGAGGCGCCCGTGCTGTTGAGGGAGATGTTCGACGTCTCAACTCATCAGCGCAGGTGCCTCGTTGGTTCCCAATCCTGCCGCACTCGACCTGCTTCATGCGCTGGTCGAGTGGGTCACCATGCTCATCGTCATCCGCGAGGGTGACCGCCGCTGCAAGCTCCCGCCGCACCAACGCGCGCTCGTCGCTCTGGTGTACCTGCACAAGCGCGACACCCTGGCCCAGGTCATCCCCCTCCTGGCCGACCAGGCGCCGGGCCTGCTGAAGGTCCTGCGCGAGGCCGATCCGGAGTACGTACTGCTCGACGGGACGCTCGCCGACTGCGACCGCGTGGGCGACGGCCGGGCCGACTACTCCCACAAGCACCGCCGCCACGGCGTGAACGTACAGGTCGTGACCGACCCGGCCGGGCAGATCCTGTGGATTTCACCGGCCCTGCCGGTTCGGTGTCACGACCTGACCGCGGCCCGCGCCCACCGGGTCTGCGAACGCCAAGGCGTCCCCGTCCTGGCCGACCGCGCCTACACGGGCGCCGGCCCCTGGCTCACCACCGGCCGCAGACGCCCACCCCAAGGGCAGCTGTCCCCGACACAGAAGACAATCAACCGGGCACTGGCAACGGCCCGCGCACCCGTCGAACGCGGCATGGCACGACTCAAGTCCTGGCGGATCTTCCGAAGATCGCGATGCAGCCCAAATCGAATGACGTCAATCGCCAAAGCCGTCCTCACCCTGAAGAGGCAACGCTGAAAACGCTCACTGAAACAACTGGTGTAACCGAACCCGCCATGAGCTGCCGCACGGAAGATTTCAGTGGCCAGGTCACATCCCCTGCCCACTGGCATCTTCCGTGTGGTCCGACAAGTGTGGCGCCATGGTCCTCCCTTGAGGGGGTGCCGGGAGTGCCGACACGTTTCGTCGCATCCCCGCAGGCCAGGACGAGGCTGCGCGTGTGCAGCGTCTTGGTGCCGAGCCTTGACAATCCTGATTCCAGATAATGGACAACTGCGTGAACCAGGGCGCGCCCGAAGGTGACATCCAGGCAACACGGTTATTCAGGGTCCCAGGCGGCGCTAAAGAGGGCCAGCTCGAGCACATCTGGGGCAGCGGGCCAGTTGATCGACGCGGCCACGAGTCGGTCGTTGGCGGCATACATCCACCGAAGGTAGACGTCGTAGCGGTGGGAGCTCCAGCCACTGTCGCGCCAGATGCGCTTGGTAATCGCCTCGGACCACTCATAGCCAACCGCACGTCCAACCTTCATGGCGTGCCGGCGCAGGACCCCGGCGAGCACGCTGTCGAGGATCAGCAGGCGCGGGCCCTTCACCTCTGGCAGCGCCAGGCCCGCGAAGTAGAGAAACTTAGTGAGGAACGCCGGCCCGAGGCCATCCAGAGTATTCAGCACCTCGTAGGCTGCGACCGCGCCCTTATCAACGAGCAAGAACACCGCCTCAGTGAGGACGTCCTCAGCACCAGACTGGGCGAGCACCTGACGAGTGCGGTACGGGCCGTAGCCCGTAACACCGTAGCCCCACACCTGCGTGGCCACGAATGCCTCTGCCCAGCTCTCGGACTGCTCCGCAGCCCGGACCGCGGCCACGACCTCGGCTCGGCTCACCGAAGCCGAATCGGCCGCCGCCCGGTCGGCGAACGTGGTGGGCCACGGCGCTACGGCCATCCACGTGGATGGCGCGTACGGGATGGCGTGAGGGCCACTTCCGTTCGCGTACCGCTGGCCGCGCTTCGGGTCGGCTAGCCACTGCCCCAGTGACTCCACTGCGCTTTCCGGCAGCAGCAGTTCGAGCATCGTCTCATCGAGCTTGTCCGCCCGGCTCTGGTCGTACCTCATGGCTTTCGTCGCCCCCGTCATCCTCATGTGACGCGTCATCGTGGCATGTAGCGGTGGCTGAGGCGCCCCGTATATCGTCGCACTGCTGGCTTTGCAACGCTTCCCGCTACTGAGGTCACCACGACACCGCGTACCGTGGGGCAGCTCGGCGTCGGCATGCATTCCTCTGCCGAGCCGGGAGCGAGTACATGAGGGGGATCGTGGCCGAGATGCCGCCAAGGGCTGTGCCGCCGCAGCCGATGCAGATTTCGTCGTGGCAGCACGCCGAGCTCAACGCAGCCCGCTGGATGCGCCACTGGGGCTATACCGATGCCACCGCACGCCCCGGAGGCCCGGACTCCGGCATCGATGTCCGCGCTACCGGCGCACTGGGACAGGTCAAGTACCAAGCAGCTCAGGTCGGACGTCCGGAACTGCAACGTTTCGTGGGAGCGCGCCCCTACGAATCGACCGCACAACTGATCTTCTTCACCGGCAGCGACTACGCGACCACCGCCGCGGTCTACGCCCAGGAGTGGAGCATCGCGCTCTTCAGGTATCAACTGGACGGCTCGATGACGCCGCTCAACGACACGGCACGCCGCATCCACCGCTCGTCCGCATCCACAGTGCCCATAGCGCCTCAGAACCCCGAAACGGCTAAAGTTCAGACGTTCTGGCAGCGGAACTGGCGTGTGATCGCGGGTGTCTTTCTCCTCATGGCACCGCTGGGCTCGATCGGAGATGAAAAGACCTACACCGGCCCGCTCGCCCTGGACGTCCTGAAGTTCATCGGCATCCTCCTGGCCTGCTGGTCGCTCGGCACGTTTCTGATAGCCGCACGGTTCGGGGTCCGCATCCCCCTTCCGATCCGGACCTTCCGGGCGGCAATCGTTCGCCGGCCAGAAACCGGCCCGGCAACCACGGCGGGCAGGGCTCATGTGCCACGCCCCACGCACGACCGCGCCACAGCGGCCTCCACGACCCAACAGGATGGCCTGGTGACTGAGGCCGCACGTCTACTCCGTGCCGGCAGCAAGCAGCACCACGTCGACAAGATCCTTAGAGATCGCGGCGTCGGATTCATGGATCGAGGTCGCGTCCTTACCGAGGCCAAGAAACTCAACAAACGTGCGTGAGAATCGGCCTGGCTTCGTTGCAAACCCGATTCAGCGCTTTGCCAGCAGGACACGGACACCGGCACATGAGCGATCGACGATGAGACGACACCCCAGCCTCGGGTCTGCGCTGCCTCCCATTGCGTAGCCCAAAGGCGTCCGGCAACAGCCCCGCACTTCGCGGGTCCCTCCTTTGCGCAGCCTCCGAGCTTGATCACGGTCCTCAGGTAATTGTGCTTCGACGGGTTCAGCAACTTAAGGCGCTGCACTGATCGGTGACTCACCCGCTGCGATCAGTTGCTCTTCCCGAATGGATGACCTGCGGAGAACGGATCTAGCGCCGGGTTGGGCCAGCACTCGATCTACCTTCCAACGGCATCGAGCGCCGAAGCACCTGTCCGCCCGTGGCACTACCCGCAGTACGCCCTCACTCAGCAGTCGTAGCTCTTGAGCGTCTTCGAGGCACCGGTGGCCGACTTCAGGTAGTCGTTCTCCGCCGTCGACTCCGCCAACTGCACGACCAGACCGGCAGCCATGGACAGGAGCCCCTCGTGCTTCGTCTGGAGCTCCTCGTGCTCTTCCTGAAGTCCCCTGTACTTCCAGGCGAGGACCCCGATGGTGGTGGCGGCCAGAACGCTGGCGCCAGCACTAACCACGACCCTAGCTTTTCCGAACTTACGTCCGGTTTGCTCGGCGCCGTCCTTGCCGATGCAAACGTGGCCCGTCTGGTGCGAGTGCTGTTGAGCCTCGCCGAGATGGTCGTTCTTATACGAGCACGATCCGCATTGGTAATGAGTCATCAGTCACTTCTTTCCCCCGGGGAGATGAGCTTGCCACAGGTCACGTGCCTCCGGCGGCCACTTAGTCATTCTCCGTACGCACACCGGCGCTGAGGAAAGACGCGCACCTACACGGGCGTGCGCGCCCGCTGGTTGCGGGCTATGCCGAAGCGCTTGCCGGAGGGCCCATGGCGCGCCACGGGTAATTCGTTCAGGTCTCTGGCCAGCGAAGATGCGTCGGTTCCAGGCCAAGGAGGTCGAGGCGATGGAGCTGGACGCTGTGGCTGATGACGATGATCGGCAGGCCGGTGGCGCCGACGACACGTAGCCGCAGGCCGGAGAGGTGGTAGAGGATCATCCGGCAGGCGGGCCGGCCCTGCTGGTTGGCGGGATAGAGCCCGGGCACCTTCATGGTCACTTCCGAGGGCCCGGCGGAACTGGCGCTTCAGGGCCGGGGCGGGCGGTCAAGGTAGAGCGCAGCTCATCACGCTAGCGACGCCGTCAGACGTCCTTGACGGGCCGACGTGGCCCGCACACTTCCAGAACGGACGGCCCGCCCTAACCTCGGGCTTTCACGAGGTGGGTTGTCCGACGCTTGATCAAATAAGCGGAGAGTGCTCCTGACCTGCAACGATGGGACTTGTCTAGGGTCCAGTC
>NZ_JBIVTZ010000017.1:0-190499 GCF_044756945.1 Streptomyces sp. NPDC091387 | reverse complement strand
CCGGCGCACGTCACGGTCGTTGGACGTGAACCCGCCGTCCTTGAACACCGGGTGCGTGAACAGGTTCGTCGTCGCCATCGGCACCTTGAGACCGGCCGCGTCGAGCGACTGCCGGAACCGCTTCACGATGCCTTCGCGCTCGGAGTCCGTCGAGCCGAACGGGATCAGGTCGTCGTCGTGGAACGTCACACCGTAGGCACCGAGCTCCGCGAGCTTCTGGACGGAGTCCACCGGGTCGATCGCCGCACGGGTCGCGTCGCCGAACGGGTCGCGCCCCTGCCAGCCCACGGTCCACAGGCCGAAGGTGAACTTGTCCTGCGGGGTGGGGGTGAAGCGTTCAGTCATCGTCCATCCGCCTTCGGTGCCATGGGTCCGCAGCCGGCCGAGCGGCCGAACCTCAATTTGTTCACTGTCATGACTAATCATGCACGGACCACCCCGGCGACGTAACCCCCTCGTCGCCCACTCGTCGGAAATCCACTCCTCCCCCTGTTCGTCACGGGTTCGATCACCTAATTTGTTCCCCGTACGATCAAATACCCGCGGAGCGGGAACCGCAGCGCGGGATCCCTGAGGCCAGAGAATGAGGTCAGCCATGCCGCCGCATACCGTCGTCATCGGTGTGGACAGCTCCACCCAGTCCACCAAAGCGGCGTTCGTCGACATCACGACCGGGCGGCTGCTCGCCGTCGGCCGCGCCCCCCATGTCGTCACCGGCGAGGGCGGCGCCCGCGAGACGGACCCCGAGGTCTGGTGGCAGGCGCTGCGCGACGCGGTCGCCGCCGGACTGAAGGAGTCCGGCGTACCCGCCGCGGCCGTCGCCGGGATCGCCGTGGCGGGCCAGCAGCACGGCCTGGTCGTCCTGGACGCGGACGGCAGCCCGCTGCGCCCGGCACTCCTGTGGAACGACACCCGCTCCGCCCCGCAGGCCGCCGCCCTCACCGCCGCCCTGGGCGGGGCCGAGGCCTGGACCGCGCGCACCGGATCGGTGCCGGTGGCCGCGATGACGGCGTCGAAGTGGATGTGGCTGCGCGAGCACGAACCGGCCACCGCCGCGGCGGCCGCCGCCATCCGCCTCCCCCACGACTTCCTCACCGAACGGCTGTCCGGCCGCGCCGTCACCGACCCCGGCGACGCGTCCGGCACTTGCTGGTACTCCACCGCGACCGGCGCCTACGACCCCGAGGTGCTCGAACTCCTCTCCATCGAGCCCGCGTTGCTGCCCGACGTGGCTCCGAGCGGGGCGACCCGCGTCGGCTCGCTGACCGCCGCGGCGGCCGAGGCGCTCGGCCTGCCGGCCGGTATCGCCGTCGCGGCGGGCACCGGTGACAACATGAGCGCCGCCGTCGGTCTCGGGCTCGGCGGCGCCGGACTCCTGGACCACCCGGTGCTCAGCCTCGGCACCTCGGGCACGGTCTTCGCCGCCTCCCGGACCAGGCCCGCCTCGCCCGCCCTCTCCGGCTTCGCGGCGGCCGACGGTACGTATCTCCCGCTGGCCTGCACCCTCAACTGCACGCTCGCCGTGGACAAGGTCGCCGCACTCCTCGGCCTGGACCGCGGCGACGCCGCACCCGGCGGGGAGGCCGTGGTCCTGCCCTACCTGGACGGCGAACGCACCCCCGACCTGCCCACCGCCGCCGGCCTCCTCACCGGACTGCGGCACGACACCACGCCCCAGCAGCTCCTGGGCGCCGCGTACGAGGGCGCCGTCTACACCGTGCTGCGCGCGCTCGACGAACTGCTCCGGGCGTGCGGGCTCGACCCGGCCGACCCCGAGGTGGCGGCCCGGCCGCTGCTGCTGATCGGCGGCGGCGCCCAGGGGCACCAGTGGGTGGAGACCGTACGGCGCCTGTCCGGAAGGCCGGTGACCGTGCCGGCGAACGGGGAACTCGTCGCCATGGGCGCGGCGGCCCTCGCGGCGTCGGCCGCCACGGGTACGGATCCGGTCGCGCTCGCCACCGGCTGGCACAGCGGCGAGGACCGGCAACTGGACGCGGTGGAACGGGACCTGACCACCTGGGAGCGGATCGGCTCGGTACTGGACCGGGCGGCGGGACCCCTGCTGGGCGCGGGACCGACCGGGGCGCGGGACTGACCCGCTGTCACATTCCGTCGCACGTCCGGTACAAGCGGGCGCGGCGGCCGGCGCACCGGTTTGAGGTAGGGAACTGATGTTCACTACTATCCGGCGATGATCATAAGAAGAAGGCTGACGGTCGGGGTGGGTATTCTGCTCGCCACCCTGACCGCCGGGCTCGGCTCGGCCCTCCCCGCCGCGGCCGATGAAACCCCCACCAAAGCGTCCCCCAAGGTCGAGCTGGTGCTCGATGTCAGCGGCTCCATGCGGACCCGCGACATCGACGGCCAGTCCCGGATGACCGCGGCGAAGCAGGCGTTCAACGAGGTCCTGGACGCGGTGCCCGAGCAGGTGCAGCTCGGCATCCGCACCCTCGGCGCCGACTACCCGGGCGATGACCGGAAGGTCGGCTGCAAGGACACCAAGCAGCTCTATCCGGTAGGCCCGCTCGACCGCACGGAGGCCAAGACCGCGGTCGCCACCCTGGCCCCCACCGGCTGGACCCCGATCGGACCCGCTCTGCTGGGCGCCGCCGACGATCTGGAGGGCGGCGACTCCACCCGCCGGATCGTGCTGATCAGCGACGGCGAGGACACCTGTGGCCCGCTCGACCCCTGCGAAGTGGCCCGCGACATCGCCGCTCGCGGCATCCACCTGGTCATCGACACGCTCGGCCTGGTGCCGAACGAGAAGATCCGCAAGCAGCTGACCTGCATCGCGGAGGCCACCGGCGGCACCTACACCGCCGTCAAGCACACCGATGAACTCTCGGGCCGCGTCAAGCAGTTGGTCGACCGGGCCGCAGAGCCCGTCGTCACCCCCGTGGCGACGGAGGGCGCCGACAGCTGCACCGACGCCCCGAAGCTCAAGGCGGGCCTCTACACCGACCGCGAGAAGTTCGGCGAGCACCGCTGGTACCGGGTGGACGTGCTGCCCGGCCAGGAGCTGCGCGCCTCCGTGAGTGTCTTCGCGGACCGCGCCGTGAACAACGACTACGGGACGCTGCTGCGAGCGGTGACCGTGCACGGCCGGGAGATCGTCAGAGGTTCCGAGTCCGGCACCGGGCGCACCGACGCCATCTCGGCCGGGCTGCGCTACCCGAAGCCCGAGCAGGACACGGACGACGACGAGCCGGTCGCGGAGACCGTCTGCCTCCAGATCAGCAACTCCTTCTCGGCGCCCGCCTCGGTGAAGACCTCGCCCGGTATGCCGGTCGAGCTGACCGTCGACGTGGTGGACGGCCCCGACAACGCGGCCGATGTCGCCGCGTTCGGCCTGGGCCGCGGCTGGTGGCTGCTCGGCGTGCTCGTCCTCACCGGACTGATCGCGGGCCTGCTGACCGGCTGGATCTCGCGCTGGCGCGTCGCCGTCTGGAGGACCAACCGATGATCCGTACGACACGTGTACTCGCGGGTGCGCTGCTGACCGGCCTCGCCCTGCTGACCGGGGCGGGAGCCGCCGTCGCGGACGACCCGTCGGCGAGTCCGAGCCCCAGCGCCTCCGGCGACGGCTCCGGCCCCACGGAGGCGGGCACCGCCTTCCGTACCGCCACCGCGATCCAGCAGGGCCAGACCGCCACCGCGGGCGGCTCCACGGGCGACTACCTGTACTGGGTGTTCCCGGCCGACGCGGGCCAGCGGGCCACCGTCAAGGCGAAGGTCACGCTGCCCGAGACCGCCACCCGGCACGGTGCCTCGACCTGGCAGGTCGACGTGTTCGACGGGCTGCGCCGCCGCCAGGCCTGCATGTACGGCAAGCAGACCGGCAAGGCCGCGGCCGACGCCTCGACCGTCGAGCTGACCTGTGTCCTGCGTACCGTCAGGGCCTGGTCCGAGCCGTGGGCCAACGACCCGCTGCCCGGCAGCTACTACATCCGCCTCACGGTCGTCGATCTGCCCTCTGCGGACCTCGGCCTGCCGGTGCGGACCGAGGTCGAGGTCACATCGGCCGACAAGGGCGGTGCCGGGGACGTCGACGGCACGCTCTCCAAGCCGCTGGTGCCCGGGGTCTCCTCGGTCGAGCAGGCCGCCGACGGCGCCTCGGCCGCCCCGGTCCCGCTCGCCGGTGAGCCCGAGGACGGCTGGGCCTCCGGCTGGTGGACCGACCGCTGGCTGTGGACCGTCGGCGGCGGGGTGCTGGGCGCGTTCGCGGCCGTCTTCGGCTACTCGCTGACCCGCGGCAACGGCCGCCCCTCCCGGGTCCCGCCGGGCGTCTGACGAAGGGCCGTCGGCCGGACCGGACACCCCGGCCGGGCCGACGGCACGCCGCTCGGCCCGGCCGACAGGCCGACCCACCCCCGTGTCACCCACGGAACCCGCCGGACCGTTCGGAAGTTTCGGCAGGTCAGAACCGTCCCACGGACGACGCCCGCGTCCTACGCTCGCCCGGAACACTGCTTCCTGCTGCCCGAGCGAAGGGACCCGCGGCTGTGACCACAAGCCGTTCCGCATCATCCGCCGAGCCCGAGACCGACTCGGAGCTCACGTCCGAGTCCGGGCGCGGCCGCGACTCCTTCGCCTATGTCGAGAGCCGGTCGCCCGGGACGGACCGGCTGGCGCCGCGCGCCGGCTTCTCGTCCGATGCCGCTGCTCTGGCCCTCGACGGCGACTGGCACTTCCGGCTCGGCGCCGCGCTCCACGACCTGACACCCGGCTTCGAGGACCCCTCGCACGACGTCACCGGCTGGGAGACCGTCTCCGTGCCGTCGTGCTGGCAGCTGGACGGCATCCCGGACGCACCCCGCCGGGGCTCTCCCGCGTACACCAACCAGATCTACCCCTTCCCGGTGGACCCGCCCCGGGTCCCGGACCCCAACCCCACCGCCGAGTACCGCGGGGAGTTCGCCCTGCCCGTGGAATGGCCGGCCGACGACGGGCGGAGCGTCCTGCGCTTCGAGGGCGTCGACTCGTGCTTCGCCGTCTGGCTCAACGGCAACCGGCTCGGTGACGGCAAGGGCAGCCGGCTGCCCACCGAGTTCGACGCGACCGCGGCACTCCGTCCCGGCCGCAACGTCCTCGCGGTGCGGGTGCACCAGTGGTCCGCCGGAAGCTACCTGGAGGACCAGGACATGTGGTGGGTCTCCGGGATCTTCCGCTCGGTGCGCCTCCTGCACCGCCCGGCCGACGGTGTCCGCGATCTGTTCGTGCACGCCGACTACGACCATCTGACGGGCGAGGGCATCCTGCGCGTCGACGCCGACCCGGCCGCGGCGGGCACGGGGGCCGCGGTCACGGTCCCGGAGCTGGGCCTCGACCTGCGGGCCGGGGAGAGCGTGCGCGTCGCCGTCGAGCCGTGGAGCGCCGAGACCCCGCGGCTGTACGACGCGACACTCAGCGCCGGGGCCGAACGCGTGCCGCTGCGCCTCGGTTTCCGCCGGGTCCGGGTCGAGGACGGCCTGCTGAAGGTCAACGGACGGCGCATCCTGCTGCGCGGCGTCAACCGTCACGAATGGCATCCGGAGACGGGCCGCACCCTGGACCGCGCGACCATGCTCCTCGACATCGAGCTGATGAAGCGGCACAACATCAACGCGGTCCGCACCAGCCACTACCCTCCGGATCAGGAATTCCTTTCCCTGTGCGATGAGCTGGGCCTCTGGGTGATCGACGAGTGCGATCTGGAGACCCATGGCTTCGAGCTCGTCGGCTGGCGCGACAACCCGAGCGCGGACCCGCGCTGGCGCGACGCGTACCTCGACCGGATGAGCCGCATGGTGGAGCGCGACAAGAACCACCCCGCCGTCATCATGTGGTCGCTCGGCAACGAGGCCGGCACCGGCGACAACCTCCGGGCGATGGCCGAGTGGACCCACGAACGCGACCCGGGCCGCCCGGTCCACTACGAGGGCGACTGGGACAGCGGTTACGTGGACGTCTACAGCCGGATGTACGCGGACCACGACGAGACCGACCGCATCGGCCGCTGCGTCGAGGAGCCGACGAAGGACCCGGCGCTCGACGCGCACCGGCGCGCCCTGCCGTTCATCCTGTGCGAGTACGCGCACGCGATGGGCAACGGTCCGGGCGGACTCGTCGAGTACCAGCGCCTCTTCGAGCAGCACCCGCGCTGCCAGGGCGGGTTCGTCTGGGAATGGATCGATCACGGCATCACGCAGCGGACCGAGGACGGGCGCGCCTTCTTCGCGTACGGGGGCGACTTCGGTGAGGTGGTCCACGACGGCAACTTCGTCGCCGACGGTCTCGTCCTCCCGGACCGGACGCCGTCCCCCGGGCTCGTGGAGTACAAGAAGGTCGTCGAACCGGTGACGGTCTCGGTGGACCGGGCCGCGTGCACGGTCGGGGTCCGCAACGGGCAGGACTTCGCGGACACGAGGCACCTGCGCTGGCTGTGGCTGGTGGAGGAGGCCGGCGAGCTCGTCGCGGAGGGCGAGTTGGCGGTGCCGCCGGTGCCGGCCGGCGAGTCCGTCTTCGCCCCCTGGCCGCCGGAGCTGCGCACGGCCGCACTGCCGGCGGGGACCGGCGAGCGATGGCTGACCGTGCGGGCCGTCCTCGCCGAGGATCTGCCCTGGGCCCCGGCCGGCCACGAAGTTGCTTGGTGCCAGGAACAGTTGGACGTCTCCGAGGTGAGGTCCGCGCACCGTCCCACCGGTTTCGCACCGGCCTCGGCGGGCGGCGGCTCGATCACGCTGGGGCCCGGAACCTTCGATCCGGACACCGGACGGCTGGTCCGGCTCGGCGCACACGACATGGCAGGGCCCCGGCTCGATCTGTGGCGGGCGCCCACCGACAACGACCTGCGCGGCTGGGGCGGTTCGGTCGCCGAGCGCTGGCGCGGAGCGGGACTGGACCGGCTGGAGCACAAAGTGCTCGGCGTGGCGCCCTGGGACGACGGGCTCACCGTCCGCACCCGCGTCTCGGCGGCCGGCACGGACGCGGCGATGGAAGCCGACTACCACTACCGCGTGCCGGCCGACGCGCCCGGACAGCTCTGGCTGACCCTGGAAGTGCAGCCGGTGGCCGACTGGCCTTTCCCCCTGCCCCGGCTGGGGGTGCGGGCGGCGCTGCCCGCCGCCTTCGACACCGTCACGTGGTTCGGCGCCGGGCCGGGTGAGGCGTACCCGGACACCCGTGCGGCGGCCCGCGTGGGCCGCTTCGCGTCGTCCGTCGCGGCGTGGCAGACCCCGTACCTCTTCCCGCAGGAGAACGGCCACCGCGCGGACGTACGGTGGGCCGAGCTGACCGGTGCGGGTGGCGGACTGCGCCTTCTGGGCGCCCCGCACTTCGGCCTCACGGCCCGCCCGTGGACGAGCGAGGACCTCGACGCGGCCCGTCACCCCACCGATCTCGCGCCGCGCGGAGCGCTGTACGTCAATGTCGACCTGGCGCAGCACGGCGTCGGCAGCGCGTCCTGCGGCCCCGGAGTGCTGCCCTCCCACCGCCTGCTGCCCGGCCCGTCGACCCTGACGGTGGGGTTCGAGGCGATGGGGGGCTGACGGAGCTCCGGCCGCTCACTTCGTTTACAGGGGTGTCCCGTAGCCCAGTTGACCGAAGCCGCCGTTGTTCGGCCCGTCGTCACCGCCCCCGCCCTCGGGCCTGCCCTTCTCGGCGAGGGCGGTTGCCGTCGAACGGCCGTACCTGGTCGCGTCGTTGGTGGCCCTCGACCGGCGTACGGCGCGGACGAGGCGGAGTTGCGGGCCCTGCCGGACGCGTTCGGTTCCCGGCCCCGCGGCCGCCCGCTATCCGGCCCGTTGCCGCTGCCCGGTCCTCGCGGTGCACTCCGCCTCCGGTCAGGAGGCGCGGTCGGCGGTGAACGGGCCGTCGGGCGCGAAGGCGAGCGCGGCGAAGCGGTCGCCCATGCGGCGGTGGGTGGCCGCGTCCGGGTGGAGCTGGTCCGGCAGCGGCAGTTCGGCGAAGTCCTGCTCGCCGTACAGGCTGCGCCCGTCGAGGTAGTACAGGTTCGGGTCGTCGGCCGACCGCTGCTCGACGAGGCTGCTGAGGGCCTCCCGGATGATGTTGAGCGTCAGCTTTCCGGCGGCCCGTTCCGCGGGGTCGCCCGCGGCCTTGAACTGGAGCCTTCCTTCGCCGAGGTTGCTGAAGTCCGGGGCACTGGGACCCGGGGTGTCCTCATGGATGGGGCACAGGACGGGCGAGACGACCAGCAGCGGCGCGGTGGGGTGCCCTTCGCGAATGGTGTCGAGGAAGCCGTGCACCGCCGGGGTGAAGGCCCGCAGCCGCATCAGGTCGGTGTTGACGAGGTTGATGCCGATCTTGACGCTGATCAGGTCCGCGGGGGTGTCGCGCATCGCACGGGCGGTGAACGGGTCGAGCAGGGCGCTGCCGCCCAGGCCCAGGTTGATCAGCTCCACCCCGCCGAGCGAGGCGGCGAGTGCGGGCCAGGTGGTGGTGGGGCTCGCCGCGTCGGAGCCGTGGCTGATCGAACTGCCGTGGTGCAGCCACACCTTGCGGCCCCGGTCGGGTGCGGGCCCGACGGGGGCGTCGGTACGCAGGGCGACGAGCTCGGTGGTCTCGTTGTACGGCAGCCAGATCTCGACGTCCTTGTCGCCTTCGGGCAGCCCGGCGAACCGGACGGTGCCGACCGGGCCGGGCCGGGTCTCCGCCGTCCCGGCGGTCATGTCGACCAGGAGGACGTTGCCGCCGGTCACGCTCTCCTGCCCCGCGAGGCGACCGTCGACGAGCAGGTCGTACACGCCGTCCGGACGGGGCGGCGCGCCCTGGTAGGCGGTCTTGGTGCGGAGCGCGTCCAGCTCGATCGCGGTGGCCCCGGTACGGAACACCAGCCGTACGCCGGAGGGCTGGGCCTCGGCCATGGCCAGCTGCCCGTCGGCGCACTGCGCGCGGGCGCGGGCGGGCAGCCGGTGCGGGCGCACCCCGTGCTCGGTGCGCTGCAGGTCCAGCGCCCCGCGCAGGAGGCCGGCGGTGATCGGCGTGGTGATCCAGTCGGTTTCAGTCTGCATGTCTCTACCTGTTGCTCAGAACGTCGAAGTGTTTCTCGGTCTCACCGACGGGTGGCCACCGCCGGCCGGTGCGGGGCTGCGGTCAGGGCGCGGGCCAGTTCCGCAGCAGGGCGTCGATGGCGTCCAGGGACCGTGACCAGCTCTCCTGCGAGCCGGGCGCGCTGTGGCTGAATCCGCCCTGCATCTCCAGGCTGACGTAGCCGTGGAAGAAGCCACCCAGCAGCCGGACGGCGTGTGTCTGGTCGGGCTCGGTCAGGTCGTAGCCACGCAGGATCGCGCGGGTCATCTGTGCGTGCCTGCTGCCCGCGCTGGCCGCAGCCGCCTCCGGGTCGAGCCTCAGCTGCGCCGCGGCGTAACGGCCGGGGTGTTCGCGGGCGTAGTCGCGGTAGACGTCCGCGAAAGCCCTGAGGGCGTCCTTGCCCGCCCGCCCGGCCAGTGCGGCGGCTCCCCTGTCGGCGAGCTCCTCAAGGGCGAGGAGAGCGATTCTCGTCTTGAGGTCGTGGGAGTTCTTCAGATGCGAGTAAAGGCTCGCGACCTTGACGTCGAACCTCCGGGCGAGCGCCGAGACGGTCACCTGGTCGAAGCCGACCTCGTCGGCCAGCTCCGCTCCGGCCTGGGCCAGACGTTCGGTGGTCAGCCCTGCGCGCACCATGGTGTTCCCTTCATTGGACATCACCCATTATGCAGATTCCTAATACCTCTAGGCAAATAGGCGAGTCGTTTCGAACACCCGCGTTTCCTGGCCCCTGTCCACCGGGGCCCCGCCCCGCCCGGCCCTCTCGTGCACCGCACCCGCCGCCGCTAACGTGGACAACTCACGTACTCCGCAAGACCGGTGACGGGACACGGCGTCAGCGGATCCGCCGGGGTCATGTCGCCGCGCGCCGACCGTGGTGCGTCACCAGGGAGCGGAGGCCTCTCATGCCGCCGGAGAACGGTCCGGCCGTCGGTGCCGAGCCGCGCGGCCACCGGATCGCGCCGGGTCCGAAGGGGCTGCCGTTCCTCGGGAACGTGCCGCAGTTCGCCAGGAACCCCCTCGCGTTCTTCGAGCGACTGCGCGGCCACGGCGACCTGGTCCAGTGGCGCTTCGGCCCCAACTCCTGCGTTTTCGTGGCCGATCCGGAGTGCATCGGCGAACTGCTCACCGAGACGGAGCGCTCCTTCGACCAGCCGGCGCTCGGTATCGCGTTCCGTACCGTGATGGGCAACGGCGTGGTGGTGGCGCGCGGGACCGAGTGGCGGCGCAAGCGGTCCCTGGTACAGCCCTCGGTGCGGCCGAAGCAGGTGCGGTCGTACGCGGCGACGATGGCGGGCAGCACGGTGGAGCTGGCGGACTCCTGGTCGGGCGGTGAACGCGTCGACATCAAGCGGGAGATGGCGGCGCTGACCCAGCGCATCGCTGTCCGCACGATCTTCGGCGTCGACACCCCGGCCGACGCCGAGGCGATGGGCCGGGCCATGGACGTGGCCCAGGCGGAGATCGGCAAGGAGTTCGCGGGCATCGGGGCCCTGCTGCCGGACTGGGTTCCGACGCCCGGACGGGCCAGGATCAGGAAGGCCGCCGCGGTCATCGACGCCGAGGTGGGGCGGGTCGTCGCCCGGCACCGCGACGGCGGGACCGAGCGCCCGGACCTCCTCAGCCGGCTGCTCACCGCCGTGGACGAGACGGGCGCGCACCTCACGGACGAGGAGATCCGCAACGAGACGGTCACGCTGTACATCGGCGGCCACGAGACGACGAGCGCGACGCTCGTGTGGGCCTGGTACCTGCTCTCCCGCAACGCCGGGGCGCGCGCCGCGCTGCACGAGGAACTGGACCGGGTCCTCGGCGGCCGGGAGCCGGAGTTCGACGACTACGCGCGGCTCACGTACACGCAGTCGGTGGTCAAGGAGACGCTGCGGCTGTACCCGACGATCTGGCTGGTCACCGGGGTCGCGAAGGCGGGCGCGCGGATCGGTGGCGTTCCGCTGCCGGAGGGCACCAGGGTGTGGAGCAGCCAGTGGGCCACGCACCGCGACGAGCGGTGGTTCCCGGAGCCGGAGGAGTTCCGCCCGGAGCGGTGGGACGCGGAGGCGGGCGACGCGATCGCGGAGTACGCGTGGTTCCCGTTCGGCGGTGGCCCGCGGGTCTGTCTGGGGACACGGTTCGCGATGGTCGAGGCGGTGCTGATCCTGGCGGTGCTCGCGCGCCGGTTCGAGCTGGAGGTGGATCCGGGCACGGTCCGCCCCGTGCCGACGCTGACGTTGCGGCCGGACCGCCAGGTGCTGGCCACGGTGCGGGCGCGATAAGCGGGTACGGCGAGCCGACCGGGCTGGCCGGCGGCCGGTCGACGACAGACATTGAACCGATATGTCCCATCTCTCGCCAGGAGCGGGGCATACCGTTCAGAATGTCCCTGTCGGCCGTACCGGCCGCCGGGCCCTCCGGCCACGACCGCAAGCTGTCGATCCATGGGGAGAAACATCATGCGTCTGTCCTCCGCTCTCACCGCCGCCCTCACCGCGACGGCCGCCGTGGCCCTGGCGGCCACCGGCGCGTCCGCCGCCCCGGCCGGTACCGCGGCCCGTCCGGCCGTCTGCCAGGAGAAGGCCCTCGGGGTCTCCGCCTCGCCCGGCGGGCAGCGGAACGCGGCGCGGATCACCGTCACCAACCGGGGCGGCAGCACCTGCGTGGTGGACCGGATCCCGACCGTCACCTTCCGGGGGCTGGACGGCTCGGCCGAGCCCGTGCCGCCGGCCACGAGTGGTTCCTATGTGCTGTCGCCGGGCGAGCGCGGGTACGCCGCCGTGCGCACGGCGGCGCCGGGTACCACCGAGGGGCATGTCGTCCGCACCCTGTCCGTGGCGGCGGACCCCTCGCACTCCGGCGTCACGTTCGGCGCCGCGACGGTGGGCATGGACCGCGGAATCCGGGTGTGGGAGCCGGTCACCACCCTGTGGCACACCTCCCGCGCCGCGGCCGACCGGGCCCTGGCCGACGCGACACGCTGAGCGCGGGGCGCGGCGGGGGGCGCGCCGACCACCCCCGCCCCGCCCGTCTCAGGCGCCCCGCACCGTCACGGTGCCCGTCCCCTCCGCCGTCGCTCCCGTCTCCTCGGCGACCACGCGGAAGGGCCGGTCGGTGCCCTCCGCGGTGACGCTCAGGGCCTCCCCGTCGCGTACGACCCGGAACGTGGCGGCGGTCGTGCCCGTCAGGTCCGGCACCGTGACCAGGGTGTCGGCGGGGGCGGACGCCGGGCCGAAGGCCCGCAGGGTGAGCCCGTCCAGCCAGTCGGCGTCCGGGCGCCGGTCGTCGGCGCCCCAGGGGAGCACCGCGCCGGGCCGCACCAGGATCGGCAGGCTGTCGAAGCCATGGGTCTCGTGGCGCCAGACCGGTCCGGTGACGGTCTCGCCGGTCAGCAGAGACGTCCAGGTGCCCTCGGGGACGTAGTACTCGACCTGTCCGTCCTCCGTGAAGACCGGTGCGACCAGCAGATCCGGTCCGAGCATGTACTGGCGGTCCAGCATCCGGGTCGTCGGGTCGCCCGGGAACTCCAGCAGCATCGGGCGCATCATCGGGACGCCCGTCCGGTGGGCGGTGGCGGCGGCCCCGTACAGGTACGGCATCAGCCGGTGCTTGAGCAGCGTGAACTTCCGGGTGACGTCCACCGCCTCCTCGCCGAACGCCCACGGCACCCGGTACGACACGTTGCCGTGCAGCCTGCTGTGGGAGGACATCAGGCCGAAGGCGAGCCAGCGTTTGAAGACGGCAGGGTCGGGCGTGCCCTCGAAGCCGCCGATGTCGTGGCTCCAGAAGCCGAAGCCGGACAGGCTCAGCGAGAGGCCGCCGCGCAGCGACTCGGCCATCGCGGTGAAGGAGGCGAAGCAGTCACCGCCCCAGTGCACCGGAAACTGCTGGCCGCCGGCCGTCGCCGAGCGGGCGAAGAGCACCGCCTCGCCGTGTCCGCGCTCCTTCTCCAGGAGTTCGAAGACCGTGCGGTTGTAGATCTGCGCGTAGTAGTTGTGCATCCGCTCCGGGTCCGAGCCGTCGTGCCACACCACGTCGGTGGGGACGCGCTCGCCGAAGTCCGTCTTGAAGCAGTCGACGCCCTGGTCGAGCAGGACCCGGAGCTTGCTGGTGTACCACTCGCGTGCGGCCGGGTCGGTGAAGTCGACCAGGGCCATGCCGGGCTGCCACAGGTCCCACTGCCAGACGTCGCCGTTCGGCCTGCGCACCAGGTACCCGTGCTCCGCCGCCTCCGCGAACAGTGCGGACTTCTGGGCGATGTACGGGTTGATCCACATGCTGATCCGCAGGCCGCGCTCCTTGAGCCGGGCCAGCATGCCTTCGGGATCGGGGAAGACGTCCGGGTCCCAGAGGAAGTCCGACCACTGGTACTCGCGCATCCAGAAGCAGTCGAAGTGGAAGACGGAGAGCGGGATTTCGCGTTCCGCCATGCCGTCGACGAACGAGGTGACGGTCTCCTCGTCGTAGGAGGTGCAGAACGACGTGGTCAGCCAGAGGCCGAACGACCAGGCGGGCGGCAGGGCGGGGCGGCCGGTGAGGGCGGTGTAGCGGGCCAGCACCTCCTTGGGGGTCGGCCCGGCGACGACGTAGTACTCCAGCGACTGGTCCTCGACGCTGAACTGCACCTGCCCGACCGACTCCGAGCCGATCTCGAAGGAGACCCTGCCGGGGTGGTTGACGAAGACGCCGTAGCCGCGGGACGAGAGGTAGAACGGGATGTTCTTGTAGGCCAGTTCGCTGCTCGTACCGCCGTCGGCCTGCCAGATGTCGACGCTCTGGCCGTTCTTCACGTACGGGGTGAAGCGCTCGCCGAGGCCGTAGACGTTCTCACCGATGTCCAGGGCGAGTTGGGCGATCATGTGGTGGGTGCCGTCCGGGGCGGTGGCGAAGGCGGTGCCCTTGGTGTCGACGCCGGTGAGTCGGCGTCCTTCGGCGTCGAGGAAGGTGAGGCCCCACGGCCCGTCGCCGTCCATGCGCAGGGTGAGCGGTCCGCTGGTCAGCTCGGTGACGGCGCTGTCCTTCCGGGTCCGGGCCCCGGCGGCCGCCGGGTCCAGGCCGGGGAGCGCGAAGTCGGGTCCGCGGTTGACCGCCCCGGCGTGGTGGGTGGCACGCACGCCGATGATCCCCTCGGCCGGGGAGAAGCATTCGACGGTGATCAGCGGGGTGTTGAGGGTGTCGCCGCGTTCGGCGACGTGCTTGACCGCCGCGTAGGCGGTGAACCGGTCGGCGCTGACGCGCAGATCGCGGATCTCGGTCGCGTAGCAGGCGCGTACGCCCTCACGCATGAGCCAGAAGCCGTCGGTGAACTTCATGAGGACTCCTTGCCGGGGGCAACTGGGCCGTGCGGTATAGAGGTTCGCGGGGTGGCCCGGTTCACTCGGTGTCACCGGTGAAGGTGATCCGGGCGAGGCGTACGGCACCGTCCAGGGTGACACGCAGATCGTGGACGCCGGAGGCGGTGAGGGCGGCCCGCTGGGTGCGGTAGTCGTAGGGACCGCCGGTGGGGGCCACCGGAACGGTGACCGCGGTGCCGTCGATGGTGATGCGGACGGCCCCCTCCCCCGACGCCGACACCGCGACCTCTCGCACACCTGCCCCGAAGTCGCAGCTTCGGTAGAGGAGTTCGTTGCGCTCGGCGACGGCGGTCACGGCGTCGCCGTCCGTCTTCGCCCGGTCGGTGATCTCGGTGGCCAGCTGCTCGTCGTAGTCGGCGGCCTCCAGACCGCGCGCCAGGACCGGCCGGGGGGCGGCCGGTTCGCCCTCCACGGTGACGGCGGCGACCATCCGGATGTCCGCACTGGAGGCACCGGCCTGGATCTCGTACCCGCCCGGCTCGACGGTCCAGCGGCCGTGTGCCACGTCCCAGTGGCCCAGCTCGGCGACGGGGACCGTGAAGTCGACGCGGCGCCCGGCGCCGGGTGCCAGGTGCAGCCTGCGGTGGGCGGCCAGCTGGCGCAGCGGCCGCACGACGGACGGCGCGACGGCGCGTACGTACAGCTGGGCGACCTCGTCGGCGGCGACGGTGCCGGTGTTGGTGACGGTCAGCGACACCCGCAGGAGCTCGCCCTCGCGCTCGGCGGTCAGGGAGCTGTAGGAGAAGGCGCTGTACGAGAGGCCGTGGCCGAACGGGTAGAGCGGCGTGCCCTTGTAGTAGAGGTAGGTCTGGCGGGAGCCGATGATGTCGTAGTCCAGCAGGCCGGACAGTTCCGCGTCGGAGGCGTACCAGGTCTGCGGCAGCCGGCCGGCCGGGGAGACGTCGCCCGCCAGGACGCGGGCGAGCGCGGTTCCGGCGGCCTGCCCGCCGTGCGCGGTCCACAGGAGCGCGGGGAGCGTGGCCGCCGCGTCGGTGAGGGCGTACGGGTAGGCGGAGGTGACGGCGAGAACGGTGCGCGGGTTGGCGGCGTGGGCGGCGCGCCAGAGGCGTTCCTGCTGGGCGGGCAGGTCGAGGGTGGTGCGGTCCTCGGTCTCGCGCCCGTTGATGTGGGGGTCGTTGCCGGCCACGACGATCACGGTGTCGGCCGCCGCGGCGGCGCGGGCCACGGCGTCCTCGCCGCGTTCGGTCACCTCGATCCCGAAGACCGTTGCGACGGGGTCCGCGGGTCCGGGAACTTCTTCGCCGCGGGCGGCAACCTTTACGCCGTCGGCGGCAACAGAGACATACCTACCCGTTCCGATGTGCAGAAGGCGGTGCCCGCCCGCATGGCCCTCCACCGCCTCCAGGCGGAACGTCTCCTGGACGATCCAGCCGCCGGGCTCGTCCGCGGAGGCGCGTACGAAGCCGTCCTCGGCCACCGACAGATAACGGCCGTCCGACTCCCGCAGGGTGATCACGTCGTTGCCCCAGTCCATGAGCGCCAGCTCGGTCGGGGTGTCGCCGCAGGCCAGCGGGGGCAGGTCGGTGCGGCCCGCGAGGAGCGCCGGGTCGAGCGCGCCCTCCGCGCCGCGCACCGGTTCCTGGCCGGTATCCGCGGCAGGCACCTGGAGCCAGCCGTCCGCGCACTTCAGCCGGACGAGGTCGGCGCCCTCGGCGAACACGATGTGCTCGGCGCCGAAGCGTTCCCGGAGCCCGTCGAGCGGGGTGGAGCGGTGGATCAGCGTGCCGCTGTACCAGTCGAGCTTGCAGGCGTCCGCGAGCAGCCCGACGACCGCGACGGTCTTCCCGGCGGCGGGGTCCAGCGGCAGCAGCCCGTCGTTCTTGAGCAGGACGACGGCCTGTTCCGCGGCCTCCTGGGCGAGCGCTCGGTGGCCGGCGGTGTCGAAGTCGGCGGCATCCGCGTACGGGTCGAGACCGGGGTCGAACTCGCCGAGGGAGAAGCGCAGTTCGAGCAGTCTGCGGACGGCGGTGTCGATGTCGTGCTCGTCGAGCAGTCCGCGTTCCAGGGCTCCTCGGATGCGGCCGGTCATGACGGCGGAGTCCTGGCCGTGGTCGGTGAAGCTGTCGACGCCGGCCCGCAGGGAGGCGGCCGTCGCCTCCTCGTGGGTGTCGAAGTAGTGCTCGGAGTCGACGAGGTTGGAGGGCGCGCCCGCGTCGGAGCAGACCACCAGCGACCGGTCGGTCCAGCCGCGCAACTGCTGGGACAGCAAAGGCGAGACGTGGTTGGGCCGGCCGTTGACCAGGTTGTACGCGGGCATGACCCCGGCCACCGCGCCCGCCCGGACGGCGCCGCGGAAGGCCTTGAGGTCGTACTCGTGCAGGACCCGGGGGCGGACCGAGGAGGAGGCGGTGTCGCGGTCGGTCTCGTTGTTGTGGGCGAGCCAGTGCTTGAGGACCGGGGCGGTCCGCCAGTAGTGCGGATGGTCGCCGCGCAGCCCCCGGGTGTACGCGACCGCGATGGCGGAGGTGAGGGCGGCGTCCTCGGAGTACCCCTCCTCGCCGCGCCCCCACAGCGGGTTGCGCAGCAGATTCACGGTCGGGGCCCAGACGTTGAGCCCGACCCGGTCGTCCTCGGCCCGCTTGGCCCGGACCTCGTTGCCGACCGCCTCGCCGACCCGTCGCACCAGTTCGTCGTTCCAGGTCGCCCCGAGCCCGACGGCCTGCGGGAAGACCGCCGCCGGTCCCATCCAGGCGACCCCGTGCAGGGCCTCCTGGCCGGTCCTGAAGGCACCGAGCCCGAGCCGGTCGACCGCCGGTGCGAACTGGTGCAGCATCGCGATCCGCTCGTCGAGCGTGAGCCGCTGGAGCAGATCGTCGATGCGCTTGGCGAAGGGCAGTCGCGGGTCGCGGAAGGGCTGCGGTTGTTCCGTCACGTGCGGGTCCCCTTGGAGAGGTGGGAGGTTTCCGGTGCCAGGACCTCGTGTGAGCCTCCGAAGAGTCTCAGAAGATCTCTCGAAGCGCTTCGATGCTCGATGGCCGACCCCGCCAGTGTCAAGACCTCTCCCTCGACCTCCACACACGACAGCTCCCGTTGAGCCAGGAAACGGTGAGGAAACAGGTCGGAGGAATCTGGAAACGGACTCTTGTGCGGCCGGGACCCTTCACTTAACCTCGCTGCAACATCGAAGCGCTTCGACAAGGCTTCGAAGGGGCGCCAGGCGCCCAGGACTTCCCGGGACGGCGACAGGTTCTGCCGCCTCCCTGTTGAACCGCTTCACCTGCGGCCGGTCACGCCGGCTCAGCCAGCAACGCTCCACCTCAGACACAGGAACCGAACGGCGGTCACCCGCCACGTGTCGTCCTGGTGCGCCTCGAAGGGTTGACGCAATGACGCCGAATTCCTCCCCCTCCTCCACGGCTCCGAGCCGGAGAAGCTTCCTCGCCACCGGCGCGGTGGCCGCTGTCGCCGTGGCCGGCGGGGTACCGCTGCTCGCCGCGTGCGGCGGTTCCGGCTCCGGTTCCGGCGCCAAGGAGGGCACGACAACGGGCAAGGCGCTCAAGAAGGTTGTGCCGGGGTACGCCCCGCTGAACCTGGTCGAGCCGGATGTCGCGAGCGTCAACGGTTCGAGCCCCGGCTTCACCAAACTGCCCGACCCGCTGGTCACTTCGGTGAAGTCGGTCCCGGGCAAGGGATCGGATTTCCGCGTCATGACCCCGCTGTGGGGCACCGTCCCGAAGAAGAACAACGCGTACTACACGGCGGTGAACAAGGCGGTCGGCGCCACGCTGAACTTCGACCCGCAGGACGGCAACACCTACCAGGACAAGATCGGCGCGGTGCTCGCCGGCTCGGACATCCCCGATGTCATGACGATCCCCGGCTGGAACATGCAGGGGCAGATCCGCAACGCGATCACCGCCAAGTTCGCCGACCTGAGCCCGTATCTGGCGGGCGACGCGGTCAAGAAGTACCCGAACCTGGCGAACATCCCGACGGGCGCCTGGCAGTACTCCGTCTTCGGCGGCAAGCTGCGCGGGCTGCCCATGCCGACACCGGTCATCGGCAACGCGATCTTCTACCGCAAGGACCTGATCGGCTCCGGCGCGGTCCCGGCGAGCGCGGACGACCTGCTGGCGTTCGGCAAGGAGTACACCGCCCCGAGAAAGAAGGTCTGGGCGTTCGACGACCTCTGGACCTGCGTCCAGAAGATCTACGGCCTGCTGCCCGACGCGCCGCACTACTGGCAGTTGGAGGACGGCAAGCTGGTCCACAAGATCGAGACGAAGGAGTACCGCGAGGCGCTCGCCTTCGCCCGCAAGCTCCATGACGGCGGATACGTCCATCCGGACGCCGAGGCCAACAAGGACGCCGACTCCAAGATCCGCTTCACCAGCGGACACGTGGTGATGTACAACGACGGCACCGGCGGCTGGAAGGGCATGGTCACCGAACAGGCCACCGCCAACGCCAAGTTCGACATGCAGGCGCTCGACTTCTTCAGCCACGACGGTGGAAGGCCCGTGCTGTGGCAGGACGACCCGGCGGGCATCTTCACCTTCCTCAGCAAGAAGCTCTCCAAGGCGCGGATCGAGGAGTTCCTCGCGATAGCCGACTACGCGGCGGCACCGTTCGGCACCAAGGAGTTCATGCTCACCAACTACGGCGTGGAGGGCACCCACTACACGCTCAAGGACGGTGCCCCGACGTACACCCCGCAGGGTGTCGAAGAGGCCCAGCCCTCCACCTTCCTGTTCCTCGCCTCGCCCCCGACCTCCATCGCCTACCCGGACCAGCCGCAGCTGGCGAAGGACTACGCGGCCTGGATGGCGCGCCAGGCCCCGAACGTCAAGAAGCCGCTGTTCTTCGGCATGCAGATCGTCGAACCGCAGCGGTACGCCTCCCTGTACACGCCCTTCGACGACCTGCAGAAGGACATCCGCCGCGGCCGCAAGAAGGTCAGCGACGTCGATGACGCGGTGAACACCTGGAAGAAGAGCGGCGGCGAGAAGCTGCGCGCCTGGTACCAGGACATTCTCGACAAGAACGGCTCCGGCAACTGACGCGTACGACGCGCACCAACCGTACGCAGGACAGCGAGAGGGCCGCCGGGCGCGGGAAGCCCGGCGGCCGGGGCGGAGAGCACGACATGGGGAGCACACGGTGAAGCCACGGGCCACGGTCTCGACCGACCCGGACAGCGCCGCCGACGGGGCCAGTGCCCCGGCCGGCGGCAGCGGGAGCGGCGACGGCACGGACGGAAGCGGCGGACGGACGGGCAGGTCCCGGGCGATCGGCGCCCGCCGGTCCCGTACGACGAAGAGCGGACCGACGAAGAGCAGACCGGCGAAGAGCGGACCGGCCAGGAACGGACCGGCGAAGGGCAGATCCGCGGGCTCCGGACCGCAGGCGGGCGGCATCACCTGGCGCCAGCGGCTGCGGCGCGACCGCACTCTGGTGCTGATGACGCTGCCGGCCATCGCCCTGCTGCTGATCTTCAACTACGTCCCGCTGCTCGGGAACATCGTGGCCTTCCAGGACTACGACGTCTACGACCTGGGAATCACCGGCAGCCCCTTCGTCGGCTTCGACAACTTCACCCGGATCTTCGAGGACTACCGCTTCTGGGAAGTCCTCATCAACACCCTGGTCATCTTCGTCACCCAGCTCGTCCTCTTCTTCCCCATCCCGATCGCGATCGCCCTGCTGCTCAACACGATCATGAGCGCCCGGGTCCGGGCCTGGGTCCAGGCGGTCGTCTACCTCCCGCACTTCTTCTCGTGGGTGCTGGTCGTCACCGTGTTCCAGCAGATGTTCGGCGGCGCCGGTCTGGTCGCCCAGTGGCTGCGCGACCACGGTCACGAGGGCTTCGACCTGATGACCAACCCGGGCTTCTTCAAGTTCCTGGTCTCCGCCCAGGCGGTGTGGAAGGACGCGGGCTGGGGCGTGATCGTCTTCCTCGCCGCGCTCGCCGCCGTCAACACCGACCTGTACGAGGCCGCGGCCGTGGACGGGGCGGGCCGCTGGCGCCGCATGTGGCACGTGACGCTGCCCGCGCTGCGCCCGGTCATCGCGCTGCTGCTCGTCCTGCGGGTGGGCAGTGCGCTCAACCTCGACTTCGAGCAGATCCTGCTCCAGCGCGACCAGGTCGGTGCCGGCGCATCGGAAATCCTCGACACCTACATCTGGTGGACGGGCATCAAGACCGGCGACTTCGGCTACGCGGCCGCCGCCGGGATCTTCAAGGGGCTGTTCAGCGTCGCCATGGTGCTGGGTGCCAACAAGGTCGCCCACATGCTGGGTGAGCAGGGGGTGTACTCCAAGAAATGACGACTCTCCTGGAACACGAGAAGGACCCGGCGCGGCCCGTGACCCACGTGGAGACCCCGCTCCAGCGGGCCCTGCGCATGGAACCCCGCCCGGTGTGGGAGGAGGAGCCCACCAAGGCGGGACTCGCCTTCAAGGGCGTCGGCCTCGTCGCGATCTGCGCGGTCGTGATCATCCCGATCTGGGTGGTGCTGGTCACCAGCCTCTCCGACACGAAGACGATCAACGAGGCGGGCGGTCTGGTCGTCTGGCCCAGACACATCACCTTCATCGCCTACAAGGAACTGCTCAGCGGGGGCGCGGTGACCCGCGCGGCCGCCGTGAGCGTGGGCCTCACCGTCGTCGGCACGGTGGTGAGCATGGTGGTCTCGGTCCTGTGCGCGTACGGGCTGAGCCGCCGCGACTCGTACGCCCACCGCCCGCTGCTGATGACCCTGATGGCGACGATGTTCTTCGGCGCCGGTCTCATCCCGACGTATCTGCTGGTCACGGGCATCGGGCTGAGCGACAGCTACTGGTCGATGATCCTGCCCAGCGCGATCAGCGTCTTCAACGTGCTGGTCCTGCGCGGCTTCTTCATGGACACCGCGCCCGAACTCATCGACGCGGCCCGGATCGACGGCGCCGGCGAGTGGCGCATCCTGCTCCAGATCATCATGCCGCTGTCGCGCGCGGTGATCGCCGTGATCTCGCTGTTCTACGCGGTCGGCTACTGGAGCCAGTGGTTCAACGCGATGCTCTACATCCAGGACAGCGACAAGTACCCGCTGCAGATGATTCTGCGTCAGCTGGTCCTCCAGCACCAGGTGCCCCCGGGCGCCATGGGCGCGGCGGTCAGCAGCGGGGCGATCAACAGCCTGGCCGTGCAGATGGCGGTCATGATCCTCGCGCTGATCCCGGTCGCGGTGCTGTCGCCGTTCGTCCAGAAGCACTTCCAGAAGGGCATGCTCACGGGCGCCGTGAAGGGCTGACCCCCGGCGCCGGCTCCTGTTCCCTCCTCCCCTCCCCCGTCCGGAAGGTGTTCGCCATGCGCGCTTCCTCCGCACCCGTACCCGGCCGCCGTGCAATGCTCGCCGGAGCGGCCGCCGCCGCGGCCGTCGTGACCCTGCCCGTCGCGGCGCCCGCCACCGCGGCCCCGGCCCACCGGCACGACGAGAAGCACGAGCCGCACCGCTGGCGGACCGCGGCGATCGGCGGCACCGGGTTCGTCACCGGTCTGCTGTTCCACCCGGCCGTGAAGGGGCTGGCGTACGCCCGTACCGACATCGGCGGCGCCTACCGGTGGGACGGGACGAAGGCCGGCTGGACCGCGCTCACCGACCACACCGGCTGGGACGACTGGAACCTGCTCGGCATCGAGTCCCTGGCCGTCGACCCGGCGCACCCGGACCGCCTCTACCTCGCCTGTGGCACGTACGCCCAGGACTGGGCGGGCACCGGCGCGGTGCTCCGGTCCGAGGACCGGGGCGCGACCTGGCGGCGGGCGGATCTGACGGTACGGCTCGGCGCCAACGAGGACGGGCGCGGGGCCGGCGAGCGGCTGCTGGTGAACCCCCGGGACAGCGGTCGGTTCGGGCGCCGCCGGAGCCTTCTCGGAGGATGGCGGCCGGAGCTGGCGGCCGTTCGCCGCGCAGCCGGAGATCGCGGGCTCGGCCCCCGGCCCGGTCGCGGTCTCGGCGGACGGGGCGACGCTGCTCCGGTCCTTCGTCTCGACGGACGGCGGCGTGACGTTCGCGCCCGTGCCCGGCTGCCAGGCCTCGCACGCGCTGGGCTTCGGCCGGGCCGCACCGGTGAGGGACCGGAAGCGGCCCGGCGCCGGCTACCCGGCCGTCTTCCAGAAGGGGCGGGTCTCCGCGACGTACGACGGCGTGGCGGTGCTGCGCTCGGACGACGCGGGCGCCAACTGGGTCCGGATCAACGACGACTCCCATCAGTGGGGCTGGACCGGCGAAGTGATCACCGGCGACCCCCGCATCCACGGCCGTGTCCACCTGGGCACCAACGGCCGTGGCATCCAGTACGCGGAACCCGAGTAAGGAACGAGAGACGCCATGCCGTCCCTGCGCGACGCGGCCCGTGGCCGCATCCTCTTCGGAGGCGACTACAACCCCGAGCAGTGGCCCGAGGAGGTGTGGGAGGACGACGCCCGGCTGATGAAGGAGGCCGGGGTCAACTCCGTCACCCTGGGCGTCTTCTCCTGGGCGACGATCGAACCACGCCCCGGTGCACGGGAGTTCGGCTGGCTGGACCGGCTGATGGACCTGATGCACGCAAACGGCATCGGCGTCGTCCTCGCCACCCCGACCGCCTCCCCGCCCCCCTGGATGGGGGCGCGGCATCCCGAGACCCTGCCGCGCGCGGAGGACGGGTCGATCGTCTGGTACGGATCGCGCCAGCAGTTCTGCGCGAGCTCCCCCGTCTACCGGCGCTACGCCGCCGCCCTCACCGAGGACCTCGCGGCGCGGTACGCGGACCACCCGGCGCTCACCATGTGGCACATCAACAACGAGTACTGCACCCACTGCTGGTGCGACGAGACGGCCGCCCACTTCCGTCGCCGGCTACGGAGCCGGTACGGCACGGTCGACGCGCTCAACGAGGCCTGGGGCACCGCGTTCTGGAGCCAGCGCTACGACTCCTGGACGGAGATCCTGCCGCCGCGCAAGGCGCAGTACATGAAGAATCCGGCGCAGGTCCTGGACTTCAAGCGGTTCACCTCCGACGTGCTGATGGAGTGCTACGTCGCCGAGCGGGACATCGTCGCCCGGCACACCCCGCACATCCCGGTGACGACCAACTTCATGCCGCTGTGGTCGGGCCAGGACGCCTGGGCCTGGTCGGCCCAGGAGGACATCGTCTCCGTCGACATCTATCCGGACCCCAGGGACCCTCGGGGCGGCCAGTACAACGCGATGATCGCCGACATGACGCGCTCGCAGGCAGCCGGGCCGTGGATGCTCATGGAGCAGGCCGCGGGCCCGGTCAACTGGCGCGGGGTCAACCACCCCAAGCCCGAAGGCCTGAACCGGCTCTGGTCGCTCCAGGCGGTGGCGCGCGGCGCGGACGCCGTCTGCTACTTCCAGTGGCGCCAGTCCCGGCAGGGCTCGGAGAAGTTCCACTCCGGGATGCTCAGCCACGCCGGTGAACAGGGCCGCACCTTCCGGGAGATCAAGCGCCTCGGGGCGGAACTGGCTCTGATCGGCCCGGCCGTCGGCGGCAGCGACGTCCGCGCGGAGGTGGCGATCCTGCACGACTGGGACTCCTGGTGGGCGGGCGCCCAGGAGGGCAGGCCGTCCTCGCTGCTGGACTACACGGAGGTCGTGCAGCGCTGGCACCGGGCGCTGTGGGAGGGCGGGTTCGCCTCGGAGTTCGCCCGGCCCGACGCCGATCTGAGCCGGTTCAAGGTGGTGGCCGTACCCCACCTGTATCTGCTCACCGACACCTCGATCGACAACCTCGTGGCGTATGTGCGCGGCGGCGGCAGGCTGGTCTGCGGCTTCTTCAGCGGGATCGCGGACGTGGACGACCGGATCAGGCCGGGCGGCATGGACGCACGGCTGCGCGAGCTGTTCGGCATCAGGACCCTGCACGAGTGGTGGCCACTCGACGCGGGCGAGGCCGTGGAGTGCGACGGCTTCCGGGGCGGACTCTGGTCCGAGGAGCTGGAGGCGGAGGCGGGCACCGAGGTGGTGTCCGCCTACCGCGACGGCGAGCTGGCCGGGCTGCCCGCGGTGCTGCGCAGGGGCCGGGCCTGGTACGTGTCGACGCTGCCCGAACCGGAGTCGCTGCGCGCACTGCTGGGCGGGGTGGCACGGGAGGCCGGCGCGGAACCGGTGCTGGCGGGGCTGCCCGACGGGGTGGAGGCGGTCCGCCGCGGCGAGCTGCTCTTCCTGCTCAACCACGGGCGCGCCCCGGTCACCGTGGCCGTGCCCGGCGACCGGGAGGACCTGCTGACCGGCCACGCGGTGCACGGCCGCGTGGAGCTGGGCCGCCACGGCGTGGCCGTACTGAGAAGCGCCGCGCCGTGACCGGCCGCACCCGGGCCGACGGCACCTGGGAGCCGCGCCCCGCCGTCCGCTGGGAGGACGCCTTCCTCGGCGGCAACGGCCGGCACGGCGCCATGGTGTACGGGGATCCGGTCGACGACCGGGTCATCGTCAACCACCACACGCTGGTCCGGCCCAACGGCAGCGAGCACACCCGTCCGCCCGAGCTCGCGGACCGGCTGGACCGGCTGCGGGACTCCCTGCTGGCCGGGGACACCACGGCCGGTGAGCGGTTCGGCGCGGGCCGGCCACTGGCCTGGGTGCAGCCTTTCCACCCGGCGTTCCAGACCCGGATCCGCCCCACCCCCGCCACGGCACCCGCCCCCGGTGACGACACGGCGCTCACCGGCTACCGGCGCACGGTCGACTTCGCCACGGGTGAGATCACGGCCGTCTGCGAGGGCAGGCGCAGCCGGGTCCTCGTCTCCCGCGCGGACGACGTGATCGTCCAGTCCGTGTCCGGTCCGGGGCTCGCGGTGGATCTGACCCTGGACCACGCCCTGCCCGGCGCCCCGCCCCGGCTGGCGATCGGGCGCAGCACCGTGCTGACCCCGGGCGGCGGCCGACTGGCGCTGCGGGTGGGCTATCCGGACAGCGAAATCGCGTACACCGGGGTGACGGTCGTCCGGGCGGACGGCGGCAAGGTGTCGGTGTCGGGTGAGGGCATCCGCGTCGAGGGTGCGCGCGGTCTGCTGCTGCTCACCCGGGTGCGGCGGCACGCGGGCGACCTCGATCTCGCGGCGGAGTGCGCCGCACTGCCGGGGGACGGCTACCCGGAGCTGCTCGCCCGGCACCTCCCCCTGCACCGGCCGGCCTTCGAACGGGCCTCCCTGACCCTCGACGCCGATCCGTCCGACCGTGCCTTGCCCGGAAGCGAGTTGGTGCGCCTGCCGGGCAGTCCCGCCTTGCTGGAGCGGCTGTTCGCGGCCGGGCGCTACCACCTGCTCTCGTCCTCCGGAGTGCTGCCTCCCCGGCTGACGGGTCTGTGGACGGGCGACTGGGAAACCGCCTGGTCGGGGGCGTTCACCACCAACGCCAATCTCAACCTGCAGATCGCCTCGGCGGCGGCCGCGGCGCTGCCGGAGGTGTCCTCGGCCCATGCAGCCCTGGTGTACGGCCAGCTCGGCGACTGGCGGGACAACGCGCGGGCGATCTTCGGGGCGCGGGGGATCGTCGCCCCGTCCCACACCGACGGCGAGTCCGGCCACACCCGCCACTTCCAGCGCGCGTATCCGCTGCATCTGTGGACGGCCGGTGCGGACTGGCTCCTGGAGCCGCTGCTCGAACACGCCGAGACCACCGGGGTGACGGACCCGCGCCTGACCGACGCCCTGGACGAGGCCGCCCTGTTCTACGAGGACTTCCTGACCCGCACCGCCCCGGACGGGACCGTCGCCGTCGTGCCCTCGTACTCGCCGGAGAACCGGCCCGCCAACGCGAGCTGGGTGACGGTCAACGCGACGATGGACCTCGCGGCCGCCCGTCACGCGCTGACCGTGTCCGCCGACCGCTCCCCCACCCACCCGGCGTCCGACCGTCGGCGCACGCTCGCGGCCCGGCTCCCGGAGTTCTCCGTCAACAGGGACGGCGCGCTGGCCGAGTGGGCGTGGCCGGGCCTGGAAGAGAACTACGACCACCGCCACCTCAGCCATCTCTACCCGGTGTGGCCGCTGGACGCGATCAATCCGTACGACACCCCTGGCCTGTCGGCCGCCGCGCATCGCGCTCTGGAGCTGCGCGGATCGGAGAACGACTCCGCCCACGGGCATCTGCACCACGCGCTGATCGCCGCGCGGCTGCGGGACGCCGTCCGGGCCTCCGCCGCGGTGGACGCCGTCCTCACGGGTGACTTCTTCCACGACTCCCTGATGAGCGCGCACTATCCGGGGCGCGACGTCTACAACGCCGACGCCGCCCATGCGCTGCCCGCGGCGGTCATCGAGTCGCTCGTCCAGTCGACACCGCGACGGCTGGTCCTGCTGCCCGCACCGCTCACCGGCCGCGCCGGCGGTGAACTGCGCGGCATACGTACCCGGTTCGGCGCGGGGCTGGATCTGCGCTGGTCCGCCGACGGCACCGCGACCGCGGTGCTGCACCCCGCCCGTGACGCCCGTGTCGATGTCCGCACGGGAGACGGCAGCACACTCACCGGTTCCTCCGCCGGATCCACCGCCGCTCCGCTGGAGCTGACGGCCGGCGTGGACCGCGTCCTCGAACTGGGGCCGCGGTAGCACTCCCCCCACCCCATCCCCCCATGGAAGGGACAACCATGGCACCACGCACCCGCACGCTCAGCAGGTTCGTACTGGCCCCGGCAACGGCAGTGGCGGCTCTGATCGGCTTCGCCGCCGCCCCCGCCCAGGCCGCGATCTGGTCCTCCTCGGACCAGTGGGGCAACTACACCACCTCCGACGGATACACCCTGTACAACAACATCTGGGGTTCCGGCGCGGGTTCGCAGTCCATCTGGGCAAACTCAGCATCCAACTGGGGCGTTTCGGCCAACCACCCGAACACCGGCGGCATCAAGTCCTACCCGAACGCCAAGAAGGTCGTCGGCAAGCCCATCACCTCGCTGTCGTCGCTCACCAGCGACTACGACGTCACCGTCCCGTCGTCCGGTGCCTACAACACCTCGTACGACATCTGGGACACCGACTACGACTACGAGCTGATGCTCTGGGTCAACTACAACGGCGCCGTGGGCCCGCTCGGCACGTCGCAGGGGACGGTGACACTCGGCGGTCACTCCTGGACCGTGTACAAGGGCGACAACGGGGCCAACCAGGTCTTCTCGTTCCTGCGCACCTCGGACTCCGCCTCGGGCTCGGTGGACATCCTGCCCATCCTGAAGTGGATCAAGGACACCAAGGGCTGGTGGGGCAACGAGACCATCGGGGACGTCCAGTTCGGCTACGAGATCACCTCGTCCGCGGGCGGCCTGGACTTCACGACCAACGGATTCGGTGTCTCCACGAGCTGAGCCGTACGCACCAGGAGCCGGCCCCCACGAGGGGCCGGCTCGTGCGCGCGCCGCCGCCCGGTGTCACCTCGGGGCGGGGCCGGTGCTCTCCCGAACCGTCAGCTCCGGAGCCAGCAGCTCCACTTCGTCCGTCCCGCGGCCGGAGAGCTTGGCGACGACCTGTTCGACCGAGCGGCGCCCCATCTCCTGCGCGGGGATGGCCACCGAGGTCAGCCGCACCGATGCCTGGGTGGCCACCTGCTCGGGGCAGATCGCGACCACGGACACGTCCTCGGGCACGGCCCGGCCCTGCTGCCGCAGGAGGTTGAGCAGCGGCTCCACCGCCGACTCGTTCTGCACGATGAAACCGGTGGTGCCGGGGCGCTCGTCGAATATCCGCGAGAGGGTCTGGGCCATCGCCGGATAGCCGCCCTCGCAGGGCCGGTGCAGGACCCGCACCCCGGTCTCCCGCGCCTTGGCCCGCACTCCGTCGACGGTCCGCTCGGCGAACCCGGTGTGCCGCTCGTACACCGCGGCCGCTTCGCCGATCACCGCGACCTCACGGTGCCCGAGGCCGGCGAGGTGCTCCACGCAGAGTGCCCCGGTCGCCTCGAAGTCGAGGTCCACACAGGTGAGGCCGTCGGTGTCGGCGGGCAGTCCGATGAGCACGGCAGCGCGGTCGGTCTCGCGCAGCAGCGGCAGCCGTTCGTCGTGCAGTTCGACGTCCATCAGGATCATCGCGTCGGCGAGCGAGCTGCCGGCGATCCGGCGTACGGCGGCGGGACCCTCCTCGCCCGTCAGCAGGAGGACGTCGTACCCATGGGTACGGGCCGTGGTGGCGACCGCGATGGCGATCTCCATCATCACGGGAACGTACATGTCGGTACGCAGCGGCACCATGAGCGCGATGATGTTCGACCGGCTGCTGGCGAGCGCCCGCGCACCCGCGTTGGGGTGGTATCCGAGTTCCTTGATGCTCTGTTCCACCCGCTCCCGGGTGGGTACCGAGATGGACCGCTTCCCACTGAGGACGTAGCTCACCGTGCTCGCGGAGACTCCGGCGTGCTGTGCGACCTCGGCAAGGGTGACCATTCAGCTCTCCATCACAGAACGACGTCGGACACCGGCACGCATACCGGCCTGCACCGGCAGGCTCGGCCAGATGTGGCGAAGCGCTTCGACTTCCCATCATTTGGCTGTGACATACACAGATGGTGCGAGCCTAGACCCACACGCACAACGTGTCCATAGTTCAGTCGAAGCGCTTCGACTCGCTGGTTCACGCCCTGTTCCGCGCCGCTGCCGACCATGACGGCCGTCGTCCGGCTACCGCCACGATATGCCGGACGGCCGGCCCTGGACATCGGCGGGACCGGTGCGTCAGCGGTCCGGGAGGCCCGCGGGGGTCGCGGCGGTGCCGAGGGTGAGCAGTCCGGCGCCGAGCAGGAGCGCGGGCTTCGCGTGCCCGCTGCGCAGGACGGCGGTGGCGGTAGGCAGCGGGAGGAGCAGGAGGCCGGAGACGGTGGCGCAGTGGCCGCGGACGTACCGGAAGCACAGGGGAAGGAAGACGCCGCGCCGGGCAGAGACCGGCCGCCGGCCGCCCGATCCCCGCCACGTCGAGGCGGCCGGAGGGTGCTGAGGCGGGCCGTCGCGCCTGCGGGCGCCGCGACGCCGGTGCCCAGGGGCCTCAGTTCTGCCGGGGCAGCAGTTCCGTCTCGAACCGGTCCAGGGACTCGTCGAACAGCGCCCCGCGCCGCCCCTCCGGCGCGGGGAACAGCTCTCGTTCGCCGGGCCGGGCGGGCTGCAGCCCGAACACCGGCAGCACCCGCCGGGGCGCCAGGCCCGCCGGCGAGGCCAACTGCGCGGCGATCAGCACCGGGTGACGGCCCGGCAGCACCGTCACCGAGGTGCCGGCCTTGAGCCGGGTGGTCCGGGACAGGGCGTGGGCCATTACGATGAGGGGGTCGACGGCGTCCGAGCGGATGTGCTCGGACAGCCAGAGGGAATCCAAGCCGTCACGTTCGAGACGGTCGACGATCCGGCTGAAATCCGGCAGGGGCGACCCGGCGCCGAGTCCCGCTCCGAAGCGGACTTTCATGACGGCCACAGTACGCGCGCCGCCGGCCGGCCCCGGTGGGGATGTCGCCCCGCGGCGTTGCCCGGACTCAGGCGTCGAGCAGTACGGGGAAGGCCTCCATGTCGTTCTGCGTCATCACCGGAAGCTTGCGGATGTCCGCGTCCGGCACCGCGAGCCGCAGCCGGGGGAAGCGCCCGAAGAGAGCCGGCAGGGCTATCCCCGCCTCGACCCGGGATAGCGCGGCGCCGGGGCAGATGTGCGGGCCGTGGCCGAAGGTCATGTGCCGGATGGGGGTGGGGCGGGTGATGTCGAAGGCGTCCGCGTCGGCGCCGTGCTGCTCGAGGTCCCGGCCGATCACCCGGTAGGAGATGACCACGCCCTCGCCCTTGGCGATGACGTCGTCACCCACCTGGATGTCCTCGGTGGCGAACCGCATCAGCAGATGGGTGGTCGGGGTGTCCCACCGCAGCGTCTCCTCGATCACGGTCTCCCAGGAGACCTCCCCGTCGAGGACCATCCGCAACTGTTCCGGGTGCGCCAGGAGGGCTCGTACGGCGTTGAGGATGAGCCCGATGGTGGTCTCGTGGCCGGCCGCGACCATCGCCTTGAGGTTGCCCACCACCTCTTCCTCTGTGAGGGGCTCCCCGCCCTCCTCCGCGAGAATCAGCCCGGAGGTCAGGTCATCGGTGGGGCGTGCCGCCTTCTCCCGCACGAGCCCTGAGTAGAAGACGTCCAACTCGGCCAGCAGGGCGAGCCGTTCGTCCTGCGGGGTGAGCATCGAGAAGAAGGCCTTGTACTGCCTGGTCAGCATGGCGTTCTCGGCGGGGTCCACGCCCATCAGCATGCCGACGACCCGCATCGGCAGCGGCTGGGCGAACACCGACTTGAGGTCGACGACGGCCCCGTCCCTGCCGCCGTCGGCGAGTGCGTCCAACAGCTCCTGGGTGAACTTCTCGATGTCGGGCCTGATGGCCTCCAGCCGGCGGGGCGTGAGCGCCTGGGAGGTCTTGGTCCGCAGCCGCCGGTGCTCGGCGCCGTCCACGGTGAACATGGACCGCCCGGCGTCGATCATCCCGATGAGCGGCCACTCACGCGTCACCTCGCCGCTCTGCCACAGCCCCCAGGCGTCGATGTCCTTCACCAGCCGCGGGTCGACGAGGAGTTCACGTGCGTCGGCATACCGGGTGATGGTCCAGGCGGGTATGCCGAGCAGGTCGATCCGGGCGAGCCGCCCGGCGTCGCGCAGCCGCGCCGTCTCACCGTCCAGGTCCTGGACCATGGGGTCGATGACAACGGTCCCGCGGTCCGGGGCAGCTGTGTGCGCGGCGGCGTGAGGGCAGGTCACGAGAGGTCTCCTGTCGTACGAACGGGGGTGAACCGGACGGGGAGCGAGGTCGTCCCGCGCAGAAACGCGGAGGGCCGCCGTACGAGGTCCGCGACGGCGACGCCCAGCTCGAGGTCGGGCAGCCGGTCGAGCAGCACCTCGATGCCGGTACGCGCGATGGTCTCGGCGATCTCCTGAGCGGAGAAGGGGCACCGGTACTCGCCGTGGCTGAAGGCGAGATGCGCGCCGTTGCCCCCTTGGGCGGAGGCAGCGCTGCCGGACAGGCTCTGCCTGATCAGCGGATCGGTGTTGGCGGCGCCGAGCCCGAGCAGCAGCATGTCCCCCGCCCTGATCCGCTGCCCGCCGAGCTGGGTGTCCCGGGCGGCCCAGCGTCCGGCGAGGATCTGCGTCGGCGCGTCCTCCCAGAGCACCGCGTTCATGGCCTCGGCCACGCTGCGCCGCCCGCCCGCCATCGATTCGGCGAACTCGTCCTCGGTGAGCATCAGCCGCAGGGAGTTACTGATCCAGTCAGCGGTGGTGAGGTGCCCGGCGGCCGTGATGGCCATCAGGTCGAGCATGTACTCCTCGTCGGTGAACGCCTCGGGGAAGGCGAGCATCCGGGAGGTCACGTCGTCCCCGGGCTCGGCCCGCTTGGCGGCGACCAGCCGCCGCATGTGCTCCCCGAATCGCAGATGGGCCTCCTGTGCGCCCGGACCACCGTCGGCCAGGTCCTTCAACACCTGCGCGATATGGGCGCCTTCGTCATCGGGGAACCCGACCAGCCGTGCGAGGACGAGCACGGGTAAGGGCTCGCAGAAGTCGGCGACGAGGTCGGCGGCACCCCGGCTGCACACGGCGTCGATCAGCCGGTCGGCCAGCTCCTCGCAGTGGTTGCGGATCTCGAACGGATCGGCCCCTTCGAGGGCGGGTCCGACCATCCGGGCGTGGCGCCGGTGCTCGTCCCCCGCGCTGAAGTAGATGGACGGCAGCGGCCGCCCGACCATGGGCAGCAGCGGCCAGTCCTCGGGGATGTGCTCCCACTGGTTCCACAGACCGACATCGCGCGGGAACAGCTCGCCGTCGCTGGTGACTTGATGGAGTTCGCGGTATCCGATGACCAGCCAGGCGGGGAACCCGCCCGGCAGCTCCACGGGGACGACCGGCCCGTGATCACGGCGCATGGCGCGGTAGACGGCCTGTGGCTCGGTCTGGAACGAGGGGCCGCCGAGCGGCACGGCCCCGGGCCTCGTGTGTGCGGGGCACTCCGGAGGGGGCGAGGCGGGCTCGGGCCGTGCGGAGGATGGGCGCGTCATCGTCCTGACTCCTGTGGCGGAAGCTTCACGCGTCACGATCGTGCGATCAACGCACGCCCACTATAAGGATTTTATGTGATGCCACAGCGGTCAACGGCGATCAAATGTGCAGTCAGAGCGAAGCAACTGGCCGACATCTGCGCACAATTGACCAACATCTGCGGGTACCGCCCCGGCCACCCGGAGCCGGTGGGCGGCCAGCGCGCCCGGCCGGACCCGGACTACGACCGCCCGGAACCCTGGGCATCGCACAAATCGCCGCCCTCCAGGGCGACGTTGACGAGCGCGGCGGCCGGGTCTTCTCCGTCCACCAGCTTCAGCGCGTGCCACCGGGACAGCCAGTACACGCGTCCGCGATGACCGGCGAGTGTCTCCCGCAGCACGTCCGGAGAGTGCGTCCAGACCGCTGGAAGGGCGCCCGCGTAGTCGAACGCGGCACGCAGCTCGACCCACCCGTCGTCCCGGACGTCACCGGCGGTCAGCAGTATCTCGACGGCCTGGCCGGGCTCCTGCCGGCACTTCTTGGCATGGATCCAGTGCACCTGGTGGCCTGCGGCGTACCGGTCGCAGCCGTCGCTCCGCACGGAGCCGTTCTCGGTGAGATGACGCAGCATGGTGGGTCCCGCCTTCCGGGGATGATGGACCCCGAGCGCTCTGCACCGCGGTCCGCTGTTCCCCGCACCTCGCGCACGGGGCAGGTCGTCACCCGGAGCACCCGCAGCGGAGCGGGGTGCCGTCCAGCCAGCCGGGGCTGCGCGCTGGAACTCATGACCCGACGAAAACCCTAACGCACCCGTGGGACAGACCCCGACGGACGGCGCACGCACAGCCGACGGACGGTCAGGGGAGGCGCAGGCGCGGGCCGAACCCGACCCGCGCCCCCTTGCCCCTCACCTGCCACTCCGTCGGGCTCGGTCAGCAGGTGACGAAGCCCGGGTCGCTCGTTCCTGCCTTGCCCGTCTCGACGTGCCCGGCGAACCGCCGCAGGAACGTGGCGTCCGCGTCCGACACCACCGTGATGTCGTACCAGCGCCGGCTCCCTCGCAGGTCAACGGCGTGCTTCACGGTCGCCCCCGCACGCACCGCGAAGGTCTGCGCCCCGCCGCCATAGGTGTCCGCGTTCCGCACGGTCAACTGGACTGTCCTCGTACCAGCATGAGTGAAAGTCAGTTCGAGTCCTCCGCTCGACGGGTCATGACGTGCGGTCACCTCCGGCCCTGCCGCCTTTCCGGGCCCCCGGAAAGCGCGCAGGAACCCGTTCGGGCCGTGCACGGTGAGGTCGGTCACGTCCTTCGAGTAGGCCGTGTTCCAGCTGTCGGCGAGCGTCTTGCCCGCCTCTGTGGTGTAGGTCCAGGGTCCGTCGGTGCGGTTCGCCGACGTCACCAGGAACTGCGCCCCGGCCGCGTCGCCGCCACTGAAGGTCAGCCGGTACTTACCGGAGGCCGGGTCGGCCGCCCCGTCCACGAGGGGCGCGTACCGCAGCGGCCGGGTGGGCCGCGAGCCGGGCTCCTGCTTCGGCACACTGCCGGAGACCGGCGGCACCGGTACGTAGTCGGGGTGCCGGCCGTTGTCCGGCGGCGCGTATCCGTCCGTGGAGGGCAGCGAGACGGGCGCGGTGTCGGTACGGCTGAAGTCGAAGGCCGAGGTCAGATCGCCGCAGACGGTGCGCCGCCAGGGCGAGATGTTGGGCTCGTGCACGCCGAAGCGCTCCTCCATGAACCGGATCACGGAGGTGTGGTCGAAGACCTCCGAACACGAGAACCCGCCGGTGCTCCACGGGGACACGACCGTCATGGGCACGCGCTGGCCGAGGCCGTACGGCCCGGCCGCGTAACGGAGGTCGCCGGGGAAGTGGTCGGCGGAGGTGTCCACGGTGGAGAGCCCCTGCGCGGCCCCGGACGGGACGAACGGCGGCACGACGTGGTCGAAGAATCCGTCGTTCTCGTCGTAGGTGACGAAGAGCGCGGTCCGGCCCCACACCTCGGGGTCGGAGGTCAGCGCGTCCAGCACCTGCGAGATGTACCAGGCGCCGTAATTGGCAGGCCAGTTAGGGTGCTCGCTGTAGGCCTCGGGCGAGACGACCCACGAGACCTGGGGAAGCGTCCCGGCCCGGACGTCGGCCTTGAGGTCGTCGAGGAGCCCGTCACCGTTCTTGACGTCGGTACCGGTGCGCGCCTTGTCGAAGAGGGGATCGCCGGGCTTGGCGTTGCGATAACTGTTGAAGTAGAGCAGCGAGTTGTCGCCGTAGGTCCCCCGGTAGGCGTCGTCGATCCACCCCCAGGAGCCGGCGGCGTCGAGCCCGTCGCCGATGTCCTGGTAGACCTTCCACGACACCCCGGCCTCCTCCAGCCGCTCGGGGTAGGTCTTCCAGCCGTACCCCGTCTCGTCGTTGCCCAGCACGGGCCCGCCGCCGGTGCCGTCGTTGCCGGTGTACCCGCTCCACAGGTAGTAGCGGTTCGGGTCGGTCGAGCCGAGGAACGAGCAGTGGTACGCGTCGCAGACGGTGAACGCGTCGGCGAGCGCGTAATGGAACGGGATGTCCTCACGGTTGAGGTGCGCCATCGTCGTGGCGGTCTTGGCCGGCACCCACTGGTCGTACGCGCCCTTGTTCAACGCCCGGTGACCGCCGGCCCAGTCGTGGTTCAGGTCCTGGAGGAACTGCAGCCCGAGATCGTCGGCCGGCGGCCGGAACGGCAGCACTTCCTTGCCGAGAACGTCCTTCTGGTGCCACACCGGCTTCCCACTGGGCAGCGTGACCGGACGCGGGTCACCGAAACCGCGCACACCCTTCATGGTCCCGAAGTAGTGGTCGAAGGAACGATTCTCCTGCATCAGTACGACGATGTGCTCGACGTCCTTGAGCGTGCCTGTACGGCCCTTCGCGGGCAGTGACGCGGCACGGGCGATGCTGCTCGACAACGCGGAGAAGGCGACCGTGCCTCCGGCGAGCTGCAGGAGGCGGCGACGGTTCAGTTCTGCCATGAGTGAGGGCCTCTGTGGGGTGAGGGGACGTAAGGGCGAAAGCGACTGGAGTGTTCCAGAATCGGTAGGGGCCATGGAAGACCCTTGCAGTGTGCACGTGGTGGCGTTCGGCCGAACAATCGGAGACGGGTGGGTGGAGGCTCCCGCGCGCAGCCCGAACCCAGGCCTCCGCCGCCGCGGCCGGGTACGCACGGATGCTGCGGAGCCGGTGCCGGGCCGCGCGGTCGGCATGGTGGCGAGAAAGAGAGCGGCCGGGCCGGTTTGCCGTGAGCGATCCCGGAAAGGCGCGGGGAGCCAACTGACCCTCAGGAAAGCGATGTTGCCTATGCGTGCAAGATCCGTACGTACCTCCGGCATCCTGACCGCGGCCCTGCTGCTCTCGGCCGCCGCCGTCGCTCCGACAGCCGGCGCGGCCGTCCGGGACACGGCCGGACCACTGACCGGCGACGGTGGCGCCCCGCACTGCACGGTGCATGCGACGTACGGCAGTGAGCACTGTTACCGGACATTCACGGAGGCCATCGAGGCCGCCAGCGGCGGCCGGATCACCGGGGCACCACGCTCCGCGACCGAAGCGGTGCGCAGTGACGCGTTCCGGGCCCGAATGGCCGACCAGGCACAGGACGGAGTCATCCAGGGGACCTTCTTCGAGGAAGAGCAGTACGGCGGGGCGTCCCTCACCGTCTGGGGCGCCGAGCCGTGCGTGAAGGACGGCTGGGTCAACTTCCAGTTCGACCTCGGGGACGACTGGAAGAACCGCATCTCCTCCGTGCAGCCCTGGGGCGGCTGCGCGCTCTGGCTCTACCCGGAGCCCGGACTGAACGGTGACCGGGACGGCCCGTTCGAGGACAACAGCCCCGCCATCGGGTCGTTCATGAACGACCGCACCCAGTCCATCGGCTTCAGCTGACCGCCCGCCCCACCGGGCACTCCCGTCCCCCCTCCCCCCACAGGCACGATCACCCCCACGGAGATCACCCATGACAGTGAAAATCCGGCTCCCTCTGCTTCTGGCGGCGCTCGTCACCGCGGGCAGCGCCGTCCTGGTCGCTCCCGGCACCGCCCTCGCCGAGGATCAGCCCACCATCCGTGAACTGCTCGACAAGTGCGACAACGGGACCGACAGCTGCGTGTTCCACCCCGACGGGGCGCCCGAGATATCGATGGGCGAGGCCCACCAGGTGGGTGACTCCGCCTTCAACTGCACCCCGGACAGCCAGACCTCCACCGTCGGCTGGTCGGACACGACGGGCGAGTCCAACAGCGTCGGCGTCTCCCTGACCGCGGAGTACGGCTTCTCGCTCGTCTTCAAGATGAGCATCACGGCCACCTACGGGCACACCTGGGAGACCTCACACACCGAGTCGGAGCTGACGGCCGTGAACGTCCGGCCGGGCGAGGTCGGCTGGGTGACCCGCGAGGCCCAGATGCAGCACGTGAGCGGTACGTACGAGCTGCACTTCCCGGACCGCTTCTACGGCCACTACTACTGGTACGTGCCCTTCGACGCGACGGGCCCGATGCCGGACGCGCCGAGCACCAAGACGCAGCACACCCGGGCGATGACCGATGAGGAGAAGGCGGACCACTGCGGCTGACCCCACGCGGTAACAGCGGCCAGGCAGCACATCAGGCAGATGGGGCGCGCCGGCAGCGGTGACCACGGCTGAGTCACGGTCCGGCAGCCCGCCTTCGCGTCGAGGTTGCCCTCCCCCTGGCTGACGCGAGTCCCTCCTGACCGCGATCGGGAGGGACTCGCGGTCGGTCGGAGCCGACTGTTCCCCTGCCCCAGAGGTGCCGCGTCATCCGGGGCGACGGCGATGGGCCCGCTGCCGGCACGTCGCGCCGCAGTAGCGTGCCGGGCGCCCCGCGGTCTTGGCCTCGAACTCGGCCCCGCACTCCTCGCACCGCGTCCTCATTGCGTGACGCCTGCCGGGTCCGTAACGAAACGCATGCCCTTCCGTGACCGAAGCCGGCCCCCGCAGACCCTCCAGCGCCAGGTGGACCATGCGGACTCCCCCGGCGCTGTCCCGATGGGCGGCCCGCATCGTCGCGCACCCGACAATGAGTACGGCGACGTCGTCCGAGCCGATGTCGGCGCGGACTCCGCCGGCCCGCTGGGCCGCGCGGAGCAGCTCGGCCAGTGCCTGCTGGAACTGGTGACCCGACGCGGCGAGCAACGGACGCGGCCAGCTGGTGTCGGTGCTCACGAGGTCACAGACGTGCCTGCGCCCTGCGGACTTGTCGATGGTCTCCAGGAGGAACCCGAAGAATGCCGCGGTGGGAGGGGCCTGGGCGGCCCATCGCCGGGCGGCGGCGACCAGGTCCTCGAAGTGCTGGACGAGCACGGCCTCCAGCAGGGTCTCCTTGCTCGGGAAGTGCCGGTACACCGTGCCGGTGCCGACCCCCGCCTGCCGTGCGATCTCGCTGAGCGAGACGTCGAGTCCCTGCACGGTGAACGCGCCCACGGCGGCGACGAGCACCTTCGCGCGGTTGCGCCGGGCGTCCGCCCGGCCGGTGTCAGGGGGAGGGGGAGCAGGAGCCATGTCACGTAATCCCTTGTCCGTCCGACTCAACCGGGTGCAGGATTCCACATCGTCCCCGGGGCCGCCATGCCGACCGTGCCCCCGAAACCCCCGGGGCGGAGGATGACATGGCTGTTCACCCGTCAGACCCCGCGTCCGGTAACGGAGCTCGTCCCGATGACCGACTCGTCGCCGTGACCGGCGCGACCGGCAAGCAGGGCGGCGCCACCGCACGTCGTCTCCTGGCGGCCGGCAGACCGGTGCGTGCGGTCGTACGTGACACGACCGCACCCGCCGCCCTCGCGCTGCGGGCCGCCGGGGCCGAGCTCGCCCGGGGCGACTTCGACGACCCGTCGAGTCTGCCGGCGGCGCTGGAGGGGGCCTCGGCCCTGTTCGCCGTGCCGCCCGTCGCGTACAGGCCGGCCGGCACCGACGTGGAGCGTGAATTCGTCCGCGGCCGGGCCCTCGCGGATGCCGCGGCCGCCGCCGGAGTCGGGCACGTCGTGTTCACCGGCATCGCGTCCACCCGGGACGGGCTGGCCGCGGCTGAGGGCAAAGAACGAACAGAGCGCTACCTCCGCGAGCGGATCCCTCTGGTGACGGTGCTGCGGCCGGTGCGGTTCATGTCGAATTTCCTCGCGTCGTGGGACATCGGCATGGACGGCATCGTCGACGGTGTGCACCGCCACGTCTTCCCGCCGGACGAGCCCGTCCAGGTCATCGCACTGGAGGACATCGCGGAGTTCGCCGCGCTGGCATTCGACGACCCCGACCGGTTCGCCGGCCGGACACTGGAACTGGCCGGGGACGCCCCGACCCCGGCACAGGCGGTCGCCGCCATCACCGAAGCGACCGGCACGACCGTGCGCTACGAGCAGCTCACCCACGACGAGGCCGCCGCGCTCAGCCCCGGGATCGCGCACGTCAGGGAACGTTGGGCAGCCGGTGCGCGCTGGCACGCCGACATCGAGGTACTGCGCGTGGTGCACCCCGGGCTGCGCACCTTCGCGGACTGGCTCGCGGAGTCCGGCGCCACTGCGCTCCGCACCGGATTCCTTTCCTCCCACGTCCCGTCGGTGCAGGCGGGCTGACCCGTACGGTGCGTGCGCGAGGGACGCGGGGCCCGACTCGACCGCTCCGGGGAATGAGTTGTCGCCCAGGCCCCCATAGGCCCCCCTGAAGTCCCCATAGGTCCCCTGGGGGACAACCCCCAGGAAAGTCGGGGAGAAACCGGGTCGTGGGGAGGACGACGGGTCCGTAGGTTCTGGGGTGAGATCTTCGTATCGCCCCACACACAGCCTCCGGAGGCATTTCGTGACCGCCCCAACCCCTCAGCCGACGCGCACGCATCGCGCGCTTGTCGCGGCCTTCGTGCGCTTCGTGGTCTGCGGCGGTGGGGTCGGGGTCGCCTCCAGCGGGGTGCTGGTCCTGCTCCACGACCGGATGCCACTGGCCGTGGCGAACGCTCTGGTGACGGTCGTGTCCACGGTGATAGCGACCGAGCTGCACAGCCGGATCTCGTTCCGGAGCGGGCGCCGGGGATGGGGCGTCCACCTTCAGTCCGGGCTGACCGTCGCCGTGAGTTACGCCTTCACGACCGGGGCGCTGCTCTGCCTGTACGCGTTCCGGGCCGAGCCGTCGGCGCTGGTCGAGCAGAGTGTGTACCTGTCGGCGTCGGCGCTCGCCGGGGTCGGCCGGTTCGCGCTGCTGCGGGTGGTGGTCTTCGGGGAGCGGAGGGCCGGCCGGTCCCGGGCCGGGGCGCTCGGCAGGACTTCCGTGGCCATGGCCGCCTGACGCGGAAGGGCGGACCGTCTTCCCCGGTCGCGCCTGCCGTCGGCACCGATTGGCTATCGTGGCTGGTCGGCCGGGCATTCGCGCGGCCCGTGAGCCGAGGGGGCGGGGCGCAGGTGGCACAGGAGCGGGCCGGATGGGTGCGGGTGCCGGTCGGGGACGGTGCCGCGCGGTGGGCCACACGTGGGAAGTGTCTGCGGGTGCTGGTCGTCGTGCACAACGTGACCTCCGCCACCCGGCTCCTCGACGTGCTGCCGCTCTTCGACGGCGATCTGCGGATTCAGCTCCTCGCCACCTGCCCGGAGTCCTCCGCGTTCTCGGCCGGCACGGCCGAACTCCTGGCCGGCACCGGAGTGCCGGTGCTGCCCTGGGAACAGGCCGTCGAGACGCCGGTCGACCTGGCCGTCTCCGCCAGCTTCGGGGGCCAACTGGAGCTTCTACGTGGCAAGTTGACGGTCCTTTCGCACGGTGTCGGATACACTAAGAGGCTGGCTACACCGGACACCGGACACCGGACACCGGACACCGGATCGGGGGCGGGGGCGGGGACCGGGACGGGAGCCGATCCCGCGCCCGTGTTCGGGCAGGCTCCGCAGTGGGTCCTGGCCAATGGCGTGCCCATCGCGGACGCCCTCGTCCTCTCCCATCCCGAGCAGTGCGACCGGCTGCGCGCCGCGTGCCCCGAGGCCGCGCCGACCGCCGTGCTCGCCGGTGATCCCTGCTTCGACCGGGTACTCGGCGCCCGTCCCTACCGCGAGCGGTTCCGCCGGGCGCTCGGAGTGCGGGCGGGACAGCGGCTGATCGTCCTCAACTCGACCTGGAATCCGGAGTCCTTCTTCGGGGACGGCGGCGCGGGCGGCGACGACCTGCTGCCCGCACTGCTGCCTCGGCTGGCACGCGAGTTCCCCGTGGACGAGTACCGGTTCGCCGCCGTCCTGCACCCCAACATCTGGCACGGCCACGGTCCCGGTCAGGTCCGGGCCTGGCTCGACCGGGCGCGGCGCCGCGGGCTGGTGCTGATCGATCCGCTGGAGGGGTGGCGGCAGGCCCTGGTGGCGGCCGACGCGGTGGTCGGGGACCACGGGTCCGTCACCTTCTACGCGGCGGCGCTCGGCACTCCGGTACTGCTGGCGGCGGCTCCGCTGCACGAACTCGATCCCGGGGCACCGGTCTCCGACTTCATGCGGGAGGCGCCCCGGCTCGATCCCCGTGGGCCGTTGCGCGAGCAGATCGACCGGCTCATCGAGGACCATCGGCCGCTGCCGGGGCCCGCCGCGTACACGACCTCCGTGCCGGGCGAGGCCGCGGTCCGGCTGCGGACCCTGTTCTACTCGATGATGGGTGCGGCGGAGCCGGATTGGCCCGCCTCGCTGGACCCGTTGCCGCTGCCCGGCCATGAGCCCGTGTCCGTCACGGCTCCCCTCCATGTGCTGACCCGGGTGCCGCGGCCGGGCGAGGTCGTGGTGACCCGTTGGGCGGGTTCCCCGCCGGCCGCCGCGTGCGCCGGCGGGGAGGTGCACATCGCCGTGCACGAGGACACCCGCGACGTGGACCAGTTGAGGCTGGCCGATGTCATCTTCCGGGACGGCCTGCCCGACGATCCTCGCTTCGGGTCTCCGGCCGTCTGGACGGAGGAGGTGCTGCAGCGGCATCCCGGCTGTGCGCTGGCCGCCTTCACGGTCGGTCCTGCCGAGTGTGTCGTCCGGCCGCGGGGCGGGGAGCCGCTGCGTCTGCTGTCCTCGCCGGAGGCCGCGGTGGACCCCGCTGCCGCCGCCTCGGCTCTCCACGCACTGCTGGGGGCCGGGGAGGCCGGCGGCGATGTCACGGCGACGCGGCTCGCGAAGCTGGTGGCTGACGGCGGGTTCGCGGTCCGCGTCGGGGCCCGCCGGGTACGGGTACGAGTACGGGTCGCCGGCCTCCACCGCGGGTGACGCGCTTCAGCCGGTGCCGCACTCCTCGGCCGTGCAGCGCTCGCGCATGGACCGCAGATGGGCCACGTGGTACTCGGCGCTCTGACCGCTCAGCGTCGTGATCGCCGCCTCGATCAGCGGGCGGGCGGCCGAGGTGTCCGACGCGTCCAGCCAGGTCTCGGCCAGGTCGGTCAGGGTCCGGGCCGTGTTGTACGTGTCCCCCTGCTCCCGGAAGTGACTCAGTGCCGCCCCCAGCCGGTCCCGGGACTCCTCGAACCTCCCGAGGCCGCGCAGGGCCCGGCCCCGGTGGCGTTCCAGCAGGGCACGTGCGCGGGGGACGTCGGCGGTTCCTTCGTCCTCAGCGTCCATCGTGAGCAGGACGGCGTCCGCCGCCTCGAAGCACGCGTAGGCCTCCTCGAACCGCCACTGCCGCAGCCGCAGCAGTCCGAGGAACTCCGTCGCCGACGCGTGGCCCCGCTTGTGCCCCGCCGCCTCCTCGTCCCGCGCGGCCGCGAGTGCTTCCGCCTCCGCCTCGTCCCAGTGGCGCAGCTCGGTCAGGGTGTGCGCGAGTTGGGCGTGCAGTGCTCCCGCGTCCGCCGTTCCCGGCAGGTGGGTGTCGGCGAGCCGTGCTCCGATGCGCAGTGCGGGCAGCAGCGTCTCGTGGCGGCCGGCCTTGAGTTGGAGCGGCCACAGGGAGCGGCAGAGCCGTACGGCCGAGGCCGGGTCGCCCGACTCCTCGGCGCAGTGGACGGCCTGGATCAGGTTGCCGCACTCGGCGATCAGGGCGTCGAGCGCCTCGCCCCGGCTCCCGAAGGCCGGGGTTTCGAACGCCGGGGTTCCCTGGGCCGAGGGTGCCGGGACCCGCCAGCTCTCCGGCAGTGCCTGATGCGCCACGGACGTCGACAGGCGGACGTACCAGCGCAGGGCTCGGGCCATCGCGGCCGAGCACGCGGCGATGCCGTCCTCCTGTACGGCCACGGCCTCGGCGTGTCCGCGGACCGCGGGGCGGTAGTGGTAGCGGGCCTGGCCGTCAGCGGTGGTGGTGTGCTCCAGCAGGAGCCCTTCCGCCAGTTCGTCCAGTCGTCGGGCGGCGTCCTCGGGCGTCGTGCCGGTCGCGTGCGCGGCCACCGCGGCGTCGAGGGCGGGCCAGTCGCGTACGGACATCAGGCGGTACAGCTTCGCCGTCCCCGCGTCCAGCGAGCGGTAGGTGTCCTGCGCCGCCGCCCGTACCGGGTCGGCGCCGGCGGCCTGGCCGGACGCGGGTTCGGTGAGGCGGGGTGCCGCCGCGCGCAAGGCGTACGGCGATCCGCCGCACCGGGCGAGGACGGAGGGCAGGGTGGCGCGGGCCGCGTTGACGGCCGGCTTGTCCAGGAGCTGGGTCAGCAGACGTACCGCGTCCTTGTCCGTCAGCGGGCCGACGGGAACGCGGACCGCGTCGAGGCCGGGGAACGGACGACGGGCCACCACGATCATGAACACAGCGGGCGCGGAGGTGAGGAGCGGACGGATCTGGGCGGCCGAGTGCACATGGTCCAGGACGATCAGCAGTTTCCGGTCCGCCACGCAGCGGCGGAAGAACTCGCTCAGCTCTCCGGCCGAGGTCGGCATCTCCTCGTCCCGCACACCGAGTTGGCGCAGCAGGCTGCGCAGTACGGTGCCCGCGTCGCGTGCGGCAGCGGTGCCGCCGGCCAGGTCCGCGTAGAGCTGCCCGTCCGGGAACATGGCCGCTTGGCGCACTCCCCAGTGCACCGCCAGCGTGCTGGTGCCCATGCCCTCGGCGCCGTGCACCAGGGCCAGCCTCGGGGTTCCGTCCGCACGGCGCGACGCCTCGCGGTCGAGGCTCTTCAACGCCTCCTTGCGGTCGGTGAAGAACCTGATCGAGGCGGGGAGGCCCGGCTGTCCGGCGGCGGGTGGGAAGTCCGCTCCCGGCCCCCGGCCGTCACCGCTCACCCGGTTCGCGAACGCCGTCCACGAGGAGGCGAGTCGAGGGTCGCGGCGGAGCCGGTCGGACACCATGCGCGCCACCGCGTCCAGTTCGTCCGGTGCGGTGGGCGCCGGGACCTCACGGCCGGCGATGCGGCGGACGAATCCGCCCGTCGACTCCCACGCCCACCTTCCGGCCTCGTTGGCCATTCCCGAGCCGACCGCACCGAGCACCGCCGTAACGGCCGTCAGCGAGATGGGATCCAGCATGTCGCGCACTCCCCGTTCCCGGTGTTCCGCGCGGTGCGCCCTCCCCGGCACCGCCGCTGCCACCGTGCGCATGCAATCTACCGAGTCCGGCGGCGCCCCGTGCGACACCGCGCACCACGACCGGGGTTGGCTGTCCTGACGAACGTTCCAGGTGATCACGGTGGCGGCAAGACGACGGTGGCCCGCGTCATCGGCAAGGTCTTCGCCGGGCTCGGCCTGTTGCGGTCCGGTCATGTGATCGAGGCCCAGCGCGTCGATCTGGTGGGGCGGCACCTCGGGTCCACGGCCATCAAGACCACCCAGGTCATCGACGCCGCGCTGAACGGGGTGCTGTTCATCGACGAGGCGTACGCCCTGTCCAACAGCGGATACAGCGGCGGCGACGCGTTCGGGGACGAGGGGGTGCAGGTGCTCCTGAAGCGGGCCGAGGACGACCGGGACCGGCTCGTCGTCGTACTCACCGGCTACCGCGAGGAGATGGCCGGTCTGCTGGCGAGCAACCCCGGTCTGGTGTCCCGCTTCAACACGCGCGTCGACTTCCCCTCGTACTCCGCCGAGGAACTCGCCCGCATCGCCAGGTCCGTGCTGGCCTCCCAGGGCGACGAGCCCGATGCCGGGGCCGTCGATGTCCTCGGTTCCCTGTGCACGGCGATCGTGGACGGCAGGATGGCCGACACCGTGGGAAACGCCCGGTTCGCACGCGAGCTCTACCAGAAGGCCTCCGCGCAACGGGACCTGCGGCTGTACGCCGCACACGCCGGCAGCACACCGACCCGGGAGGAGCTGGTCACCGTACTCGCCTGGGACGTGGTCGCCGCACACGATGAGCTCATGGAGTCCCACGGCCTCGCGGGTGAGGCCGAGGGAGCAGGCGGCAGCGGCGGGTAGCCGGTGCAGGCCTGTCACCGCCCGCCGCGTCACGGCGCCGTGAAGTACTCCGGGAAGCGCGGCCCGAGCCACGGCTTGCGTCCCCAGGCGAGGACCCGGCCCCTGGCCATGGCGCCCACCGGGGAGATACGGCCGAGCGCCATCAGCAGGAACGTGACCGGCTCGATGGAGATCGTGCAGTCAGGGCGGTCCGGCGGCCGGTGGCCCACTGACACCGCGCCGTCGGTGAAGGTCACCCCGAAGCGGTCGCCGCCCCACAGCCGGACCGTGTAGCGGGCGGTGAGACCCGCCGTGGCCCCGGCGTCGGTCACCCGGGGCATGGCCAGGACGAGGAAGGGCAGGGTCAGCCCGGCCCGGGGCCGGTCGACCATGTGCGGGCGCCTCAGGGCCCGCGCCAGGTCGTAGCCGTGGCCCAGCATGTGCGTCAGGAGGTACGAGCCGAGGACCGCCCGGTTCATCGGACCCATCGGCGTCATCAGCTCCTCGTCCGCGGGGTGTTCGGCCACCGCGTCGAGGAACGCGGCGGTCTGCGCCACGATCATCGCGGCCAGCGGCTCGCCGTCGCGCTCGCCGAACGCCGCGAGTGCCCGCTCGTTGGCTGCGGCCAGGCCCTGCGGGGTGCCGTCCCCGTAGTCGCGTGCGTGCCCGGCGGCCACTTCCGCCATCAGCTGGTTGGCCTGCGCGAGATGCGCCGCCGCCTCCCCCACGGTCCACTCCGACCTGGGAACCGGCCGCCCGGTGTCAGGGGCGTCGCGCAGCAGCGCCGCGATCTCCGTGGCCGTCGCCCGTATCGCGTCGGCGAGCCCCTCGGGCAGCCTGCCCCGTATGTCGTGCTCCGCCACCGGCTCCACCCTGTTACCGCCCTCGTGAACGCCGTGCCTCGTACGTACGGATACTGCTCCGTGCACACGCGCACGGACCTGCCGCGCACACCTGTTACCTGCGGGTACACAAGAGCAGGTCGCGGGTACCGGGAGCAAGAGGTCGGCGTCCGCGGTTCGAACCCCTCTACGATCGAGCGCGTGTGCGCAAACGTGATCGTCGCTGAAGACGACGAGAAGCAGGCCGAACTCCTCCGCCGATACCTCGAACGGGAAGGTCATTCCGTCACCCTCGCCGGCGACGGCCTCGCGGCCCTCGACCTGGTCCGGCACCGGGAGCCGGACCTGCTGGTCCTCGATGTGATGATGCCCCGTGCCGACGGCCTGGATGTGGTGCGTGTCCTGCGCGCCGAGTGCCGGGAGCTGCCGGTACTGATGCTGACGGCCCGCACGACCGAGGACGATCTGCTGCTCGGACTTGATCTGGGTGCGGACGACTACGTGACCAAGCCGTACAGCCCGCGTGAGCTGATGGCCCGGGTCCGTACGCTGCTGCGCCGCAGCAGACGCGCCACCGGCGCCGAACCGGCCGATGCCGCACTGCTGACGGTCGGGACGCTCGTCGTCGACCCGACCCGGCACGTGGTGTCGGTCGGCGGCGAGGCCGTGGACTGCACGCCCGGCGAGTTCAGGATCCTCGCCGCGCTCGCGGCCGAGCCCGACCGGGTCTTCTCCCGGCAGCAACTGCTCGCGGAACTCCACGGCTTCGACCGGTACATCAGCGACCGGACGGTCGATGTGCACGTCATGAACCTGCGCAAGAAGATAGAACCCGCCCCTCGTCGGCCGGTCCGGCTGCTCACCGTCTTCGGCGTCGGATACAAGCTGACGGACCCGGCGAAGGCTGCGACACATGCGTCGTCATAGCGGAGCGCGTCTCCACGACGGGGCGCACAGCACCTCCCCCGGCTCCGAGCGGCGGGCGCGGCTGCCGTTGCGCAAGAGCCTCTTCGCCCGGCTGCTGACCGTATCCGCGCTGGTGGCGGCCTGTTCGGTGGCTGCCACCGCCTGGCTCGCCGTCCAGACGACGTCCGGCGCGATCCGGCAGGAGCAGGGGCAGAACCTCACCGCCGATGCCCGGATCTACCACAGCCTGCTCGGCTACGCGGCGGCTCACCCGACCTGGGAGGACGTCGGGGGGACGGTGCGTGAGCTGGCCAAGAGGTCCGGCCGGCGGATCGCGCTGACGACGGAGCGGCGGGATGCGCTCGCCGACTCGGCCGACCCGGCGTCGTCGCCCGCGCTGCCGGCGCAGGCCTCGGCGATCGTCGACCCGCTGTCGGTGGACACCGCGCTGGCGGCCGAGACCGCGGGCGCCTCCGGCGCTCCGGCCGACCGGGTCGATCCGCGAGCGGTCGGACCGTTCCGCCTGCCCGCCTCGGAACGCAAGGAGTTGCAGCAGATCGCCGACCGGAACGTGGCCTGCCTCAGCGACTCCGGGATCGCCTCGGACGTGGTCCGCAGCGCGAGCGGCCGCCCTCGGATCCAGGTGGTGGGCAACGACCCCGACCGTCTCCAGGGCACTCGCTGCACCACCGACGCCCTGGACAGCCCGACGGCCACCGAGAAGAAGGCGCTGAAGTCCCTCAACCAGCTGGCCGACGCCTGCCTGAAGCGCCAGAACCGCGCCGGCGTGGACCTGAAGCTCGATCTGTCCTGGGGGCAGGCGCCGGAGCCCCGGCCCGCGGACACGATCGTCAGCAAGGCGCCGAGCGAGGCGCCCAGTCCCGTGCCGACCTCCCCGCCCAGGACGGTCGCGCCCAGCGTCTCTCCGGAGACCCGTCCCTCGCCCACCGTCGGCAACGGCGAGGACGGCCGGGCCATCGCCTCGTGTGTCGGCACGGCCCGTCGTGAACAGCTCGGTTCGTACGTCGCCTCGCCCGCCCTGCTGTTCATCAGCGACACCGGTGGCACCACGGTGCCCGGTTTCGATCTCTCACCGGCCAACACCGCCAGGATCGCGGGCACCGCGGCGCTCGTCCTCGCGCTCACCGTCGGCGCGTCCGTACTCGTGGGCGCACGGCTCGTACGCCCGCTGCGCGCGCTGACGGGTGCCGCCCAGCGGATGCGGGACGGCGAGGACAGCGTGCCCGTGCTGGTCGCCGCGGACAACGAGATCGGGCGGCTCGCCGCCACCTTCAACGACATGTCCGCCCACCGCGCCCGGCTGGAGGCCCAGCGCAAGGCCATGGTCAGCGATGTCGCCCATGAACTGCGCACCCCGCTCAGCAACATCCGCGGCTGGCTGGAGGCGGCGCAGGACGGCGTGGCCGAGCCGGACCCGGCGTTCATCGCCTCGCTGCACGAGGAGGCCGTGCTGTTGCAGCACATCATCGACGACCTCCAGGACCTGGCCCAGGCCGACGCGGGCGCGCTGCGGCTGCACCCCGAACCGGTACGGATCGAGGACCTGCTGACCCAGGTCGCCGCCGCGCACCAGGCCCGCGCCGAGACGGCCGGGGTCGCGCTGACCGTCCTCCCCGCGCCACCGGGCCGCCCGGTCCCGGAGCTGACGGCCGATCCGGTCCGGCTGCGCCAGGCCATCGGCAATCTGGTCTCGAACGCCGTCCGCCACACCCCGTCCGGCGGGAAGGTCACCCTGCGTCCGTACGGCTCCGAGTCCGGGGAAGCGGTGCTGGTGGACGTCACCGACACGGGCAGCGGCATTCCGCCCGAGGACCTCGGTCATGTCTTCGACCGCTTCTGGCGCGGCGAGAAGTCCCGCAGCCGCCGTACCGGAGGCAGCGGGCTGGGCCTGGCGATCGTACGGAAACTCACCGAGGCGCACGACGGTTCGGTCACGGCGGTGAGCGTGCCGGGACAGGGGTCGGTGTTCACACTCCGCCTCCCGGCCGACCGCGGTGGCCCGCCCGGGGACGGTTCGACGGAGGCCGGCCCGACCGACGGCCTCTCAGCCGACTGCCTTTCGAGCGACGACCGCGACGGCGCCGGGAGCGGTTCCGGGTAGCCCTGATGCGATGACCACAGCGTTCTGACAGTCTCTTCATAACTTCGGGACAGCCTGTCGGCACGCCTCGCGCCGCGGTGCGATTCCGCATCGCGGCGCCGTCGGGGCCGACCTGGAACGGAGCCATATCCATGTCCCTGCGCTCGTCCTTGCGCACCGCAGTCCTTGCCGCTGTCGCGGCAGGCGCGGTATGTGTACCCGCCACCTCGGCCTTCGCCGACTCCTCCCCCACCGCCGCGCCCGCGTCGCCGTCACAGAGCGCCAAGCCGACCGAAGCACCCTCCAAGGCCCCCTCGACGGAGGCCCCCTCGTCGGCCCCCTCCGTCGTCCCGTCGGACGCGCCGCGCGGCCGCGTGGCCGCGGGCGACAGGCCCGCACCCGCGGTCCGGCCGGCGACCGTGCCGCGCGGCGGAGTCGCCGCGGGCGAGCGCCCGGCCGGTACGTCCGGTGACAACACCGCCCCGGTGATGGGTTCCGCCGTGGCGGCCCTCCTGGTCGCGGGTGCCGGAACGGTCGTCCTGCGCCGCCGCTCCACCGGCCGCAGCAACGGCTGACCACCCCTCAGTCGACAATCCGGCAGTGGCGCCGTCCTGCATCAGGGCGGCGCCACTGCCGTCGGCCGACCTCTTCTGGAGTCCCTCCTCATGCCCCGCACGCCCCAGTTCCTCCGCCGCACCGCGCTGCCGGTGCACGCCTGCCTCGCGCTGACGGCGCTGATCGCGCTGACCGGCTGTTCCGACGCCTCCCCGGCCAAGTCCTCGGCCGCGGCCGGGAGCACGGAGTCGGCCGCCACGACCGGGACTCCCGCCCCCGGCCCGGGAACCGCCTCCGCGTCCACGTCTACGTCCGGGTCCTCGTCTGCGAAGTCCGCCTCGCCGCCCGTCCATGTCTCCATCCCCTCCCTCGGGATCAACAGCGCGGTCATGCGCCTCGGGCTCAACCCCGACCGCTCGGTCGAGGTGCCGCCCGCCGACAAGGGCATGACGGTCGGCTGGTACACCGGCGGCTCCGTACCCGGTCAACCGGGCCCCGCCGTACTGATCGGCCACAACGACACCCGCTACGGCCGGGCCGTGTTCCACGACCTCAAGAAGATCGCCAAGGGCGCGGACATCGCCGTCCGCGACGACCGGGGCACCGAGATCCACTTCGAGGTCACCGGCCGGGAGACGGCGAGCAAGAAGGCGTTCCCGACCTCACGGGTCTACGGAAGGACCGAGGCCCGTGCGCTGCGGCTGATCACCTGCGACGGTTCGTTCGACGCCGCGGGGCACCCGGTGGACAACCTCATCGTGTACGCGACGAGGAAGTGACGGAATAGGGTCATCGTGTCCGGTGACCTGGACGGCGACTCCCGCTCCCCGAGTACGCCTGACTGAAAGGGCTGAAGGGCACCCCTGCCCGCTGAGCAGTCCCGCCCTCGTGGAGCACCCCGGTGCGGGCCGGTCAACCGGCTCGCTTCCACTCCGCACACCGACTCGTCTTGAAGTACTCCCCCTTGTTGAGCGTCACCCGGCCGGGGCCCTCCAGGTTGTTGTTGGCGATGATCGACCCGAACTCCCCGCTCGCGTCCTTGGCCCGTTCCCAGTAGCAGCCGAACGAGCCGTCGGCTCCGGCCGTCTTGTACGTCCCCGCCACGATGTCCTCGCCGACCAGGTACTCACCGTCACCGCTGAAGCTCGTGGACGGGCCGGGGCCTCGGTCTTCTTCGGGGGCTTGGGCTTCGCCGTCACCGTCTTGGTGACGGTCGGCGCCGGACGGGCCTTGGCCGCCCCGGTCACGGTCACGGTCGGCCCCGGCTTTGCCGCCCCGCCCGCCTTCGCGTCCCCCGGCTCCGCATCCGAGTCGCCGCTCGCGCCCATACCCACACCGATGAACAGCGCCACGAAGGCGGCCGTCCCGTGGGTCAACCACGCCTTGGCCCGCGAGGGCTTGCGGGGCGGGAGCGCCGGCGGAACGGCGGCGGTGGAGTAGGGACCCTGGTGGGATCCGGACGCCTGGTAAGGGCCGGGGCCCTGGAAGTCGGGAGTGTTCATGGCGTGCTCCAGTTGCTGGTGGGTGGCTGAGCAGTTCGTGGCCGTGCAGGAGTGCGCCCCGTCGCGGGGACGGGAAAGAGCCGGAACGCGAAGGGCTCACTGCCCCCGGATCCGGCGGCCCGCCTCCGTGCCCGGGTACAGGAGCGCGTCCGCGACGCGTCCGCCGGAGTCCTTCACGCCGCCGCTGAAGTTGAGGCGCCCGGACGTGCCGGCCTTCGCCGCTACGCCGTCCCAGTAGCGCGCTTCGCGCTGCCAGTGGATTCCGGCGAGAAGCCGGTCTAGCGTGTCCGCGCTCATGGCGTTCGAGGGGTCGGCCCACGGGGTGGTGTGGTGCACAGCGATGCCGAGACCGGCCAGTGCCGCGGGTGCGGTGAGGGCGCTGCGCGAGAGGAAGTGCTGGGCGTGCTCGGCGATCAGGCGGGCCAAGGCCGGGACGACGTACTGCTCCACCTGGTCGGCTGTCGCCGCCGCGGGCAACTCGTCCTCGTGGACGGTCTCCGCCGAGCGGGAAAGCCCGACCTTGCCGTAGATCGCCGTGATGACGAGTGCCCGCATCGCGGACAGCGTGACGACCTCGGGCTCGGCCTTCCCCACCTGCCGTTTGGTGGCGTTGATGAACTTGGTGAACGGGACGAGCCGGCCGTCGATGTCCACCTTGACGGCATCGGCGACGCGGTGCGCGAGGCGGGCGGCGAAGTCGCGCTGATCCATGGACATCGCCAGGTTCTTCGCGACGGCGACACCCTGCACGTTGCGGTCGTAGAAGATCTGCCGCGCGTCGGCGACGCTCAGGTCCACGTACAGCTCGAACGGCACGCGCACCTGAGCGATCGCCCTTCAGGCCACAAGTTGGAGCAGCCGAAGAAGTTGCCGGGTGGCATCCACCGCTTCGCGCTCCGCCTCCGGAGCATCGACGTCCCAGTGAGCCACACTGTCACGAAACTTCTTCACCACGTCCAGACGATCCAGAAAACTCTGCTGGTCGAAGGGCCAGTTGAGTTGCTTCCACAGGCCCTCCTCCTGGAAGACGTGGCGGTACTCCCCCAGGGTGATCAAACCCTTCTTTTCAAGGATGTTCTTCGTCCGGGTGGGGAGATCTTCGCGGCTGTAGCGGTTCAGAGTGCGGCGAAGACGAAGTTCGACCTCTTCGAGAAGGGTGAAGGGCTCGATGCGGAGCTTGAGCTGGTCGGCGATGTCGGAAGCGGTCAGGACGCCGGTGACGACGTGCTCGGAGTCGACGATGACGAGGAAGCCGTGTTGCCGGAGGTCCTGGATGCGGGAGAAGAGTTCTTCGTGTTCGCGAGCGGTCGGGGCGTCGTGGTCCGTGACCTCGGCGATAGTGTGACCGCGGCCTGTCAGCTTTGCCCGGGCGATCGACTGCCAGGTAACGACGCCCCTGGCGCGTCCGTTGCGGTCGACGACGGGGAGCTGGGAGAAGTCGGCTTCGACCATGTGGAGGTAGGCGAGTCCAAGATCGCCGTCGACGGAGACAGTGGTCACGTCCCGGGCGAAGGGAAGGGTTCCGATCCGCCAGCCAAGGTCCTTCTCGGCAGCCGGCTTTCGCGCTGAACTCGCGGAAGAAGAGTGGCTGTTGAGAGAGATGCTGTCCGGGTCGGCGCTTTCCTCGGTGGCAACGTCTTCGTCGGTGGCAGAGACCGTGACCAGGTCGTCGAGGCGGACGGAATTGAAGTGTGGCTCGACCGTCAGGCCGCGTGCGGCCAGCTCCTGGTCCACGAGTTCGGTGACGCCGACGGTTCGTCGGGACCAGCCCCACAGACCGATGAGGTCGCGAGCCGCGAGCTGCCGGGTGCCGGCGTCGGCGACGTCCGCTTCGAGTCCGGCGATATCGGCCGGCGGGTCAACAGCCCCGGTATATCCAGGATCACGCCCCTCCTTGGCAAGGGCCGTGACGCGGCGTACGGCGTCGCGGCGGGTGAGCTCGCTGATGGTGAGGTATGCCCCCATGCTGTCGCGGAGATCGCCCTTGACTGCCGCCCGGTCCAGGTCCCATACGAGCCAGTCCACTGTACGTACGTGCCGGTAGCTCGGCGGCTGGTCGGCCCGGTACTCGTAGGGGCCAGTGAGCCTGCCGATCGCGATGATCTGCTGGAACTTGCGGGGCATAACGACGAAGTCGTCGATGTCCATGGTCAGGAAGCGCCACAGCTGGTGCTTCCAGCTGGCCAAGGTTCCTGGACCTTCGTCGGGATACGTCTGTTCCAGGAGCGCACCGACGTCTTCGATCGCTTCGCAGGAGCCGAGGTCGCCGAGTTCCTCCCAGCCAGCAATGATCAGCCTTTGTTCGAGAGCTGCAGACTCCAGTTGCCCCTCGCGTCCGCCACGTATGGTCCATGCGCGCACGGTTTCGTCCTCTCGGTGAAGCACAAGCAGGTCGGGGCCCGTGAGGGCCCTGAGCCGGGTGGGTGCGGCTGTCGGATCGCAGTCGGTCAGGCGACCGAAGCGCTCGACGGAGGGCTGTCGGCCTTCAGCAGGCTCGCGGCGCTGTGCGCGATCTTGTGAACGTCTCGCGGCAGGAAGCGGCTCGGCCGCCCGTTCCAGGACACGACCAGTTCATCGCGGGCGCGGGTCGCCGCGACGAAGACGAGCGAGCGTGCTCGCTGCTCCTCCTGGCGGTAGCGGTCGGGGTTGTTCAGCCGGTACGGCTCGATACGCTGGTGCGGGACCTGGCCTTCCGAAACGCCGGCGATGAACACCCGCTGGAACTCCAGGCCCTTGAAGCGGTGCATGGTCCCGATGCGTACGCCGCTCGCGTTCTCCGGGACTCCGTCGCGTCCGATCTCAACCACTGGCACGGGGTGGTCCGAGGTGCCGAGGGTGTAGGCGATCTGGGCTGCCGCGGTGCCGTCGGGAACTGCCACGGCCATTGCCTCGTAGGGGGTGCCGTACTTCTTGTGGCGCTCGACGAGCAGGGCTGCCAGGGCGCGCTGTTCGCTCTGCCAGTCGGGAGCGTGCCAGTACTCGGGGGCCCGGCCGGTGAGGACGGAGCGGTAGCCGTCGAGGGTGTCGTCGCCGAGGTCCATATCGTCGAAGGGCTGTCCGGCCAGCAGGCCTCCGGCGCTGCCGAGGATTTCGCGGGTGGTGCGGTAGCTGAGGGTGAGGCGGCGGGAGGCGCGGCCCGGGGTGCGGATGCCGTAGTGGCTGAGGATCGAGCGGTGGGCGTAGATGCGCTGGTGGGCGTCGCCGACGAGGAAGATGTCGTTCGGTCCCTCGGGGGCCAGGGCGCGAAGCAGTCGCCAGTGGGATGCGGACAGGTCCTGTGCTTCGTCGACCACGATGTGCCGGAAGGGCAGGCGAGGGGCGCTGCCACCCATCAGGCTGGCAGCTTCTCGGTGGATCAGGTCCCGTCCCCCCTGCTCCTCCTTGTACTCCAGGAAGCGGTCGTGATCGCGCTTGCGTTCTCCTGCGATGCGGGCCGCCTCGGCGGCGACGAGATCGAACGTGGTCTGGCGGGGAGACGCTTTCAGATGCGCCCGGTACGCCTCGACCAACTCCCAGATCTCCCGCTTCTGCTTGACCGTGATGCGTGTGCGTCCGGGCCGGCCGACGCCGCGGTAATGGGTGTAGAGGGTGCACTGGTTGGCGATGATGACGTGGCGGAACTCGTCGTCGAGGAAGTCCGCGTCGTAATGGAGGTGTCCGGTCTCGGTGCGGACCGTGTGCCAGAGGCTCATCGCCGCGTCGTCCGGGAGTGGGTAGCCGAGGTCGACAGACCGTTCCTCGGCGACGATGCGCCGGGCGAGGGCCTCGACGGACTCGATACGCACCCGCTCCAGGACGTCGTCGCCGCCGAGCTTGCGCAGCCGCTGTCGCAGGTCCTCGGCGAGGCTGGTGTTGTACGTGGTGAGGAGTACCGGCCGGTCGTGGCCTGGCGGGAGCTGGGAGACGAGGTGGCGGACGCGGTGTAGGGCGACCACCGTCTTACCGGTGCCGGGGCCGCCGGTGACCTTGGCCGAGCCCTTGAAGCGAGTGGTGGCCAGGCGGCGCTGTTCGGGGTGGAGGAAGAGGCGCCAAGCTTCGAAGGAGTCGCCCAGTGCGTCGAGGACGGCGTCGTCGTCGGTGGAGACCAGAGCCGGGTGGCGTGCGGCACCGGCCCAGTCCTCGGGGTCGGCGCCGGGGGTGTGCCAGGCATCGGTGATGTCACGCCGGACGTCCTGGACCGGGACGTCCTCGGCGAGGGCGAGGAGAACGTCCCGAGTCAGCTCGGGGACGTTGTCGCCGAGCAGTGCGTCGAGCTGTTCCCGGGAGGTGATCCTGCGGATGGAGGTCAGGAGGGATCGGCTCACGCCGAGGCCCGTCAGGTCGTCGTCGCTGACGTCGGCGAAGAGCTCGCTGGGCAGCGGCGTCACCGAGGCGGGCGAGCGCACCTGCGGTGACCGCTCGGCACGGTCCTGCGGCCCGGACTGGGAGGAGAAGGCCAGGACGTTGTCGGACGCCCGTACCTGGTCGATGACCTCCGGGAGCCCGGACACGGGGTTGATGGAGACGGTGAGCCGGGACAGTTCCTCGTGTGCCGCAGCGCCTTCGCGTACCGCGAGGACAGTGAAGCGCCTCTCCTCCGTTCGCAGGAGGAGAGCTGCGTGATGAGGTGGAATGGCGGCGATCAGCAGTTCGCCGTTGGCACCAGCTGCACGCAGCGGCGCAAGGCGCAGGGAACGGTTAGCGCGATCCTCACGCAACCGGCGTACGAAATCGATGACTTGGTTGTTCGCCTGGTGGCCAAGCCTCTGCAGGTCCTTCTGGACCTGCATGTTCATGATGACCCGCGCGCCCGTACCGGATGTCATGCTTCCCCCTCCTGGCGGTTCGCAGAGGGGCTGAGCAGGCGACGGGCCAGCTCGTCCATCGCCCACCTGTCGACGGGGCGGACGTCCCATCCCAGTCGTGCGAACTGCGCCATGTCTTCCTCGTTCTCGGCCACCTCGGGGAGCACAATCCCGATCTTGTGCTGTGGCCAGGCGAGTTCCACTGCCATGGTCACCCCGTCCACGTCCCAGAGGACCTGGGCTACCGGCAGATTCGGATGCTTCCCCGCGTACGCGTCGATGAACCGTCCGGCGAACTGCTGCACCGCAGGGTCGCCGTCGCTGAGTTCGTCCTGGATGGCGCGCCAGACGGCGAGCTCGGCCGGGGTACGGTGCTCCGGCTCCGCCTGGCCGGCCCGAGGCTCAGGCGCTTGCTCCACCGCGTCAGCCGGCGAGGGCGTCCCGGCGGCCTCGGACCGTTTCTCCGCGACGGGTTCCGCGGCGGAGAGGCCGTGCCCGGCCTTCTCTTCCCGGAGCGCCGTGAGCAGACCGGCGGCCGGCCCTGCCGTGACCGCGAGGAGCGAGGCGTCGAAGTCGTCCAGGGCGGTACGGGCCAGGGCGATGCCGTCGGCCCGTCCCGCACCCGTGGGGTCGAGGAACTGGATGAGGTTGCCCCAGTTCAGCCAGGCCTTCCAGCGGCGCCGGTGGTCGGGGCGATCACCCCGGACGGCGTCCTGACGGTCGTCGAGCACGACGAGCGCGCTCCACACCTGCTTCTCGTGGCGACGGTCGACGACCAGCAGGAGCGGCAGGCCGGAACCGTCGTGAGCCTGGACGAGGGTCAGTCCCTGTCCGCTGGGCTGCGGAGGCCCCTGTCCGCGCAGGACGGACTCGATCCAGGGCACAGCGCTCCGGGGATCGGCGGGCACGGACACCGGCTTCGGGTCGGTGGTCAGGAGGCCGGTCAGGGCGCGTACCGACAGCGCCTGCCAGAGCGCCGGATTCGGGTGGCGCAGATAGCCGAGGAAGGAGGGGACGGCCCCGCTGTACACGTAGGAGTCGAGTACGGCGGGATTCTGCTTGGCCGCGGCCCACTTGGCACGGACCCTGCCGCCGGGTGACTGCTCGCCTTCGACGGGGTACGGCGGCCAGGCGGCATCGGCGGCCGGCCCGGCCACGACGCGGGCGAGGGGGTCGGGCACGACGACAGCCGGCGTTCCACGGCCCGCCGCCTTGCCTGCGGCCTGCTCGGCCAGTTGCTTTTCCCAGGCCATGACGTCGTCCCAGGTGATCTGCCAGACGAGCATGCCGTCGGCCCGGAGCCGGGCCCGCTTGGCCGCGTCGGAGGCGATCCGGTTGGTACGTGCCGAGGCGTGCCACCGGTAGCCGTCCAGGTAGACGGCGACGGGCAGTGGCTTGGGGCCGGCCTGGGCGTCCGCGCCGGAGGTGGGGCGGAAGAGCAGGTCGGGGCGGGTCCGGTAGCCGGTGAGGTCCTTCTGCGCTACGACTTCCCAGTTCACGGCCCGCCCTTCGGTCCGCAGCGCGAACTGCTTGCCCTGGCGCCCGGTGGGCGTGGTGCCGTGGTCGGCTCCGCCGTTGCCGGGGAGGGCGAGCCAGGTGTCTAGGCAGGTGATGAAGCGACGCTCCAGGTCGCTCTCCGCCTGTTCGGCGAAGCGGATGCGGTCCTGGGCGCTCCGGTAGGCGTCGCGAGACGGTCGGCGGTCGATCTGCCAGCCGCTGCGACCGTCGGGGCCGAGCAGTCCTTCGAGCATCCAGAGGGCCTCCTGCCGGTCGAGGTCCTTGTACTCGCGCTGGTTCTGCGCGTACGGCAGCAGGCAGCGGTGGCAGGCGCGGCGCCCGGACGTCTTCTGGCACGGGCAGGTGAGCAGGACGCGCTGGGCGGCGGCGAGGACGGCACGGAAGTCCTCGCCGTCGTTGTCGACGAGGCGCTGGAGGTAGCCGGTGCCGCCGGGCAGGGCGTCGTACAGGACGAGGTAGTGGCGGGTGAGTCCGGTGTCGCGGTCGGGTTCGGTGGCGGGGGTGGAGCGGATGTGGGCCGGGTCGCCGCCGTAGTGCCGGGCGAGGCCCAGATGGAGAGCGGCGGAGAAGGAGGCCAGGCGTTCGGGGACGTTCAGGGTGGCCGCGGGCAGCAGGATGCGCAGGGCTTCGGTGTGGTGTTCAGCGGCGGTGAGGACGCGGGTGAGGTCCCGGGGCGCGGTGCGACGGTCGCGGCGGCGCACGGCGCACCACGGGAAGTGGTGGGCGTGTTCCGGCGAGTTGAGGGCGGACTCGGAGAGCTCTTCCTGGACGGGTGCGTGCCCGGCCTCACGGTCGGTGGCCCCACCGCACAGAGGGCAGAGCACGAAGCCGGTGACGTTGGTCTCGGTGCCCGCGAAGAAGGTGTCCGTGCGGCGGCCGGGGCGGGCGCGGCCGAGGTTGAAGCCGCGGATGACGGCTTCGCGGACGTGGTCGACGCCGAAGGTGGCGCGGGTGTGCCGCCAGCTCTCCTTGACCGCGTCCGGGTCGATGTCGACGGCGGTGACGGTGGTGTAGTTGATCTGCTTACGGTTGTCACTGTCGTCGATGATGCGGGCGTCCTCGCGCTTGTCGCGGGAGAGGACCTTGCGGGGCACGACCACGGTGTACAGGGCGGTGCGCCCGCCGATGGATGTGCTCGCGCAGCGCGGGCAGGGCCGGGTGTTCTGCTCGGCGTCGTCTCCGGTGCGGACGTGGCCGCATTCCCCGCACACCCGCCAGGTGCGCAGGACGGGCGGTGCGGCGTCGGTGTCCTTGCCTTCGGCCGGCGTTCTCTGGGGGCCGAGGTCGAATCCCTCGACGACGTGCCGGTAGCCGCGCGCGTAGTACGAGTTGCCGGGTGCGAGTTCGCTGAGTGCGGCGGTGGCGGGCCGGTCGTAGGTGCGCACTTCGGGACGCCACCTGGTGCGCTCGGCCGCAGGGTCGGCCTCGCCGGCGCGGGCCCGGCGCGGCGGTCGCTTGTGGTTGAGCGTCGCTTCGAGGCGGACGCCTTCCTCGACGAGGCTGTAGTTGGGCAGCAGGCCCTGTTCGACGAGGAATCCCTGGGCGCCGGCGTTGGAGATCTCCTGGAGCCTGCCGCCCAGAGCGGCTGCTTCGCGCCCGAGTGCCTTCTTGTCGCGGGCCTCGTCCTCGATGTTGTCGTGCAGCGCGTCGGCAGCTTCGTTGATCTGCTTGCGGCGGGCCTGGAGGCTGTCGAGCTCCGCCTGCCAGGCCGTCTCGGCTTCACGCACAGCGGTGGCGAGCCCGGACTCCGCATACTCGAGCAGCGTCCGGCGAGCCTCGGCGGACACCCCGGAGTCACGCACCGTGTCGATCTCGGGGAAGAGGGCCAGGAACTGTTCGGCGTAGTCGGTCCGGCCGGAGGCGGCCCGGATGAGGGCCTTGGTCCAGCCGCCCTGTCCGAAGAGGTAGTTGGCGCGGTCGACGAGCGGCGGTACGTCGCGGAGTCGGCCTCGGGCCGCGAGGTCGAGGAGGTACGCCGTGTACTGGCGGCACAGGAGTTCACCGGCCGACAGGAAGCAGCCCGGCGGGGTGATGGGCCCGTCCATGAGGTGGCGGGGCTCGGACAGGTGGTACAGGGCGCGTGGGCTGTTGTCCGCGAGGGACACCATGAAGGCGTTGCCGGTGGCACGGCCCGCCCGGCCGACCCGCTGAACGTACGAGGCCGTGCTGGACGGCAGGGAAGCAAGGATGACCGCTTCCAACTGGCCGATGTCGATGCCGAGTTCAAGGGTCGGAGTGCAGGAGAGCACGTTGGGATCGGTGTGCAGGGTGCCGCGCCGGAACCCCTTCTCGATCTCCTCGCGCTCTTTGCGCTTGAGTACACCGGTGTGCTCGGCGGCGACCACGTTGTACGGCCCGGACTCGCGGTACAGGCGCCGGTAGTAGTCGTAGCGGTAGTCACGGCCGGCTCGCCCCGCCGCCGAGGCGGAGGGCACGGTCAGCAGGCCGTCGCACTGCTTGAGCGGGCAGCGCATGCCTTGCCACACGGCGGTCCGCTCGGGACCGACGGTCTGGGTCCAGCCGCAGTCCGGGCAGGTCACGGCGGCGTGCTGGGTCTCGGTGTCGGCCAGGGGCCGCACCCGGACGTGCCCGGCGGTCAGGCCGTACACGCCGGGGCCGCGCTGCTTGCCCTTCTTGGCTTCACCGGTCGGGCGGTGGGCGAGCGCGCCGATGTCAGGGTCGGTGAGCCGGAGCAGGAGCGACGAGACGAAGGCTGCGGCGCCTGCACGGTCCAGGCCGCCGAGGCAGCGCACGGTGTAGTCGGTGAACCAGCTTTCCGCGGAGTCGGCCCGCTCGAAGTCGGTACGCCCCGAGGCAGCGCCGAGCAGGACGAACGAGGGGGCCTGGGCGCCCCGGGGAAAGGCGGGCATGCCTTCGGCACGCAGGCCGGTGAGCAGGTAGCGGTTGCGCCCCTCGTCGGCGACGAAGGCATCGAGCCAGTGGTGGAAGATGCCGCCACCGGCCCGGATGTGTTCGAGCAGCATCCGTACGTATCCCTCGAAGCGGCGCAGCCGCTCCGGGCCGGAGGCGGGCAGTTCGCCCTCCGCGGCCCGTGCAGGACCTTCGCCGCCCTCGACAGCGGCCTCACCGTCGCCGGCAGGAGCGTCGTCGACGGTGGGCAGCATGGAGTTGAGCTGCTGCTCGTAGAGGGCCTGGGCGGTACGGGCCGCGAGCTCGGGGTCGGGCAGGTGGACCTCGGCGGCGACGGTACGGGTGAGCTCAAGGGTCCTGCCCCAGCGGGAGCTGAGGCCGAACTCCAGGAGGGTGTTGAACGCGAGGCGCTCGCCGACCAGGGACCAAGACGGCTCACCGGCCTGCCTGGATCCGGCAAGGAGCTTCTTCACACGGTCGATGTCGCGCATGTCCGGCGGCACGACGGAGGAGAGCAGCTTCTGCTCGTCGTCGGCGGCGCGCACGACCAGGTCGGCGATGACCTCGTTGAGCGGTACGCCGTCTGCCGCCACGTCCGTGTTCTCGGCGGCCCGGCCCTGGAGCTGCTCGTACAGCAGGGAGCGCAGCGAGAACTTCCAGGCGCGGCTGGCGACGAACCCGGCGCGGTGGGCGGCGTCCTGCACGGAGTCGTTGAAGATCAGGGTGCGGCGCCGGTCACGGCCCAGCTCGTCCCGTGCGGGCAGCTCGCCGCCGGTGAACAGCTGGGTCACCACCACGGAGGTCAGCGGGGCGATACCGGCACCGAGGAATCGGATGCCCTGGCTCTGGCCGCAGGCCGGACAGCGGTCCTGCTTCGCGAACTCGTCCTGGTCCCGGTTGTGAATCCAGGCCGTCACGAACACGCCGTTCTCCGGGGCCTCGGCGACCTTGTCCCCGTCGAGCAGGACCTCGTCCGGGTCCAGCGCCCGCAGTTCCTGGCCGTTGTCCTCAAGGACCATCACGGTCGCCTGGCCGCTGGTGCCGCGGCGTCCGCGCCGGGTCCGCTGGTCACGCAGAAGCCGGGCCTGTTCGGCGGCCTCGGCCGGGGTGGCTTCGATGAGCGCCCGGACCCGGCCCTTCGCCGCGCCGCCTGAGACGCTGCGCCGGTAGATCTCCTCGGGGGCGTGCTCCAGTTGCAGCGGATTCCGCTCGGGGCACACAGCCGCCCAGCCGGAGCGGCCGCAGTGCCGGCAGTACGCGGCCGGCAGTCGTCCGGACCGCTGGACGCGGCGTCGACGTTCGGCCTGCGCCGCGACCGTCACGATCGCGAGGTCGGCAGGGGTCGCGGTACCGACCGGCGCCCCCGGGCCGCTGCTCGGGTTCGGGGCGGTCAGTGCGGCCTGGTCGGCATCGATCCAGGAGAAGACCGGTTCCGGTGCGGTGAAGCGCAGGACGCGGGAGAGCGACCGCACCCACAGGTGCGTCTCGATCATGACGAGCGGCCGCTCCTTGATCCCGGGAGCGTAGGGGTCCCGTGCTGCTGACAGCAGCGCCACGAAGCGAGCGAGCGCGGTCTCGGCTTTCGCCGGGTCGGCGAGGGCGGCCAGGCGCCAGGCGGAGGTCGGATCGGAGGTCGGATCGAATGCGCTCAGCGCCTCCAGCGCGGAGACGGGGCGGTGTACGTCCGCCCGCAGCAGGGCGTGGGTGAGCGGGTGGGCAAGCAGCCGCCGCCCCAGCTCGCGGGGGCTGAGATCCGCGCTGCCGAGGACCGCGCGTGCCACGTCGGCGAGGGCGTTCTTCTCGCGCGAGGGGTCCGGGAGCTTCGCGAGTTCGACGGGTGTCGGCACGGGCAGCGACGGGTCCACGGCCGCCAGGAACGTCTCGACCGGGAGCCGGTCCTCGCCGACCACCGCGTCGTCGGGAAACCTCGTCCCGAAGACCTGCGAGGCGAAGTCCAGCATCGGGCGCGGACCGGACTCCTCACCACCGGGCCCGGTGGTGGTCGTGGTCTCCCCGCCGGCCGTGCCGAGCGTCGCGGATGTGGCGACCGGGCAGATCCGCCCCAGCGGCCTGCCCGGCTCGTCGGCACCGGCGGCGACCGCGAGGCGCCGCAGCAACATCGCGACGTCGGTGCCCTGCGCGCCGTCGTACGTGTGGAACTCGTCGATGACGATGTACGCCAAGTCGGCGTCGCGCCACAGTGAGGCGTCCTGCTGCCGCTGGATCAGCAGGTCCAGCATCTTGTAGTTGGTGATCAGGATGTCCGGTGGATTCCGCCGTATCTCGGCCCGGTCCACCATCACCCGCCCGTACGGCGACTCGGTCCCGGACGCGGACGCCTCGCCGATGTAGAGACCGGCCGTCACCCCTGCGTCGAGCAGTCGCTCGTCCTCCAGGAGGTCACCGAGACGGGACGCCTGGTCACCGGCGAGCGCGTTCATCGGATACAGCAGTACGGCCTTCACACCGTGCTTACCGGCGGCCTTCTCCCGACGGCAGTGGTCCACCACGGGGAACAGGAACGACTCGGTCTTGCCCGACCCGGTACCGGTGGTCACCAGCGTCGGACGCGGCGTCCGACCGTCCTTGGAGGACAGCCGGGCGAACGCCTCCGCCTGGTGTGCGTACGGCGTGAAGCCCGTCTCGAACCAGTCCAGGTGCTGCCGCCAGCCGTCGGCCGCGGGCCGGAACGGTCTCCGGATACGGAGGTAGGGGCCGCGGAAGATGCCGTCGGCGGGATCGGTGAGGAACTCGGTCAGCGCGTCCTGGGTGTCTGGCTCGGCCAGCGCGAACGTGGTCGTGAGGTACTCGACCGTGGTGTCGCGCAACTGCTGCGCGGCGAGGGTGGGTCTCATGACGCGCGGTGGCCCCTGTTCTCCCGTGAACTGTCCGGGCCCGGCGGGCCGGTCGGCCGACTGGCCGACCGACCGAATGCCCGGACCTCTCACACTGCTCCACGAACTCTACGAGAGGCCACTGACATCCGTACACCCACGTTTGGATCACTCGGAGCGAATACCGAGGACCGCCCAGACCGTCTTGCCGCCGGGATGGTACGGGCGCCACCCCCAGCTGTCAGCAAGCGCCTCCACCAGGAGCAGACCGCGCCCGTGCTCGCTGTCACCGGCGTCGCCGTCCGGGGGAGGCGCGGGAAGGCGGTCGCCTCCCGCGTCGGTCACTTCGACCAGCAGGCACGTGGGGTCGAGCGTGAGGCCGAGGCGGGCCTTGCGGCCACGCACCCGGCCGTGCAGGGCCGCGTTCGCGGTCAGTTCGGCGATGAGCAGACGGGCGGTGTCGGCGGCCCCGGTGTCCGGCGGCAGGTGCGGGGCGAGGGCGCGTTCGGCGGCCAGCCGGGCGGTGTGCGCACCGTATTCCGTGGTGGCGAAGAGAACGCTGAAGTCGAGCTTGCCGGTCGGCGTGGACGGTTCGCGTGTCGCGACGGCTGATTCCGTTTCCTTGTTCACCTCACCGAGCCTGCTGCCCCGGCCCTACGTTGGGGAGTATGCGCAACGGTACGGAGAGTGACTGTCCGGCCGTCCGGGCAGGCTGTACGGGTCACCGCCGCCGCTGTCCGGGCGTACGGCCGTGACCTCCGGCGACTGCCGCCGGTTGGGCACGTCGGCGACAAGTACGGGACGGGTGGGACGCGATGACGACACGGCCGGAGTGGGAGGCCCGGGACCAGGCAGGCTCGGAGGAGACTGCGGAGCTGTTCCGCACCATCGGCCGCATGGTCAAGGCGGCCCGGGAGCGGGCCGGCATGAGCCAGAAGGAACTGGGCGAACGGGTCGGGTACAGCGAGGAGCAGATCTCCTCGATCGAGCGGGGGCGGCGGACACCGCAGCCGGAGTTCCTGATCGCGGTGGACGAACTGCTCGGGTGTGGTGGGTTGCTGGCGGTCGCGGCGGAGGACGTGCAACGGGCGAAATCGCGGCGGCGGGTGCGGCATCCGGAGTGGTTCCGGGATTACGCGCGGCTGGAGGCGGAGGCGGTGGAGATCTGCTTCTACTCCACGTTGACTGTGCCGGGGTTGCTGCAGACGGAAGGGTACGCACGGACCGTCTTCACCGCGCGGCGCCCGCTCCTGGACGATGACACCATCGAGCAACGCGTAGCCGCCAGGATCGACAGGCAGCAGATCCTGGCCCGTTGGCCCCCTCCGGCGGTGACTGCTGTGATCGAGGAATCGGTACTCCGTCGAACGATTGGAGGGCGGCTGGTTCAGCACGAGCAGCTTGAGCGGCTAGTGGAACTGGCCCAGCTCCGCAACGTGGAAATTCAGGTGCTGCCGCTGGATTGCGAAGGCCATGCCGGCATGGAGGGCCCCTTCATCCTGCTTACTCCGCACGGAAGACCGCAGATGGGTTACGGAGAGTTCCAGAGCATCAACCGACTCATCACGGACCCGGACGAGGTCCGTATGCTGGCCGCACGCTACGGGAGCATCCGAGGTCAGGCGCTCAGCCCGTCTGACTCCCGGACCCTTATCGAGAAGCTGCTGGGAGAACGATGAGGCACGAACAGGCCGAGCCGACGCGTTGGATCAAGAGCACTTACAGCGGAGGGGACGGCGGAGAGTGCGTCGAGGTCGCTGCCGACCGCTCCGCCGTCCGCGTACGGGACTCCAAGGAACGCTGGGGCCCTCAGCTTGCGTTCGCGCGCGACGCGTGGACCGGGTTCCTCTTCGACCTCGGGCAGGGCGGGTCTTACTGAACGGCCCGGCCCGAGGTCGCACCGCTCACTCGGGGTGACGCGCCCTCTCGCCCGGCGGCGCCAGGAGTTTCTGCACGCCGCCCGCCCCGCATGCCTCTGGCCGCAGCTGCCGAAGGCGATGCCCAAGGCGCGGTTCACTCCGCAGCCGGGGCGGCCTGGTCCCGGGCCGCTTGGGTATCGGCTTTCGTCTGCCCCGGCACCCAACCGACGGCGGCCATGCGGCGTACGAACTCGGCGTGTGCGGCGCGGAGTTCCGTCCGGCGATTGGCCTGGTAGAGCGGGCTGGTGTAGCCCTCGGGAACGTTGGCACCCCCTTCAGGGAAGTCCGGGAGGGCACTGAGCTGCTTCCAAGCATCGCGGGGCTGGCTGTAGCCGTGGACCTGGTGGGCCTTGGTGATACGGCGACCGGTGGCGTCGAACCACATGTTGTCCTCGTACTGCTGGAGGACCGGGAAGCGGGCGTCGTACATGGCGACCAATTCGTCCGCGCTGATGCCGAGCCAGACCGCGACGAGTGCGTCGATCTCTACGAGGGCGGCTCGGCGGGAGAACTCGGAACGGAGAGGGGTGGTGGGGGCCCAGTTGGGAGCGATGCCGTCCGTGAGAAGCGTTGCAGCATCCGGCCACGTGGTGGCCCAGCAGTCTTCACTCCAGGTCGACTCGTAAAGCGTCGCCCAAAGGCCAGCGTACGAGTCGCTCTGCACATTGAGGCGGAGTGTGCGGAGGAGTAGGGCATCGGCGAGCGGGTGCCCCGCCGTGGGAGCCGGGAAGTTGGAGGCTTCGCCGATCCTCAGATGCCTGATGTTCGCCAAGCGAAGGTAGTAGTCGCAGGGAAGGGCTGACCAAAAACCCGCCAATAGCGTCGTCGCCATAGGCGACGCCAGGGCCATCGAGTTCATAAGGTCGATATGCGTCGGCCCTGGCGGGATGATGGCAGCGGTCAGGCTACGTTCCGTGTTGGATGCAATCATGACGCGCCAGGCCACTCGGAAGAACTCTGAGTATGGCCGGGAAGCGACAGCCTGGAGCAGAACATCTACCGCCCGCTCAAGCGACCCACCTTCCAAGCCAGGTGCGGCAGCGAGGACGTCTACCTCGGCGGTCTCGACAGCCTGCGGATCGTCGCGGATCTGAGCGAGCCGATCGTGGTCAACCCAGCGATCCTGCGCCGCAACGAACCGCTCTTCGGACGCGGCCCGCCGATAGTTCGTGCGCGGAACTGCGTCATCCGCCATATTCCGGTGATCCCACGGCTCGTAGTCCCGCATGCTCTTCGAGCCGCCTGTGGGCGGCTGCTTATGCAGCGGCGTGGCGACGCTGATGAGGGGCCCCTGTAGGATTACGTCGTCCCACGATTCCGCTTTCCCTGGCGCCCAGGAAATGTAGCCCGCCGTGCGGTCGTTCTTCTCGTGAAAACCCGGGCTGATGCGTGGCCGCAGAGCTGCCAGGCGGTGCGGCCAGCGCGCCAGCGCGGAGATGGCCGCCTCCTCGGCGGTGGTGACCGGGTACAGAAGCTTCGCGCTCTCGGCCGGACCGGCATCCGATTCGGCCGTAAGCTTCTGCCACGCCCCCAGCTTCTGCGGGTTCACGTGAACAATGCGCTCTCGGTGAGGGCGCAGGTCCCACTTTCCGCCGTTCTTGACTCCCGGAAGCGGCCCCTTGCCATTGTGACGTACGGATTCCAGAAGGACGTCAGGGTGCAGGAGCCAGCTCATGTGCTGGAACGCGATCTCACGGTCGCGCCCGTACACATTGATGCTGAAGTGGCTGCTGTTTCCCACAGGGTTCGCGAAAAGCAGCAGTTCATTGGTGAAGTCCGCATGGAAGCGTAGGTGTCGATACGCGGCCTTCCGTAGCTCGACTTCTTTCCCGCCGGTCAGGTGTGTCGACGGGTGGATGAGACCAGCCGTCCCCCGCTCACCAACCGCTCGCCACGATCTCAGCATGAACGCCCGGTACAGATCCGGCTGCGTCCCCACCAGCTCCGGGTACATATCCACCGACGCCAGGAACTCTGACACCGCCGCATGCGTAGCCAGCTCCCCGAGGAACGCACCGCGCGCCTTCGGCCGCGCCAAGAGCCCGTCCTTGCGCTCGTTCCACTCCTCCGTCGAGGCATGCTCCTCAAGCTCGAACCACGGCTCGAACTCCGCGAGGACCCCGCTCTCCTTCCACTCCTGCTTCACCCACGGTGGATTCCCCACCATCACATCGAACCCGCCGTCCGCGAAAACATGCGCGAAGCTCAACTCCCAGTGGAAGAAGCCCCGTTCCTGAGCGATCTTCTGCGTACCCTGGAACCACGGGAAGTAGTCCCCAAGACTCGACGCGTGCGTCCACGCCGACTGCCCGGTCATGAACTTATCCAGCTCATGCTCCTTCTCGTCCAGCTCCCGAAGGCTCGTCACCCCGCTGAACTGGACGAGCGCGGCCTGCCCGCCGTCCCCTTCCCCATCCTCGACGTCGATGCGCCCCACCACAGCCTCGGCGAACTCGATCCAGTCCTCAAGGTTTCGCAAGGGCACCCGCCGGTTCCCGGACCCCTTCGGCGCTCGCGTGAGGTCCATGCCGTTCTCCATGTAGTCCGGCGCCGACCCGTCGAGCAGCCCGATCTGCTCCAGCGGCCAGAACCACAGCGCGCACCAAGCGTCCATGACCTGCTTGACCCGCCAGTACGGCGTACCCGGGAAAGTCAGCGCCTCGCGCACCGCGTCGCGGTCCATGACCGGACCGCGAGCGGACACGTCCTCCGGAGCCGTCGTCTCCTTCAGCCCCCACACGTCGATCGACCGCGCGATCTCCTGCTCCGACAGCTCAAGCCGCAGCGTGACGAGATCCCACAGGTACTCGACCCGCTGGGCGAGCCGCCGCAGCCGTGTCGTCTGCGCGAGCTGCTGCTTCTTCTCGTCGCGCTCCCCCTGCTGCACCGCCTGCTTCGCGGCCCGCAGGCCACGCCCGCCCCCACCGCTCCCCGCCGCACCGAGCGTCAGCTGCAGCGGGTCGGCCGCGAACCCGTCAAGGGTCCCCTGCTCAGGCTCGACGGCGCCGAACAGATCCGCCGCGAACAGCGTCTTTCCCTCCTCGTCCGCCTGCCGCGCCTTTTCCAGCTTCTTCGCCGTCTCGGCCCGCACATCGCGCGTCTTGCGCTCCCCGCCGCCCTTCGGTGCTCGCCGCATGGCCCCGCGCCACTTCTGCAGGCGCTCGATCAGCTCAGGATCGAGCCACTCCGCGACCTTCCCGTCGACGACCGCGCGTACCGTCTGATCCGCCGCGCCCTTCTTGGGCTTCCGGAGCGACACCTTCTCGCCGATCGATCCCCACCCCAGCGCCGGCATCAGGAACTGGTGGACGGACCCACCCGGGATCGGCGTCCCCATCGGCACGGTGCGCGGACGCTGCTGCTCCTTCGCGTTGAGCCAGCCGCCGTCCTTCAGGCCGTCCCGGCCGTAGACCCGACGGACCGCACCCACCAACGAGTTGCCCCGATGCAGGTGGAGCCCGTACCAAGGGGCTCGCATGCCCGGGTACATGGTGTTCAGCCAGAGCGAGACCTCGGCGAGCTCGACGGCGGTGTCGTTGAGGTCGATGCCGTACGCGTTGTGCAGCGCGATGTACGCCTTCGCCTTCTGCAGTTCGCGCTGGTACTTGTCCGGCTCGATCTCGACGCCGCGTTCACGCTCGGCGAGCTTGAGGTACAGCTCGGCGATCTGGTTGACCGCCTCGTTGAGGAACGCGCCGGACCCGAGAGCGGGTTCGCATACCCGCCACTTCAGCACCTCGGCCGCCGTCACGCCGGACTGACGCAGCAGCTCCGGGGCATCCTTGTCCGCCCGGTCCAGGAGCTTCGGGTCGATGCGGCCGTCCTCGTCAAGGCGGAACCTCAGCGTCTGCTCCACCGTCGCCTTGGTCAGCGACTCGGGCGTGTAGTACGAGGCGCTGGTCTGCCGATCGCGGCCGGCCAGCCGGTAGACGTACGAACCAACCGGATACGGGACGGCCTTCGGGTCGCCCGTCTCACTGTCCCTGCCGGTCTTGACGAAGACCGTTCCGTCGGGGCCGTCGGCGTAACGGCCGGAATCGACCTGCTCCTTGCCGATCAGCCAGGAACCGTCCTTGGGGTCGCCGCCCTTGGCTACCTCGTACAGCGGGGTCTCGGCGATGAATCCCGTGTACGACATCAGCCGCTCGTACACCGAGCCGAGGTGGTTGATGCTGAGGTTGGCGTAGCTGATGAACCCGCCACGGCCCCGCGGCCCCTGGCCCTCGGTGAGGGTGAGGCGGCGCAGCACCTTGTGCAGGACGGAGTTGCGCAGGCGGAGGTCGAGGTCGGCCGGGGCGGGTGAACCGTCGGCGAGTGTCGGGTACGGGTAGGCGATGCACTGGCCGACGAGCTTTATCGACTCGGGGTCGAACAGCTTGGAGCGCAGGGCCTCGATGCGTACGCCTTCGCCCCCGTCGTCCGCGACGAGCTTCGCGCGCTCCGCCGACGCAACGTGCTCCGCCCTCTTGGCGGCCAGCTCCTCGCGGCTGCGGACGGTGTCGGCGACCGGGTGGCCGGAGAAGACCTTCTCGAAAAGCAGGGCGAGGGATTTATGGAAGTGGAGGCCGCCCCGCGAGCTGGTCGGCAGCTTCTCGCGGACGACGAGTTCGCGGAGCCGGGCGACGCTGTAGCCGGTGGCGTATTCCTCGCCCTTGACCGGGAGGATCTCCAGCTCGGGGCGGGCCTCGGCATAGAGGAGGAACAGGATGCGGTAGAGGTAGCGCAGGGCCTCGGTGGTGAGGACGCGGGGCAGGTCATCGCGTTCCTTCAGCACGTGCGGCAGCCATTCCTGGAGGTCCTCGGGGCGGACGTCCCGGCTGCGGGCGCGGTCGAGGATCTCGTTGGCGATGAGCTGGACGGCTTCCTGGAGGCCGGTCCGCAGGTCCTTGGTGACGCCCTCGGAATGGTCCCGGGACTGTGTGAGCAGCCGGGTCATGTCGTCGTCGCCGTCTTCGCGCGGACGCAGCGAGGGGGCGCCGAACAGCCAGGCCGTGACGTCGAGTTCACCGGCGGTCGTCGCGGACTTCTCGGCCTTCCGGGACAGTGCGGTGTCCAGGTCGACCGCGAGGTGGCGGCCTCGGGAGAAGTCGCCCTGGGAGGCGAGGACCATCACGCCGCCGAACAGCAGGACGGCGTATTTGGGGGCGTCGTCGCAGGACAGCAGCCAGGCGGCGAGGTCGGTGACGGTGCGCAGGGTCTTGGCCGGGCCGACCTTCACCGGGGCGGGAAGCTGGTTGGCGTGTCCGTCACCGACGGTGTGGTCGACGTCGTCGGCGAAGCCGCCGGTGAGAACGACGACGCCTGGCTCGCTGTGCGCCACGGGGACGGCGACCGGGCCGGCCGCGCCGAACAGGGTGAGGTGGCCGGGGTTCGGCTCGAAGCCGAGCGCGGTGAGCACCTGCCGGTGCCAGGTGTCGAGGGCGGCCCGCCACTCCTCCTCAAGGGTCTCCGGCTCCCCGTCGTCGGTCGACGCCACGCGCGTGAGCGGCTGGAACGCCGGAAGTTCGGTTCCTTCGACGGAGGCCAGGCCCGCCGCTGCCGTCTGCAGCTCGGCAACGGCTTGCGCGTCGGGCTGCTCGGCGTATTTCTCGGCGCCCGAGGCGAGCAGGTCCCGGACCTTGAAGTACGGGCCGCTGAGGTCGCGGAGCCCTTGGCGCGGGGTGTGCTCGCCCTGCCGTTCGGCGGCGGACCAGCGCTTGAGAGGGCCGTCCTTGAGCTCCTTCGGCAGAATCTCGTCCAGGTAGAAGGTAGGGAAGTACTGGCCCGCGTTGACCAGGGAGTCGAACGTCACGCCTGCTGCTCCTGCCGGTGTTCGTTGCTGTGGATGCCTGTGTGCCGCGCAGGGGCGGGACGGCGGAGATCGGGGAGGGCCGGGGACACACACCCGGCTGCGTCCGTCATGAGCTGGGTTCCAGTACGGCCAGGACGCGGACCATCGGGTCGCCGGTGGTCCGCAGCCGCTCGGCGGTCTCGCGGAGCAGTTCGGCCTGCGAGGCGCGTTCCTCGCGGCGCTTGCCCGTTTCGGTCCCGGGGAGCTCCTCCTGCTGCCACCGCGCGACCTCCGTCCCGTACTTGCGCAGTGGCGCGTCCACCCGGGCATCGGCGACGGATCGTAGCGCGCCCATGGCCTTCCGGGTCGCGTCCACAGCTGCCGGGACCAGAGGCTGCAAGGCGGTGGGATCGCTTGGGCCGAAGTGGTCGTCCATCGGGTTCTCGGGGTCTATGCCCAGTTCGGCCAGGGACACCAGATCGGGATCGGCCGCCTGCTCCTGGTCGTGCGTCTCGCGGATGATGTGCCTCACGCGTGGTGTCCCAGCGGCCAGCCGGTCCACGGCGAACCAGCCCACGGCGGTGGGACGGCCCTCGGCGTTGGACCACACGCCCTGCGTGAGGAACACCGGCTCCGGAACCAGCTCACGGTCCACCTGCAGGACCAGCGCCTGCCGCCGGCCGAATTGGACGAGCACCTTGTCGGTGATCCACTCAATGACAGGGTGCAGCTCACCCACGTAGTGGACGTCCGGCCACAGTGACAACGAGCCCTTGGACTCGCGGGCGCGCTTGAGCGCGTCCGCGCCGTGGTGGCGGCTGAAGGTGAGCTTCACCCGTGCGGCGATGTTCTGCTCGCGCAGGTATCCGGGCGGCAGGACGTCGAGCCGGTCCGCCAGGTCCTCCGGCGTACGGAACGACAGGTCCTCTCCGTCCACGGCGGTCTCCAGGTGGAACGCCTCGACGTGCGCCAGCTCTTCGAGCCCGGCCGTCACGTAGGAGGATCGGTCGGGGAAGAGGCGCAGTTCGTGGTGGAGCGGAATGGGGCCGGTGTCCGGGTCCGCGTCGGCGCGCGCGGAGCCGGAGGGGCCGTCACCGGGCGTGGCAGCGGAACCGTGTCCGGCACCGGCGTCGTCGGCCGCCTCCGACGGGGTCTCGAGGTCGTCGAGAAGGTCGTCGTGGCCGTCCTCGAACCCGAGGTCGTCATCGCTGAAGCCGTCGAGTCCGCTGAAGTTACCGCCCTCGGCGGCGTACTCGTATCCCGGTCCGTCCGTACCGAACTCGCCGTACAGCTGTTGCTCCAACGGTCGGTCCGGGCCTGCCGAACCAGGCGCGGCATCGAGCGCCTCCGGGGCCGTTTCCAGTCCGGCGACCGCCTGCTCCGGGGGCTCGCCCTGGAAAAGCGACTCCATCAGTCGCTTCTCCTCCAGCTCCCAGTCGTTCTCCACGGTCGCGGCCTCCACCGCGCCGAGGATGGAGTGCACCTTGTGCTCCCGGGCCATGACCTTCTCGGCGACGGTCGTGTCGTCCAGTGCCCCGTCGACGGCCGTGGTCAGCAGCATGGCCCGGAACTGGGGTTCATGGACCTGCCCGTAGCGGTCGATACGCCCGTTGCGCTGCTCGACCCGGATCAGGCTCCACGGCAGGTCCCAGTGCAGGAGGTGGTGACACTGCCGGTGCAGGTTCACGCCCTCGGAGGCGCCGTCACCGGTCAGCAGGACGCGTACGTCGGTGCCGGCTCGGGCGAACTCATCGACGAGTTCCTGCTGTTGGGCGTCCGATGCCGAGCCACTGAACATGGTCCGCACCGCTGCCGCGGCCGCTTTCTCGGTCTTCCACCCGAGGAGCGGCGGCAGGACCGCGCCGAGCCACTTCAGAGTCTCGTGACGCTCGGAGAACACCACCGCGCGGGTAGGACTGCCCGAGCGCACGTCGATCCGCCGCAACTCGGCGACCAGCCCCGCCAGCTTGGAGGCGGTCGACGGCCCGGCGGAGGCGGACAGTTCGTCGACGGTCGCTCGCTCGATCGCCCGGGCCAGATCGGCCAGCCGCAGCAGGGACGCCACCTCGCCGACAGCTCCTTCGGCTCCGGTGTCCGGGCCCTGGATCTTGTCCTGCCCCTCCGGCAGCTTCGCACCGCGTTCGGCGAGCCGGCTCCTGACCGTCGTGAACAGGGCGCGGTGGGAGGAAAGGAACGACTTCAGCAGCACGTACGGAAAGAGGTGGTCCGACCCCTTGCCCCGCTTCTTCGCCCCGCCGCCGTCCACCAGACCGACCGCTCCGTCCGCCGCTTCCTGGCCGCCGCCGAGCCAGTGCTCGGCGATCTCGGCGAAGACCCGCTCCTCCAGCTCGCTCGCCGGGCAGCGCACCGGGTAGGAGTCACCGCGCGGGGCCCAGTGGCCGGCGAGCTGTTCCTTGACCTCACGGCTGGCCTTGGTGCGGCGCAGCATCACATGCCGCAGTTCCTCGGCCTCCGGCTTCTTCGGGTCCTTGACGGCCATCGGGTCCAGGAGCCGGATCAGGCCGGTGAACGCGGGCATGTCGCCGTTGTGCGGGGTCGCGCTCGCGAGGATCAGGGCGTCGGACTGCCGGGAGAGCAGTTCGGCGACGCGACGCCGGTCCGTGCCCTTGTTGATGAGGTTGTGCGACTCGTCGATGACGACCGCGTCCCAGCGGACGTCCTTCAGCCAGGACTCGTAACGGCCACTGTTGCGCAGCATGTCGATGGAGACGATGACGCGCTGGTAGTACGTGAACGGGTTACGCCCCGCAGGGACCTTCCGCTCGATCCGGGCGATGCCCGCACTGTCGAGGCGCACGAGCGGGATGGAGAACCGGGTCCACATCTCGTGCTGGAACTGCTCCAGGACGGCGGCCGGTGTCACCACCATGATGCGCTCCCCGCGCCCGCGCCGGATCAGCTCGCCGAGCAGGACACCGATCTCCAGCGTCTTGCCGAGGCCGACGACGTCACCGATGAGAAGGCGGGGGCGCAGCGGGTTGGCCAGGGCCTTGGCCGCCGGACGCAGCTGGTAGTCCATGCGGTCGAGCAGATAGCCGTCGGTGAGGGCGAGACCGTGCTCGCCCTGGGACAGCGGCGTCTTGCGCAGCACCGCCTCCAGGAGCAGCCGGCCACGGCGGAAGCCCGGGGACAGATCCGCCACCAGCTCGGTGTCCTCGGGGAGAAGGACCTTCGGCTCGTCGAGGGAGGTCAGGAAGACCGCCTCGTGGCCGCGCACCAGCTCCGACGCACCGACCGCCCTGATCAGGTACTCCCCGGACCGCACCTCGTGACTGTTGCGTACCAGCCACTCCTCGTCACGGACCTCGATCACCGTCCCGGCAGGCGGGGCGCCGTCGGTGAGAGCGACGGAGCGGTACTGCGGACCGCCGGAGGTGTCGGGCATGAAGGGACTGTTCCTTTCGGACGGGGTACGGCGGATCGGTGAGCCGAAACCCGTGCGGTGTGTGTGGTTCGAAGCCTATGGCTGGTGATGGCAGGCAGTCCCGCCGGGCGACAGGATCCGGCGCGGAGGGCCCGGATGTCCCTGGACGTCGGTCTGGGCTTGGCTCGGTCTACCGTGCCAGGGGTGTGACCTGCCTAGAGACTCCCGCTGTGCGCGTAGGTGCGCCGGAGGCGCTCGGCCACCTTGAGCGCCGAACGTGGGACGACCGGACGTCGACGGCTTTCCGCCGGGGGGTCTGCAGGCGGCGTCGGCCGTGCGTCTTTCTGAGCGGGGTCGGTCGTCTCGGTGGAGTACATCTTCGTCAGTCCGGGCGGTGCGAGCTGGTCTGTCTGCGCCTCGCCCTGGCCAGGAACAGTGGGGGTGTACGGGGCAGAGTGTGCATCGTCGTGCGGAACGACGTTCGCTTCCTCATCCAGGTCAAGATCCACGTCCGGGGACAGCTCGTCGAAGAGCCCGTCGTCGAGCCACGGGGCGTCCGGCGCCGCGCCGTGATCGACCGCGCGCTGTGCTTGCTCGCGAACCTCCGGATCGGGACCTTCGGAGATCGCCTTGGCCGGCAGCCTTGGTGTCAGGTGTGCCGCGGCCACGATGTCCGCGAGTCGCTGAGCGGCCGCCTCGTACGAGAGCCCGTTCCTCGCCAGCATGGCGTACAGCTCCTGGCGTACGTCAGGCAGCTGGGGGCGCTGTGCTTCGGTGGAGGCGAACAGCCGACCCAGCAAGGGCAGGAACCCCGCCGGGACGTCCTTCCAGTCAGGAGCCCACGGAGCCGGGGCCCCGGTGTACGGGGTTCGTCCGGCCGCCGTGAAGAAGAGCGTGGACCCGATCGCGTACACGTCCACCGACGCCTTAACGTGCTTGCTGTCCTCGTACTGTTCCCACGGCATGAAGGCGGGGGTGCCCAGCGCCCATCCCGTCTTGGTCAGCGCGTTGCTGAAGTCCTGCCGCTCGGCAAGGACCGCGAGACCGAAGTCGAGAACGACCGGCCCGTTCGGACCGAGCACCACGTTCCCCGGTTTCAGGTCCCGGTGCAGGAGGCCCGCTCCGTGGACAGACTCCAGCGCGTCCACCAGACCGAGCCCCAGGGCTGCCCACGCTCCCACGTCCGTGATGGGTCCGCCTTGTTTCACCTGCGTATCGAGGGACGGGCCGGCGATGTACTCCATCGCGAGCCACGGCTCGGCGGCCTCGGGTGCGGCCCCGAGGAACGCCGGAATCCTCGGCCCGACCACGGTGCGAATCGCATCAACCTCGGCCACGAACCGGGCCCGGTTCCGTTCAACCTTGCCGGCGTCCTCGTCGGTCAGCAGCTCGGTCCGAATCGTCTTCAGCACAGCCAGCGAGTTCTCGCCCGGGGAACCGGCGTCAGCATCGGCTATCCGGTACGCGGTCTCCCAGGATCCGTCCCAGCCCTCCAGCGGAAGCCGTCGCGCGAGATACGCCCGTCCCATGCCCCCCTGCCCCAGGAGGGCCAACGTCTCGAAGGGCCCGCGGACGCGGGGGTCGCGGTCGTAGTCCAGTGGCTCCATCGGCGCTCTCGTACCCCCGGCGAGTCGGCTTCTGATCACCGATGGCCTGTGTCCGGCTGCTCCCCACCTCATGAGTCGGGGCGGCGCGGACCAGCGGGCACCCGCCTGGCCGTGCGGCTCAACGAGCAGTCTACGGCGCGTGCCCGTCGGCGATGGCCCGGTATGGGAAGGAGCTGTTGCGTGACACCGATGGCAGCGGTCAGGGGACGCGGGTCGGGCAACCAGGTCTGCGCAGCGCGGTCAGCTTCGCGGAATGCGAAGCGGGTGAGCACGATCAAGTTCGGCCGCGTAGCGGCGGCGGATTGCCAGTAGCTGGGCGTCGTTCCTGGCGACGCGATCCCTGGCCGACCAGAAGGTCCAGCCACGGTCGGTGATCCTCTCGAGGCCACGTCACAGCAAAAGAGCCAGGGTATTCAGTGAATACCCTGGCTCTTCTTGGTGTCCGAGGGGGGACTTGAACCCCCACGCCCGATAAAGGGCACTAGCACCTCAAGCTAGCGCGTCTGCCATTCCGCCACCCGGACCGGGTGATCAGCCGCGGTCTCCCGCGGCGACAAAGAAAACAATACCAGGGGTTTGGGGTCCGTCTCACCTGCGTATTCGGTGGTCAGCGGGGTGCGGGCTCACCTCGGAGACGTTCCCGCCGGCACACCTCCGCTTCCGCGCACGGTCCGTCGCCGGTCGCGTACGCACGGTGTGCCCGGAGGGTCGGCGGCGGGGTCCACGAGGGTAAGGACGGGGCGGGTTACGTTCACCGGCATGAGTGATCGCGGCTATCGGCCACCCCGCGCGCTGTCACCGTTGCGTGAGCATCTGCGCGAGACCTTCTGGTTCGCCCCGACCCTGACGCTGGTCTGCGCCGTCGTGCTCTGGTTCGTGGCCTCGGCGCTCGACGAGCAGCTCGTCGCCTACCTCCATGACGAGCAGGCGTACGACGAGATCAAGGACCTGGTCTCGGTCGCCGAGGACACCAAGACGATCGTCGTCACGATCAGCTCGGCGATGATGACCTTCATCGGTGTGGTCTTCAGCATCTCGCTGGTGGCCGTGCAGATGGCGAGCGGGCAGCTCACGCCCCGGGTGGTGCGGATCTTCGTGCGGAGCCGCATCAGCAAGCTCACGCTGTCGGTCTTCCTGGCGACCTTCGTGTTCTCGCTGCTGGTCCTGAGCTCGTACGAGAGCGAGAGCGATCCGCGCCGGGTCGTGTCCGTGCCGTTTCTGCAGAGTGTGCTGACCGCCGGGCTCGTCGGGCTCAGTCTGCTGCTGTTCATCGCCTATGTGAGCTCCACGCTGCGTCTGATGCAGGTCGGCCCCGTCGTCGACCGCATCACCCGGGATTCCTTCCGGGTGCTGGGGCGGATGCCGGGCGGCCGGCCACAGGAGGGGCCGCTCGCGGACGAGACCGGGCAGCTCGTGCACGAGGGGCGGGCCGGGGTGCTGCGGGACGTGAACGTGGCCCGGCTGGTGCGGGCCGCGCGGCGCCAGGGCGTCGTTCTGCGGCTGATCCCGCGGCTCGGGGACTTCGTGGTGCCGGGCACACCAGTGCTGGCGGTGCACGGCGGGGCCGCGCCGCCCCGGCGCGCGCTGCGGTACACGGTGTCCGTCGGGGTCGAGCGCACCCTGCACCAGGATCTGGCGTTCGGGCTGCGCCAGTTGTCGGACATCGCGCTGCGGGCCCTCTCGACGGCCGTGAACGACCCGACCACCGCCGTGCAGTGCCTGGACCGGATCGTGCAGTTCCTCGCGGCCGTCGTGGATCTGCCCCTCGGCGCCGTCCACCACCGGGACCGCGAGGGCGTCGTACGGCTGGTGCAGGACGTGCCGGGGTGGGCGGATCTGGTGGATCTCGGGTTCGAGGAGGTCCGGCGGTGTGCCGCGGACTCACCGCAGGTCACCCGGCGGCTGCTGGCCGGGATCGACGATCTCCTGCTGCTGGCGGCGCCCGAGCGGCGGAAGCCGCTGGTCCGGCACCGTGCGCTGCTGGTTCAGGCGGTGGAGCGCGAGGTGCCGGACGCGGCCGAGCGGGAGTTCGCGCTGCTTCCCGACCGGCAGGGCATCGGGTGAGCCCGGCCGCCCCCTCCACGGCATGAGGTGGTGGTCCGGGAAGTTCCCCGGCGGGCCGCCCCGCACGTGTGCGAGGAGGCCCGCCGGAGAGGGGGTACGGGGCCGGTCACGCCGGTGGGCCTACTTGCGCAGCGCCGCCAGGCCCTCGTAGCTGATCCGGGCCTGCTTCAGGGACTGCGCGAGGTCCGTCGAGCTCGGCGCGGTGTCCTGCTCGATCATCGGGTTGCGGTAGTTCGCCTCGCCGACGCGGCGGAAGAACGTCCGGTAGTCGATGACCCCGGTGCCGAAGGGGACCATCTCGTAGCCGTCGCCGTTGGTCGTGCTGACCACCCCGTCCTTGGCGTGGAACAGCGGGTAGCGCTTGTTGTGGCGGCTGACCAGTGCCGCGGGGTCGAAGATGTTCTCGCGCTGCGCTCCGTCACGCGCGGTGTAGGTGTGGAACTTGTACTGGGCGACGTGCGCCCAGAAGATGTCCATCTCCAGCCACACGGTCTTCGGGTCGGTGACTTTGAGGAAGTACTCGAGCTTGCGGATGCCCGAGCTGCGGGTGGGCCGCCCCTGTGCGTCCAGCGGTCCGCTGTCGAGCAGGAAGCCGTAGGCCGCGTCGTGGTTGTGGGTGTACAGCTTGACGCCCGCACGGTGAGCGATCTTTCCCAGGGCGTTCCACTTGTCGGCGGCCACGTCCCAGTCGGCGCGGTAGGCGCTGCCGGTGGGGTCGCCGCCGGTGCCCATGTGGTCCATGCCGAGGATGTTCGTTATCTCGAGGTGCCGCTTGAACTCGTCCTGGTCGCTCTGGCTCAGCGGCCAGGACGACGGGATGAAGCCGTGGTTGCCCTGGGCCCGCAGACCGTAGTCGTCCAGCCACGAGCGCAGCAGTTTCGCCCCCTGCACCGTTTCGAGGTTGCTGCCGCCGGGTGCGTTGGCGTGCTGGCCGTATCCGGCGAACTCGACCTGCTTGTAGCCGTAGCGGGCCAGCTCCTTGAAGACGGCGCGGAAGCCCGAGGGAAGGGTGGTGCTGAGCGGGTCCCGGGCCGTGGCGTCGCGCACGGTGTACAGGATGATGCCGCGCTTCGCCGCCGGGACGAGGGTCTGGCCGTGACCGTGCCCGTGCTCGTGGTCGTGACCGTGCCCCTGGCCGTGACCCTGGTGGGAGGCGGGCTGGGCGAAGGCCGGCGAGGCGCCGATGACGGGCGCGGCGATCGCCGTCGCCGCGGCGGCGGTGCAGGTGCTGAGGAAGCGGCGGCGGTTGACGCCGAGGCTGCGGCGCAGGGCGCCGTCCGTTCCGGATTCGTCGTTGTACTCGGTCACGGTCTCTCTCTTTCTCGAAGATGTTCGCAACGCGGTGCACGGACCGGTCTCACGCGAGGCCGGCCAGCGTGAGCAGCAGGGACTTCACTTCGGTGGCCCGGACCGGGCCGGTGAACGCATGGGGGGTGGAGCAGAGGATGAGCGGACCTTCCTCGTCGCTCAGGGGGAGGCGGCCGTGGCTGCCGCGGATAGGTGACGGGTCCAGGGGGACGACCGCCATGCGGTAGCGCATGCCGAGCTTCTTGCGGGCGACCGCCGTGGCCGCCTTGACCCGGACGTAGGGGTCCTGGGGGTCCAGGAAGAGTTCGACGGGGTCGTAGCCGGGTTTGCGGTGGATCTCGACGAGCTGCGCGAAGTCGGGTGCGCGGTCGTCGTCGAGCCAGTAGTAGTACGTGAACCAGGCGTCCGGGTCCGCGACGGCGACCAGTTCGCCGGAGCGCGGATGGTCGAGTCCGTGTGCCTTCTTGCCCTCGTCGTCCAGGAGCTGCTCGATGCCCGGGAGGCCGGCCAGGGCTTCGCGGGCCGCTTCGAGGTCCTCGGGGCGGCGTACGTAGATGTGCGCGATCTGGTGGTCGGCGACGGCGAAGGCCCGGGAGGTCATCGGGTCCAGGTACTCCATGCCGTCCTGGGTGTGGACCTCCAGGAGTCCGGCCCGGCGCAGGGCGCGGTTGATGTCGACGGGCCGCTCCACGCGGGTGATGCCGTACTCGGAGAGGGCCACGACGGTACGGCCCTCGCGTCGGGCGTCCTCCAGGAGCGGGGCGACGGCCCGGTCGAGGTCGGCCGCGGCCTTGAAGGCGCGCGGGTCGTCGGGGCCGTAGCGCTGGAGGTCGTAGTCGAGGTGCGGGAGGTAGCAGAGGGCGAGGTCGGGGTGGCGGGTGTCGAGGATGTGCCGGGTCGCGTCGATGATCCACTGGGAGGAGACGAGGTCGGCGCCGGGGCCCCAGAAGTGGAAGAGGGGGAAGGTGCCGAGTTTCTCGGTGAGTTCGTCGTGGAGGGCCGGCGGGCGGGTGTAGCAGTCGGGTTCCTTGCGGCCGTCGGCGTAGTAGACGGGCCTCGGGGTGACGGTGAAGTCGGTGTCGGCGCCCATCGCGTACCACCAGCAGATGTTGGCGACGGTGTAGCCGGGGTGGGAGCGTCGGGCCGCGTCCCAGAGCTTGTCGCCCTCGACGAGCCCGTTGTGCTGACGCCACAGGAGGACGTCCCCGAGTTCGCGGAAGTACCAGCCGTTGGCGACGATGCCGTGTTCGGCGGGGGTGGTCCCGGTGAGGAAGGTGGACTGGGCGGCGCACGTCACGGCGGGGAGCACGGTGCCGAGCGTGGCGCGGGCGCCGGACTGGCCGAGGGCCTTGAGGTGCGGCATGTGGTCGAGGAGGCGGGGGGTGAGCCCCACGACGTCGAGGACCAGGAGCGGGGTGGGCGAGCTGGTCGTCCCGGCGGTGGTCATGGCAGCTCCTTGAGGCCGAGGTCGACCAGGAGGTCGCGGGCGAGGGTGAGTTCGGCGGCGATGCCGTCGGCGAGCTGGGCGCGGGTCCGGGGGCGCAGCTCGGCAGGGAGCGCCTGCCAGGTGTACGTCTCGACCTCCAGGTGCCGGGTCAGCGGCTGCGCCCCGCCGACCAGCCGGGTCAGCGTGGACCGGAGCACGGGAAGGGTGGAGGTGAGCGGTGGTGCGGGTGGTGCGTGCAGGGGGACGTGGAAGTGGGCGCGCCAGGGGCCGCTGTCGGGCAGGGTGTCGCCGGTGACCGCTTCGTCGAGGTCGTCGGTGCCGCGCAGTCCCGCGGCGGTGGAGAGGCGGGTCTGGTGGAGGAAGCGGGGTTCGGCGAAGGCGGCGAGCGCGGTGCGTACCTCGGGGAGGTGGGGTTGTTCGGCGTGCAGGGCGGCGGAGAGCTGCGCCTTGACGGTGGGGATGCCCGCGGCGGCGAGCGCGTCGAGTGCGCCGTCCGGGTCCTCGAAGGAGGTGGCGAGATGGCAGGTGTCGATGCAGACGCCGATGCGTTCGTGGCCGATGGCGGTGAGGGGTCCGATGGCGTCGGCGGTGGTCTCGACGGTGCATCCGGGTTCGGGTTCGAGGCCGATCCTGATGGATTTCCCGGTGAGTTCGGCCAGCGCGTCGAGGCGTTCGCCGAGGGTGGTGAGCGCGGCGAGTGCGGTGCGGGCCGCCTCCGGGTCACCCGTGTACGGGGTGCGCCAGGCGATGGGCAGGGTGGAGATGGTGCCGTCGGTGACGTCGTCGGGGAGGAGGGTGGCGAGGAGCCGGGCCAGGTCGGTGGTGTGGGCGAGCCGTTCGGGGTCCGTCCAGTCCGGCTTGTACACCCGGTACTTGACCTCTTCGGCACCGAATCCCTCGTACGGGAAGCCGTTGAGGGTGACGACCTCGAGTCCTCTGCGGTCCAGTTCGGTGCGCAGGGAGCGCAGTTGCGCGGGGTCGTTGACCAGGGTGCGGGCGGCGTCCCTGGCGAGCCAGAGTCCGATGCCGAGGCGGTCGCGGCCGAGCCGTCTGCGTACCGGTTCGCAGTGGTCGCGCAGTTGGGCGCGGACGCCTTCGAGGGTTTCCGCGGGATGGACGTTGGTGCAGTACGCGAGGTGGACGACGGTGCCGTCGGGGTGGCGGAAGCGCATGGCCTCACTCCCCGCCGCGGAGGATGGAGTTGCCCTCGTGGAGCGGTTCCGGTTCGACGGTGTCCAGGTGGAGGCGGCCGCTCTGGCCGTAGAAGGCGACGGGGTTGCGCCACAGCACCTGGTCGACGTCGTCCTCGGTGAAGCCGGCGGCCAGCATGGCGTCGGCGACGCCGCGGGTCTTCAGCGGGTCGCTCTTGCCCCAGTCGGCGGCGGAGTTGACCAGGATCTTCTCGGTGCCGTGGAGCTTGAGGACGGCGACCATGCGGTCCTCGTCCATCTTGGTGTCGGGGTAGATGGAGAAGCCGGCCCAGCAGCCGCTGTCGAGGGCCTCCTTCACCGTCGTCTCGTTGAGGTGGTCGAGCACGACCCGTTCCGGGGCGAGGTGGGACTCGCGGACGACGTCGATGGTGCGGCGCAGGCCGGCGAGCTTGTCGCGGTGCGGGGTGTGGACGAGGGCGGGAAGTCCGTGGTCGGCGGCGAGCTGGAGCTGGGCGGACAGCGCGGTGTCCTCGGCCGGGGTCATGGAGTCGTAGCCGATCTCGCCGACGGCGACGACGGAGTCCTTGACGAGATAGCGCGGCAGGGCGTCCAGGACGGGGGTGCAGCGCGGGTCGTTCGCCTCTTTGGGGTTGAGGGCGAGCGTGCAGTGGTGGGCGATGCCGTACTGGGCGGCGCGGAACGGCTCCCAGCCGAGCAGCGCGTCGAAGTAGTCGAAGAAGCTGGCGGGCGAGGTTCTGGGCTGGCCGAGCCAGAAGGAGGGTTCGACCAGCGCCCGGACCCCGGCGTCGTACATCGCCTGATAGTCGTCCGTGGTGCGGGACGTCATGTGGATGTGGGGGTCGAAGATGCGCATCAGGACTCCTCCGATGGGGCCGTTGAGACCGTGGGGGCGGCAGGACCGGGGGCGCTCGGGCCGGGGGCCGTGAGGGCGAGTACGCGGTGCAGGTCGGCGGGGACGGGGCGGCTTGCCGCGATGCGCTCGGCCGCGTAGTCGCCCAGCATCCGGGCGAGTTCCGCATCGCCGCGGGACCGCCGGGCCAGTTGGTCGACGGCGTCTACGGGGACACCGGTGAAGAGGCATTTGAGGACGGCGTGGCGCCAGTTGTGCGGATCGAGACGCTCACCGGCGTACGGGCCGACGGCGGCGGCGATCAGTGTGGTGTCGTTGGCGCGCAGGGCGTCCTCGACGAGGGGCACGGCGCCGGTGCCGAGGTCCAGGGCGGGCAGTGCGAGCAGGACGGCGCGCCGTTCGGCGGCGGTGCCCTGCTCGTAGAGCCGGGTCACGGCGGCCAGCCCGGCGCGGGCCTCGGTGAGCAGCAGGGCGCGTACGGAGTCGGCGTGTCCGAGTCCGCAGTGGCGGCCGGCCGCGGCGTACCGCAGTTCCCACGGGGGCACCGCGTAGGCGTTGCCGGAGGGTTCGGTGTCCGGGTGGGCGGCGGCGTGGGCGGCCTCGGCGAGGGCTTCGTCGAGCCAGGCGCGTGCGGCGCCGCCGAGCTGTGCGTCGAGCTCCTTGCGGGTCAGCAGCGGGGCATCCGGCGAGGTCATCGGCATGGCGTTGCTCCCTTCGGCGGTCGGGTGGCGCGGCGGTCTAACGGCTCGACGGTCCGTGCGCGCGGAGGAACTCGATGGAGTTCCTGGCGACTTCCGGTCCGGCGTGGGAGTGGCGGGGCAGCTCGACGACGGTGAGCCCGTCGTATCCGGTGTCTCCGAGGGCGTCGAGTGCGGCGAGCACGGGCGGGAAGTCGATCTCGCCCTCGCCGAAGGGAAGGTGTTCGTGGATGCCGCGGCGCATGTCCTCGATCTGGACGTGTCGCAGCCACGGGGCGGCTTCGGTCACGCAGTCGACGGGCGAGGCGGTCTCCAGGCACTGGCAGTGCCCGATGTCGAGGGTGAGTCCGAGCGGTTCCGGGTCGCCGCACAGTGCGCGCAGGTGGTGGAAGTCGGAGAGGTGGCTGAGGAGGTGTCCGGGTTCGGGCTCGATGGCCAGCGGCACCCCCGCTCGTTCGGCCGCGTCGATGACCGGGGCGAGGGCGCCGGTCAGCCGCTTCCAGCCGGTCCCGGCATCGGTGCCCAGCGGCATCACCCCGCTGAAGCAGTGCACGGCGTGGGCGCCGAGTTCGGCGGCGACGTCGACGGCCCGGACGAGCAGCCCGGTCCGGGCGGCCCTGGCCTCGGGGTCCGGGTCGAGCAGCGAGGGGCCGTGCTTGCTGCGCGGGTCCAGGACGTAGCGGGCCCCGGTCTCCACGGTGACGCCGAGCCCCAGCTCCTGGAGCCTGGCGGCGACCTGGCGGGTGCGGGCGAGGAGGTCCGGGCCCATCGGGTCGAGGTGCATGTGGTCGAGGGTCAGCCCGACCCCGTCGTAGCCGAGGTCCGCGAGGAGACCGAGGGCGTCGCCGAGGCGGAGGTCGGTGAGCCCGTTGGTGCCGTAGCCGAGGCGGATCGTCATGTGGGGCTCACCTTCCGGGCGAGACTGCGGGCGAGCGGGACGAGACCCATGACGGCGAGCGCCGTGCCGGAGGCGCCGGCACGGGCGGCGAGGGCGGCCTGGAGCGGGATCATCGCCCGGATCCCGCTGCCGACGGCGCGCTGGGTGAGCGGCGGCGACGGGTTGAGCGCGGCGTGGACGAGCGGCCGGCCGGCGGTGCGGAGGTAGGTGCCGGTGAGCGCGGTGAGGAGGAGCCGGGCGGGTGCGGTCGCGCGCTTCCCCTCCCCCGGCCGTTCCCGCATCGCCGCACCGCCGAGCGCGGCGACCGCCGTGAGGGCGGCGAGGGGTGCGGTGGTGGAGCCGCCCTGTGCCTCGTGGCGCGAGACGGCGGTGACCGCGTAGGTGTGCGCCGTGAGCAGTGCGGCGGCGGGGAGCGCGGCCGGTACGGCGGAACGGGCCGGGGTCGCGAGGGCCGTCGCGGAAGCGGTCGTGGGTGCCGTCGCAGTGGCTGTCGCGCCCAGGAGCAGGTCCAGCCCGCGGGCCGCAGCCATCGCCGCCGGGCCCGCCGGCGTGTGCTTCAGGCGGAGGTCGTACGCCCAGACCGTCGCCGCGAGGCCGGTGGCCACCGTCAGTGCCGGGCGGCCCGCTCGGGCGGCGAGGGCCAGGCCCGCCGCGGTCAGCGCACCGGCCGCGGTGAGCGCCGCGCGGGGCGTGATCCGGCCCGAGGGGATCGGGCGGTGCGGGCGGTCCACGGCGTCCTCGTCGCGGTCGGCCCAGTCGTTGAGGGCCATGCCCGCCTCGTACAGGCAGAGCGAGGCGCCGACGGCGAGGGCGGTCGAGCGGTTGGGGCGGCGGCCGACGGCCGCCGCGCCGGCGAGGGCGTCGCCCGGCACGGTGAAGAGCGCGGAGACCCTGAGCAGCTCCGCCCAGGCGCGCACCGTCACTTGTCCCCCCGCAGCCGCTCGGCGAAGTCGAGCAGCGACAGGTACTGCGCGGACAGTGCGGCAGGTCCGCCGTCCGGGTCCTTGAAGTAGAAGCCGAGTTCGGGACGCGGACCGGTCAGACCCACTTCGTGGGCACGGGCCAGCAGCCGTGCCAGGTCCAGCACCAGGGGTGCGGCGAGTGCCGAGTCGCAGCCCTGCCAGGTCGTCTGGAGCACCATGCGCGCGCCGAGGAAGCCGTCGAACGCGATGTGGTCCCAGGCCGTCTTCCAGTCGCCGAGTGCCGGCACGTCGTCGATGTGGACCTCGCCCTCGGGGGCGGCTCCGAGCGTGTCGGCCAGGACGCGTTCCTTGCCCGCGTTCTTCGCGGCGGCCGCGGCCGGGTCGGCCAGTGCCGCCCCGTCCCCGCCGCCCAGCAGATTGGTGCCGGACCAGGCCCGGACCGGCAGGGCCCGCTGGACGAACATCGGGGCGAGTACGGAGCGCAGCAGCGTCTGGCCGGTCTTGCCGTCGCGGCCCGCGTGAGGAAGGGCGCAGGCCGCGACGGCGGCCTGGAGGGCCGGGGTGCGCAGCCCGGTGGAGGGGGTGAAGTTGACGTACGGACAGCCGGCCCGGAGCGCGGCCGCCGCGTAGAGGGAGCTGGCGGGCAGCCGCTCCGCACCGGGGGCGGGCGCCGGCTCTGTGGAGGCGACGTTGACGACGACGCTCCTGGCCAGGCCGTTGCGCCGGGTGAAGTCCGTGAGGTCGGCGGCGAACGCGGTGACGAGTTCCTCGTCCGTGCGGGTGTCGCCGGGGAGCGGGCCGCCGGGGCGGATCTCCTCGTCGGCCGCGGCGAGTTCGGACCGCACCGCGGAGGGGAGGCCGTGCGGCAGCACTCCCCCGGCGGCGAGTACCTCGGCCCGTTTGGGGAGTGGGCAGTCCAGGGTGTCGTGTCCGCCGAAGACGAGCGAGGCCACGGGTGGCAGACCGCTCTCGGCGAACGGCGCGGTCTCGGTGACCATGCCGGCGGCCGGGTGGAGGCCCGCCGCGACCGCTGCGCACCCCGCCGTGGCGGTGGTGGCGACGGAGCCGCGTGCTCCGATGAACCAGACTCCGGTACGAACGGCGTGTGCTGACACGGGCTGCCTCCCTGGCTGGGGGTCCTGGCTGGGTAGAGCTGGTGGCGCTGTGCGTGCGGAGGGACGGGCTCGGACGGCGGGCGGGGCGTGCGGCCCCGCCCGCCGTCCGGGCGGTGGCCCTAGGTGGAGGGCAGTTCCTTCAGCTGGATGTTGCGGAAGGACACCTGGTCGTCGGCCCCGTGGTTCTGGAGGCCGATGTAGCCGTCCTTGAGGCTGCGGGCCGGGTCGGTGTTGGTGAAGTCGTTGATCTTCACTCCGTTGAGGAAGATCTGGAGCCGTTCACCCTTGACCTTGATCTCGTAGCTGTTCCACTGGCCGGGCGGCCTGAGGACCTGGTCGCGGGCCTTGATGTTGGCCGACTTGAAGGTGTAGACGGAGCCGGTGGTGCGGTCGGGGGCGTCGGTGGCGTCGATCTGGACCTCATAGCCGTTGTTCACCGCGGACCACGGGTCGTCGGACTCCGGGAAGCCGACGAAGACGCCGGAGTTGTCGTCGCCCGCCAGCTTCCAGTCGAGCTTCAGGGAGTACGACGTGAGCTCCTTGGCCTGGTAGGTGAGCAGGCCCATGCCGCCTTCGGAGCGCAGCTCGCCGTCGACGACGTTGAACTTGCCGGGGCCCGCCTGCTTCCAGCCTTCGAGCGTCTTGCCGTTGAAGATCGACCGGTAGCCGGTGTCCGGCTTGCAGTCGGCCTTCACCTGCCCGGCCGCGTACCGCAGCCCGCCCGAGAGGACCTTGCGGAAGTCCGGTTCGGCGTAGGACTCCTTGGTGTGGCCGAGGCCGGTGTAGAAGGAGCGGCCGCCCTGGTAGGTCTGGCACCAGGTGATCGGGTGGTCGCCCTTCATGTTGCCGCCGGTGTAGGTCGTCTCGTCGAGGGTGGCGAGGACCTTGACCTTGTCGCGCGGGTTGGTGCGGTAGTTGTACAGCTCGTCGGTGCGGTCCCAGGCGTCGCCCAGGTGGGCGGTGGCCGGGTTCTTGTGGTCCTCGACGCGGACGGTGACGGGCTGGATGGCGGGGTGGCTGTCGAAGTACGCGCCGACGAGTCCGCCGTAGAACGGCCATTCGTACTCGGTGTCGGCGGCGGCGTGCACGCCGACGTATCCGCCGCCGGTGGTCACGAAGTTCTCGAACGCCTTCTGCTGGTCGGCGTTGAGGACGTCACCGGTCGTCGACATGAAGACGACGGCGTCGTAGCGGGCCAGGTTGGAGGTGGTGAACTGGGCTGCCTCCTCCGTGGCGTCGACCGTGATGTTCGTGTCCTTGCCGAGTTCCTTCAGTGCGGCGATGCCCTCGGGGATCGCGTCGTGGCGGAAGCCGGCGGTCTTGGAGAAGACCAGGACGCGCTTGGCGGTCTTGTCCGGCGGGGTGTTGGAGAGTTCGAAGTCATCGAGGTCGTAGAGCGCGCCGTCGCCTCCCTTGAAGACCAGGAAGAGCTCGGTGGCCTTCTTCGGAACGCCGCGCAGGGGGACGTCGATGTCCTGGAAGACCTCCCAGCCGCCGGTCACCGGGACCGGTGCGGAGCCGAGGATCTTTCCGTCGGCCGAGCCCGAGCGGACTTCGAGGAAGCCGCCCGCGCCGCCGGAGGCTATCCGGGCGGTCAGCTTGGTGGAGTCGCCGAGGATGTACGGCTTGAAGGAGATCCAGTCGTCGTTGTCGATGTCGCCGACGGTCTTGCCGCCCTCGGCGTTCGCCTTGTCGTAGATCTTGATGCCGGACGAGTCGTTGAAGTGCTCGGCCTGGCGGTGGCGCGGCTGGAGCTGCGACTGGTCGTGGCCGGTCAGCGCGGCCTGGCCACCGCCCCCGCCGTCGGTGTACGAGGCGTCGATGACTCCGAAGATGTTGGCGTTGGGGTCGTGCCCGCCGTCCATGTCGGTCTTGATGGTGCCGGTGCAGCCGTGCGCCGAGGTGATCGGGTGGCCGTGGCTGTCGTGGCCGAGGACGAAGCGGACTTCGATCTTGGAGCAGTCGATCGTGCCGTCCTCGGGATCGGTCACGTTCACCTTGAACGGGATCTCGTCCCCGAAGGTGAACAGCTGGCCGTCACCCGGGAGTTCGAGGCTCACGGTCGGTGCCGTGTTGCCGACGGTCACATGGACGCTCGCCTTGCCGGTGCGTCCGGTGGGGTCCTTCGCGGTGACGGTCGCGGTGTAGGTGCCGTTCTTCTTGTACGTGTGGGTGGGGTTGGCGTCCGTGGAGGTTCCGCCGTCGCCGAAGTCCCAGGCGTAGGTGAGGGCGTCGCCGTCAGCGTCCGCGGTGCCGGCCGAGGAGAACTTCACCTTCAGGGGCGCGGTGCCCGAGGTCTTGTTGGCCGCTGCCACCGCGATCGGGGAGCGCCCCCCTGTGGCGTTCTCGATGCGGTAGAGCGCGGAGTTCTCGTCGCCGCCGAACCAGGAGAGGCCGTAGTCCAGGACGTACAGCGCCCCGTCGGGTCCGAAGGCCATGTCCATGATCTGGGTACCGGACCACGGGATGTCGTTGATCGACTGGACGTTGCCGTCGGCGTCCTGCTCGATGCGCTTGATCCACTGGCGGCCGAACTCACCGGCGAAGAAGTCGCCGTCGTAGGCCTCGGGGAACTTCACGGGCGAGTCGAGGTCGGCGTCGTAGTGGTAGACCGGTCCGCCCATCGGGGACTCGGATCCGGTGCCGAACTCGGGGACGGAACCGCCGTCGTACGGGATCCAGGCGGCCTGCGCCGGGGGCAGGTCGACGATGCCGGTGTTGTGCGGCGAGGTGTTCTTCGGGGCCGCGCAGTCGAACGCGGCGCCGGAGGTCTTGGTGGCGAAGTCGTAGTCGATGAACGGGTCGTTGTCGCCCGTGCAGAACGGCCAGCCGAAGTTCCCGGGCTTGGTGACCCGGGCGAACTCGACCTGTCCGGCAGGTCCGCGCTTGGGGTCGGCCGCGCCGGCGTCCGGCCCGTAATCCCCGACGTAGAGGACGCCGGTGGCCTTGTCGACGCTGAAGCGGAACGGGTTGCGGAAGCCCATCGCGTAGATCTCGGGGCGGGTCTTGTCCGTGCCCGGGGCGAACAGGTTGCCGTCCGGGACGGTGTACGAGCCGTCGTCGGCGACCTTGATGCGGAGGATCTTGCCGCGCAGGTCGTTGCTGTTGCCGGCCGAGCGGCGGGCGTCGAACGCCGGGTTGCGGTCGGGGCGCCCGTCGATGGGGGTGAAGCCGTCGGAGGCGAAGGGGTTGGAGTCGTCGCCGGTCGACAGGTACAGGTTGCCGTCCGCGTCGAAGTCGATGTCGCCGCCGACGTGGCAGCACATGCCGCGGGACGTCTTGACGTCGAGGACCTTCTTCTCGCTGCCCATGTCGAGCGTGCCGTCCTCCTTGAGGACGAAGCGGGAGAGCCGGTTGACGCCGTCGAACTTGGCGAAGTCGGCGGCGGTGCCGGTCTCGGGGGCGTCGCCGTCGGGGGTGTCCAGCGGGGGTGCGTAGTAGAGGTAGATCGCCCGGTTCTCGGTGAAGTCCGGGTCGACGCCGACGCCCTGGAGACCTTCCTCGTCGTGCGAGTAGACGGGGATGGTGCCGGCGACGCTGGTGTTGCCCGAGCTGTCGGTGAGCCGCAGCTCGCCGCTGCGCGAGGTGTGCAGCACGCTGAGGTCGGGGAGCACGGCGAGGGTCATGGGCTCGCCGGTCTCGGCGGCGCCCTTGGCGAGGGTGACCTGCTGGAAGTCCTCGGAGGCCGGGGCGGGTGCGGGTTCCTCGTGGGCGGCGGCCGTTCCGGGCATCGCCCCCAAGGTGAGGGTGGCGGCGGCGAGCAGGGTGCCGGTGAGCAGGGCGAGGGATTTACGGACGCGGAGCCTGGCTCTGGTCCTGCTTCGGGTTCTGTGCACGAGTGTCCTCCGGAAGTGCCGGTTGTACGGGCGGGTGCGGGTGCTGCCGTGCCGTTCCGCGCGGGGACTGCCGCGCAGGTCAGTCGGGGCCTGTGCGGCTCCGGTGACGGGGGTTATGTCGTGTACACGTTCTGGACGGTAGACCTGTTCGTCCGGGACGGAAAGCCCTTGTGCAGCGTTGTTGTTGAACTTTTTCCTTGGTCAGGACAAAGGGGGGTCTGGGCAGGGGGTGCCGGCCCGGCGGCGTTCGCGCTCTGCCGCCGGGCGGGGGCGGATGACTTCCCCTACCCGCCCCTTCCCGAACCCGGGGGTCCGGGGGCGGAGCACCCGAGGTGCGCCCCGCCCCCGCTCCCCGCCCCGGAAACGGTCAGTCCTTGCCGCCGAACGCCGCGTCGAACGACGCGCTCGGCGGGTCGAAATCGAACCGCTTCAGCGACGCCAGCGCCTCGGGCGCGCCCGTCAGGCGGTCCATGCCCGCGTCCTCCCACTCCACGGAGACCGGCCCGTCGTAGTCGATGGACCGCAGCATCCGGAACACGTCCTCCCACGGCACATCGCCGTGCCCCGCGGAGACGAAGTCCCAGCCGCGCCGCGGGTCGCCCCACGGCAGGTGGGAGCCGAGCCGGCCGTTGCGGCCGTCGAGGCGCTTGCGGGCCTCCTTGCAGTCCACGTGGTAGATCCGGTCCCTGAAGTCGTACAGGAAGCCGACCGGGTCCAGGTCCTGCCAGACGAAGTGGCTCGGGTCGAAGTTCAGCCCGAACGCGGGCCGGTGGCCGACGGCCTCCAGCGCGCGGTGCGTGGTCCAGTAGTCGTACGCGATCTCGCTCGGATGCACCTCGTGGGCGAACCGCACCCCCTCGGCGTCGAACACGTCGAGGATCGGGTTCCAGCGCTCGGCGAAGTCCTCGTACCCCCGCTCGATCATGTGCGGCGGAACCGGCGGGAACATCGCCACCAGGTGCCAGATCGACGAGCCGGTGAAGCCGATGACCGTGTCCACACCGAAGGCGGCGGCCGCCCGCGCGGTGTCCTTGATCTCCTCCGCGGCCCGGCGGCGCACCCCCTCGGGCTCCCCGTCGCCCCAGATCCGGGCGGGCAGGATGCCCTGGTGGCGCTCGTCGATCGGATTGTCGCAGACGGCCTGCCCGACCAGGTGGTTGGAGATCGCCCAGCACTTCAGGCCGTACTTGTCGAGCAGTTGGTGGCGCCCGTCCAGGTACCCCGGGTCGGCCAATGCCTTGTCGACCTCGAAGTGGTCTCCCCAGCAGGCGAGTTCCAGCCCGTCGTAGCCGAAGTCACGGGCGTACCGGCAGACGTCCTCCAGTGGCAGGTCGGCCCACTGACCGGTGAAGAGGGTGAAGGGACGGGGCATGCGCAGGACCTCCTAGAGCTGTGCGGTGGTGTGGACGGGGATGTGCACGGAGTTCTTCGCGGCGCTCTCCTCCACCGCCGCCAGCACCCGCTGGACCTGGAGCCCGTCCGCGAACGACGGGGTGGGTTCGGTCCGTTCGGCGATCGTGCGGACCACGTCACGGGCCTGGTGGATAAACGTGTGCTCGTAACCGAGCGCGTGGCCCGGCGGCCACCAGGCCTCCAGGTAGGGATGCTCGGGCTCGGTGACCAGGATGCGCCGGAAGCCGGCCGTGGTGGCGGGCTCGGTGTGATCGTGGAAGGAGAGCTCGTTGAGCCGTTCCAGGTCGAAGGCGAGCGAGCCCAGTTCCCCGTTGATCTCCAGCCGCAGCGCGTTCTTCCGCCCGGCTGCCATCCGGGTCGCCTCGAAGGAGGCCAGTGCGCCGGAGGCGAGCCGGCCGGTGAAGAGCGCCGCGTCGTCGACCGTCACCGCCCCCCGCGCACCGGCGTCCGCCACCGCGGCCAGACCCGCCGACGGCCCCGCCTGCAGGGGCCGTTCGCGTACGAAGGTCTCGGTCACCGCCGACACCCCGACCAGCAGCTCCCCCGCCAGGAACTGGGCGAGGTCCACGATGTGCGCCCCGAGGTCGCCGAGCGCGCCCGAGCCCGCGTGTTCCCGCTCCAGCCGCCAGGTGAGCGGCGACCCGGGGTCGACCAGCCAGTCCTGGAGGTAGGTGGCACGGACGTGCCGCAGGGTGCCGAGCCGCCCCTCGGCGATCAGCTTCCGGGCGTAGGTGATGGCGGGCACCTTGCGGTAGTTGAAGCCGACCACCGCCACCTGACCGCGGGCGGCGGCGCGCTCCGCCGCCTCGGTCATGGCCTCCGCCTCCGCGACCGTGTTGGCGAGCGGCTTCTCGCACAGCACGTGCTTGCCCGCCTCCAGTGCGGCGATGGCGATCTCCGCATGACTGTCGCCGGGGGTGCAGATGTCGACGAGCTGCACGTCGTCCCGGGCGATCAGGGCCCGCCAGTCGGTCTCCGCGGCCGCCCAGCCGTGCCGGTCGGCGGCGGCCTCGACCGCCCTGCGGTCGCGTCCGCAGATCGCGGCGAGAGCCGGTCTCATCGGCAGCTCGAAGACATGGCCGGCGGTGCGCCATCCCTGCGAGTGGGCGGCGCCCATGAACGCGTATCCGACCATGCCGACCCCGAGCGTGGGTGCGCTCCGCATCGGCCGGTACGTCGGCGGCGCCGCCGCCTCCTGCTCCGTCTCTTCCCTACGGGCCATCCGGACTTCCTCCTCATCGGTGGTTCGGTGGGTGCGGCAGGAGGGTCAGCACCCTCCTGCGGGGCCGGTCAGTTGAAGCCCGTCGGCAGGTACTGATCGACGTTGTCCTTGGTGACCACCGCCGAGTACAGCGTGAGGTTGGTCGGGATCTCCATCTCGGAGAGGCCGGCGACACCCTTGCCCTGGCCGAGCGCGCGGGCCAGGTCGACGGCCGACGCCGCCATGGTCGGCGGGTAGAGAACAGTGGCCTTCAGCACGCTGTTGTCGGCCTTGATGGCGTCCATCGCGGACTTGGCCCCGGCGCCGCCGACCATCAGGAACTCGTCCCGGCCGGCCTGCTGGATCGCGCGCAGCGCGCCCACGCCCTGGTCGTCGTCGTGGTTCCACAGGGCGTCGAACTTCTTCTGCGCCTGCAGGAGCTGGGACATCTTCGCCTGGCCGGACTCGACGGTGAAGTCCGCGGCCTGACGGGCCACCAGTTTGATGTTGGAGTAGTTCTTCAGCGCGTCCGCGAAGCCCTGGCTGCGCTGCTTGGTGAGCTCCAGGCTGTCGATACCGGCCAGCTCGACGACCTTGGCGTTCGACTTGCCCTTGAGCTGCTCACCGATGTACGTACCGGCGTTGAGACCCATGCCGTAACTGTCCCCGCCCACATAGCAGCGGTAGGCCTGCGGGGAGGCGAAGATGCGGTCCAGGTTGACGACGGGAATGCCCGCTCGCATGGCCTCCAGTCCGACCTGGGTGAGCGCCTTGCCGTCGGCCGGGAGGATGATGAGGACGTCGACCTTCTTGTTGATGAGGGTCTTGACCTGGCCGATCTGCGCGGCGGTGTCGTTGGAGCCCTCGGTGGTCTCCAGGGTCACCTCGGAGTACTTCTTCGCCCGCGACCTGGCGTTCTCGTTGATGGCGTTGAGCCAGCCGTGGTCGGCCTGCGGACCCGCGAAGCCGATGGTGATCGGCTTGCCCGGCTTGTCGTCGGCGGCGGGCGCGTTGCTCTGCGCCGCGGTGTCCTTCTCCTTCGGGCTGTTGCTGGTGCAGGCGGTCAGGAAGGCGCCCGCGGAGACTGCTGCGGTACCGAGGAGCAGTCCTCTGCGGCTGGTTTCTGGCATGGCTGTCAAACCCTTCATCCGGTGCGTGGGCATACGGAACAGGCAGGAGATGAGCGGGAGGTGACCTGGAGTCAGGTCTCCCGGTTGACCGACGTGCGGCCCTGGACCAGAACGGCGGCGACGATGATCGCGCCCTTGGCTATCTGCTGGACGTCGCTCTGCAGATTGTTGAGCGCGAAGATGTTGGTGATCGTGGTGAAGACGAGGACGCCCAGCACGGAGCCGACGATGGTGCCGCGGCCGCCGGTGAGCAGGGTGCCGCCGATGATCGCGGCGGCGATGGCGTCGAGCTCGTACAGATTGCCGTTGGTGTTCTGACCCGAGCCGGACAGGATGATCAGCATGAAGGCGGCGATGCCGCAGCAGAGTCCGGACAGCAGGTAGAGGTAGAGGCGCTGGCGCCGCACGTCGATCCCCGCCAGCCGGGCCGCCTCCGCGTTGCCGCCGACGGCGACCGTGCGGCGGCCGAAGGTCGTACGGTTCAGCACCAGCCAGCCGACGACGGTGACCACGGCGAACATCATGACGAGCGGCGGGATGCCGAGGACGTACGAGCCGGGCAGGCCCAGGTCCAGGACGGACTTGACCGTGACGATCTGGGTCTTGCCGTCGGTGATCAGGAGGGCCATGCCACGGGCGGAGGCGAGCATCGCCAGCGTCGCGATGAACGGCACCAGCCGGCCGTACGCGATGAGCACCCCGTTGACCAGTCCGGCGCCGAGGCCGACGAGCATCGCGGTGAACAGGATGCCGACGAAGCCGTACTCCTGGGTGGCGAGTGTGGTCGCCCAGACCGACGCGAGGGCCACCATGGCGCCGACGGACAGATCGATGCCGCCGCTGGTGATGACGAAGGTCACCCCGACGGTCACCACACCGATGACGGACGCCTGGGTCAGGATCAGCTGGAGGTTCCCGGTGTCCAGGAAGGCGTCGGGCTCGGTGATGCCGCCGACGACGATCAGTGCGGCGAGGACGCCGAGCAGCGAGAGGCTGCGCAGGTCCACCCGGAGCCCGAGGGCTCGCGGGGACCTGTCCTTCTTCGGGGACACGGGGACGGACGCGGGCGCGGCGCCCTTGTCCGGCCCGCTCTGCTGTGCCGAGGAGACGGGCTGCGTCATGACGTCGGGCTCCCTTCCATCACGAGGTCGAGTACGCGGTGCTCGTCGAGCTCCCTGGCGTCCGCCGTATGCACGACGTGCCCCTCACGGAGCACCAGCACCCGGTCGGCGAGGCCCAGGACTTCGGGCACTTCGCTGGAGACGAGCAGTACGGCGAGGCCTTCGTCGGCCAGCCGGCGGATCACGGCGTAGAGCTCGGCGCGGGCGCCGACGTCCACCCCGCGGGTCGGTTCGTCGAGCAGCAGCACCCGGCAGCCGCGCAGCAGCCAGCGGGCCAGGACCGCCTTCTGCTGGTTGCCGCCGGAGAGGGTGCGGACGGGGGTGTCCGGGTTGTCGGGGCGCAGCGAGAGTTCGCGGGTGGCGGCGCGGGCCGCCTTGCGCTCGGCGCCCCGGTCGAGCCAACCAGCTCTGGAGAAGCGGGACATGGAGGACACGGAGACATTGCGGGTGACGGATTCGAGCATCAGCAGGGCCTGCGCCTTGCGTTCCTCGGGGGCGAGGCCGATACCGGCCGCGACGGCGGCGCGGACGCTGCCGGGCCGCAGGGGCCGGCCGGCGACGGTGACCTGTCCCGCGGTGGCGCGGCGGGCGCCGTAGATGGTTTCCAGGATCTCGGAGCGCCCGGAGCCGACGAGTCCGGCGAGGCCGACGATCTCGCCGGGCCTGAGTTCCAGGTCGACGGGGGCGAACTCGCCCTTCCTGGTGAGGCCTTCGACCTTGAGCACGGGCTCGGCACCGGTGCCCGCGCGGCCGGCTTCGGGTCTCGGCGGGAAGACGTACTCGACGTTGCGGCCCGTCATCATGGCAACGATGTCGCGCGTGGGTGTGGACTCGGCGGGAAGGCCGACCGCGACGGCCCGGCCGTCCTTGAGCACGGTCACCCGGTCGCCGATGCGGCGGATCTCCTCCAGCCGGTGGGAGATGTAGACGACGGCGACCCCGTCGGCGGTCAGGGAGGCGACGATCCGGAAGAGGTTGGCGACCTCGTCGGGGTCGAGCGCCGCGGACGGCTCGTCCATCACGATGAGCCGTACGTCGTGGGAGAGCGCGCGGGCCATCGAGACGATCTGCTGCTGGGCCGCGGAAAGTTCACCGACCGGGCGGGCCGGGTCGATCTCCGGGTGCCCGAGGCGTTTCAGCAGTGCGGCGGCCGCGGTGCGGCCCTCGCGGGTGCGGACGACGAAGCCGGCGCTGGTCGGCTCGTGGCCGAGGAAGACGTTCTCGGCGACCGACAGCCCTTCCACCAGGTCGAGTTCCTGGTAGATGGTGGCGATCCCGAGACGCATCGCGGTGATGGGTGTCTTGAGCACGGTCGGTGAGCCGCGCCAGGTGATCTCGCCGCCGTCGGGCTGGTGGGCCCCGGCGAGCACCTTGATGAGCGTGGATTTGCCGGCCCCGTTCTGGCCGAGCAGGCAGTGGACCTCGCCGGCCTGTACCTCCAGGTCGACGCCGTCGAGGGCGCGCACGCCGGGGAAGGACTTGGTGATGCCGGACATGGTGAGCAGGGGTGGTTCTGGAGCCATGGCGAATCCCCTCGGCGGGTGCCGGTGAGCGGGCAGGGCGAAGTGCAGTCCCGGGGTGTCCCCGGACCCCGGCCGCCGGCGCGGGGACAGTGCCTTGTTGCTGGCCGGCCGAGGATCGGTCCGGCGGGAGGCGGATCGGACGGGAGAACGATCAGGCGGCTGGTACGCGGCTCTTGCACGGTGCTGCGGCCCGGTGGGCGGGCCGGTGGTGCGGGGTCAGGCCGGTGAGAAGAGGTGGTCGCTGATGAGCCTGGCCGCGCCGATCACTCCGGCGGCGGGTCCCAGCTCGCCCAGCACGATGGGGAGGTTGCCGGTGGCCAGCGGCAGCGACTGCCGGTAGACCTGGGTCCGGACGCTGGCCAGCAGCGTGTGACCCAGTCCGGTCACCCCGCCGCCGATCACCACCAGACCGGGGTTGAAGAAGCTGACAAGCCCCGCGATGACCTGTCCGACCCGGTTGCCGCCTTCGCGGATCAGGTCGAGCGAGGTGGCATCGCCCGCGGCAGCGGCCGCGGCCACATCGACGGCGGTGAGTTTCCCGGACGCCGCCAGCCGGGCCGCGAGCTCCGCGGACTGTCCGGCACGGGCCGCGTCCTCGGCGTCGCGGGCCAGTGCGGCGCCGCTGAAGTGTGCTTCCAGGCAGCCCCGGTTGCCACAGGCGCAGGGGCGCCCGTCCGGTTCGACCTGGATGTGGCCGATGTCGCCCGCACTGCCCGTCGTACCGCGGTGGACCTCTCCGCCGACGACGATGCCGCAGCCGATACCGGTACCGATCTTGACGCAGAGGAAGTCGCCCACGGAGCGGGCGACGCCCGCGTGCTGCTCCCCCATCGCCATCAGGTTCACGTCGTTGTCGACCATCACGGGGCAGCCCAGCTCCTGGCTGAGCGCCTCGCGGACCGGGAAACCGTCCCAGCCGGGCATGATCGGCGGTGCGACCGGAATTCCCTCGGGGAAGCGGACCGGTCCCGGTACGCCGATGCCCGCGCCGTCGAACCCTTCGGCGAGCCCGGAGGCCCGGAGCTTGGCCGCCATGGACAGCACCTGCTCGAAGATGGCGACGGGGCCTTCGCGTACGTCCATGGGGTGGTTGAGGTGGCCCAGGACCTCCAGCTCCGCGTTGGTGACCGCCACGTCGACCGAGGTGGCGCCGATGTCGACGCCGAGGAAGCGCAGTGCCGGGGCGAGCCGGATGTTGTGCGAGCGACGCCCGCCGCGGGATGCGGCGAGTCCGTCGGCCACCACAAGGCCGGTCTCCAGCAGTCTGTCCACCTCGACGGCGAGCTTGGAGCGGGAGAGATCGACCTGATCCCCCAGCTGTGCCCGTGAGTTGGGCCCGCCGTCGCGCAACAGCCGAAGCAGTCGCGCCTGATGCGCATTCGCGGGTCGTGCCGTCATACGTCTCACGCGCCCCTCCCCGCCACATCGGCCTGTCCGTCGGGCTTTGGAGGGGAACGTAGCAGCGCTCGCCCGGAGTGGGAAGAAGTTGCGCAGGAATCCACCACAACTTTCTCCACCCTGAGGACAAAGGGGTGCGGAGAGTGGCGCCCGAGGACCGGGCCGGGCGCCGTCGGCGGCGAGCACGACAATGCCCCCGATCGCCGGACGGGCTGACCTCTCAGCCGGCGTTCGAGGGCGGGGGAAGCGGGGGGATCAGCTCTCTTCGCGCTCGTGGTACGTCCGGCGGGTGTGCTCCGTGTGCGCCCGCATGATCGCCGTGGCCTGCCGCTCGTCACGCGGGGAGATCGCGGCGATCAGGGAGCGGTGCTCGATCCAGGACCCGGTGCCGCGCCGGCGGGCGACCGGGGTGCAGTACCAGCGGGCCCGGCGGTCCACCTGGCCGGCGAGCCGGCGAGTACGACGTTGCCCGCCGGCTCCATGACCTTGGCGTGGAAGGCGGCGTTGGTCGCGACGGCCAGGTCCACGTCGTCGTCGGCGACGGCCTGCTCGCCCTTGGCGCACAGCTCCTCCAGCGCGGCGATGCCCGCCGTACCGGAGTTGGCGGCGAGGCGGGCGGCCTCGGCCTCGGCCTCAAGGAGCGTACGGACCGAGAGCAGTTGGTCCGCCTCGCCCTCCGTGGGCTCGTGGACGAAGGCGCCCTGGGCGGGCCGCAGATCCACCCAGCCCTCCGAGACGAGCAATCGCTTATCGTCTACAGTCCACCGAGCACAAGGCCCCTCAGGGACAGCGGATCACCTGACCCGCGTAACTGAGGTTCCCGCCGAAGCCGAAGAGCAGCGCCGGAGCCCCGGTGGCGACCTCGCCCCGCTCCACCAGCTTGGACAGGGCCATCGGGATCGAGGCGGCCGACGTGTTGCCGGAATCCACGACGTCCCGGGCGATGACGGCGTTGACCGCGCCGATCTTCCTGGCGACCGGTTCGATGATCCTCAGGTTGGCCTGATGCAGCACCACCGCGGCGAGATCCTCGGGGGTGATACCGGCCTTCTCGCACACCTTGCGGGCGATGGGCGGCAGCTGGGTGGTCGCCCAGCGGTAGACCGACTGCCCCTCCTGGGCGAAGCGCGGCGGCGTCCCCTCGATCCGTACCGCGTCCCCCATCCCGGGCACGGAACCCCACAGCACCGGCCCGATCCCCGGCCGGCCGGCCGCGCCGGAGTCGGCGACGACGACCGCCGCACCGGCGCCGTCCCCCATCAGCACACAGCTGGAGCGGTCGGTCCAGTCGACGATGTCGCCCATCTTGTCGGCGCCGATCACCAGCGCACGGGTGGCTGCGCCCGCGCGCACGGCGTGGTCGGCGGTGGCGAGGGCGTGGGTGAAACCGGAACAGACCACGTTGATGTCCATCACCGCGGGCGAGGTCATGCCGAGGCGGGCGGCGACCCTGGCCGACATGCTCGGCGACCGGTCGATCGCCGTGGAGGTGGCGACCAGGACCAGGTCGATGTCCGCGGGCTGGAGCCCGGCGGCAGCGAGGGCCTTGGCCGCCGCGTGCGCGGCAAGCTCGTCCACCGGCTCGTCGGGGCCGCCGAGGTGGCGGGTCTTGATGCCGACGCGGCTGGTGATCCACTCGTCACTGGTATCGACCATGGCCGCCAGGTCATGGTTGGTGAGCACCTTGGCGGGCTGATAGTGGCCGAGCGCCACGACACGTGTGCCGGTCATATTCAGGTTCCCCTCGCTACATATGGCAGGAACCATCCAGTCTTGGTCGCTACCGACCGGTACAGAGACACGTGATCCCACAGGATTACCGGCCGACGATTGGAGGCTTGACAACAGCCTTGACCGTCCGGACGGCATACTGTCGACAATATTCTGTCGACTTGGCAGTGTCTCCTGCTCCCTCCCCGCACTCCTCCCCCGTGTCGCGCTCCCCATGCAGGACAATGAGAGCGTCAAGGTCACCTCGCCGCACGACAGCCCGGTGACCCACGGCATCCTCCGTATCAAGGGCCGCTTCGGCTCCCACCACGTACAGAATCGGGTCCAACGGTCATGGGACGGGTCACCGAGCGCCGCCGCACCATCCGCATCCGGGACGGGGTCGTCACCACCCGCCCCGACACGCTCGTCGCCGAGGAGCCCCTGGAGATCCGGCTGAACGGCAAGCCGCTCGCCATCACGATGCGCACCCCGGGCGACGACTTCGCGCTGGCGGCGGGGTTCCTGGTGAGCGAGGGCGTGCTCGGCGAGGGCCACGAGGTGCAGTCGATCGCGTACTGCGCCGGGGCGACGGCCGACGGTGTCAACACGTACAACGTGGTGGATGTGCGGCTCGCGCCCGGCGTCGTGGTCCCCGACATCACGCTGGAGCGCAACGTCTACACGACGTCCTCCTGCGGACTGTGCGGCAAGGCCAGTCTGGACGCGGTCCGCACCACGACCCGGCACCCCGTCGCCGACACTCCCCCGGTCCGGGTCGAGCCGGCGCTGCTGTCCGCCCTCCCCGACCGGCTGCGCGCCTCGCAGCAGGTGTTCGACCGGACCGGCGGTCTGCACGCGGCGGCGCTGTTCTCCGAGACGGGCGAGCTGATGGACGTACTGGAGGACGTGGGCCGGCACAACGCGGTCGACAAGCTGGTCGGCCGGGCCCTCACCGACAACCGGCTGCCGCTGTCCCGGTCGATCCTGCTGGTCTCGGGGCGGGCCTCCTTCGAGCTGGCGCAGAAGGCGGTGATGGCCGGCATCCCGATGCTGGCGGCCGTCTCGGCACCGTCGTCCCTCGCCGTCGACCTGGCGGCGGAGACGGGCCTGACGCTGGTCGGCTTCCTGCGCGGCCCTTCCATGAACGTGTACGCGGGTGAGCACCGCATCGCCCTGGAGGCGACGGCCGTCCGGGGCTGATCCCGCCCGCCGCACGGGTCCAGGACGGCCTCAGCCCACACCACGACGCTTCCGGTCAGGTCACCGTGAGGGGCTCCCGCGCCGCCGCGCCGTCCGCACCCGCCTCCTGCGGGTCCCGGGCGCGCCGCTTCGCGATCACCGCGCACACCATGAGCTGCATCTGGTGGAAGAGCATCAGCGGCAGTACGGCGAGGCTCGCCTGCGCGCCGAACAGGACGCTGGCCATCGGCAGGCCGGAGGCCAGACTCTTCTTCGAACCGGCGAACTGGATGGCGATGCGGTCCTCCCGGCCGAAGCCGAGCCGCTTCGCCCCGTACCAGCTCAGCGAGAGCATCAGCGCGAGCAGCACCGCCTCCGCGCCGAGCAGCGCCCCGAGCCGGGCCGGAGTGACCTGGTGCCAGATGCCGGCGACCATGCCCTCGCTGAACGCGGTGTAGACGACCAGCAGGATCGAGCCCCGGTCGACAAAGCCGAGGATCTTCTTGTGCCGGGCGAGGAAGCCGCCGATCCAGCGGCGCAGCAACTGCCCCGCGACGAACGGCAGCAGCAGCTGGACGCCGATCCTCAGCAGCGCGTCCCCGGAGAACCCGCCGCCGCTGTTGCCGAGCAGCGCGGCCGCGAGCAGCGGGGTGACGAAGATCCCGGCGATCGAGGAGAAGGAGCCCGCGCAGATCGCCGCGGGCACGTTGCCGCGGGCCATCGAGGTGAAGGCGATCGACGACTGGATGGTCGAGGGGACCAGGCAGAGGAAGAGGAAGCCGCTCTGGAGCTGTGGTGTCAGTACGTACGGCACCAGCCCCCCGCTCGCCAGCCCCAGCAGCGGGAACGCGACGAACGTGCAGGCCAGGACGGTGAGGTGGAGCCGCCAGTGGCGCAGGCCGTCGAGTGCCTCGGCGGTGGAGAGCCGCGCGCCGTAGAGGAAGAAGAGGAACGCGACCGCGCCGGTGGAGGCGTCGCCCGCCACCTCGGCGGCCGCGCCGGAGGCCGGCAGCAGCGCCGCGAGTACGACAGTGCCGATCAACGCCATGATGTACGGGTCGATCGGCAGCCAGGACGGCAACTGCAGGGTGCGGCGGCTCATATGCTCCACGTGTTCTCTCGTTCATGGTCGTGCCATCCCATCCTGCTCCTGATCACCGACATCGGGAATCCGGCATACCACTCTTACTGTGATCACGGTTCGCGATAACGTGTCGGCCATGTACGACCCCGTGCAGCTGCGCACCTTTCTCGCCGTCGCCCAGACACTGAGCTTCACCCGGGCCGCCCACCGGCTCGGGGTGCGGCAGTCCACGGTGAGCCAGCACGTGCGGCGGCTGGAGGAGGCGGCCGGGCGGCAGCTGTTCACCCGTGACACGCACCGGGTCGATCTCACCGTGGACGGCGAGGCGATGCTCGGTTTCGCCCGGACGATCCTGGCGGCCCACGAGCGGGCGTCGGCGTTCTTCACCGGCACCCGGCTGCGCGGGCGGCTGCGGTTCGGGGCCTCGGAGGACTTCGTGCTGACGCGGCTGCCGGAGATCCTCCAGTCGTTCCGCCGGGACCATCCGGAGGTCGAGCTGGAGCTGACGGTGGAGCTGTCGGGCACGCTGCACCAGCAGCTCGCGGCGGGCCGTCTCGATCTGGTGCTGGCCAAGCGGCGGACCGGTGACACCCATGGGGAGCTGGTCTGGCAGGACGCGCTGACCTGGATCGGGGCGCCGCGACTGCGGATCGACCCGGACCGGCCGGTGCCGCTGATCCTCTTCCCGCCGCCGGGCATCACCCGGGCCCGCGCGCTGGAGGTGCTGGAGGGCCAGGGCCGCTCCTGGCGGGTGGCGTGCACCAGCGGCAGCCTCAGCGGACTGATCGCGGCCGCCCACGCGGGGCTCGGTGTGATGGCGCACAGCCGGGGCCTGGTACCGCCCGGACTGGTCCCGGTACCGGCAAGGGCGGGGCTGCCGGAACTCGGCGAGGTGGACTTCGTCCTGCTGCACGGCCGCCGTCGGGACGGTGCGCAGCAGGCCGCGGACGCGCTCGCGGCGGCGATCCTGGCGGGTGGCGACCGGTTGATCCGCCCGCCGGGGATTGCGGGACAGCCCTGAGGGGGAGAATGAACGCTGAGCGGCGGTCGCCGCCGGGGCGGCCCAACCCGGTCAGGCCCGGCAGGTGCGGATCAATCCCCCGTAACCGCACGGAACGGCAGTGATCGCGGCGTACAGATTCGGTGGAGATTCCCGCGCGAGCCACTTACTCCTTGGTCGGAAGCACGCCCGAGCCTTGCCCATCTGGCCGGATTTCATCCCCTGACCAGTGCAGACGCCATCTTGTACGGCCCGCTTCGGGCCCTCCCGCGGCCGCGCCCGGTGGGGTAGCGTCACGGCGCTGTGCGGAGCGCCACAAGGAGCAGGTCATTGCGCGAGTTCACTGTCCCACCCATGGCGGCCGCGCCCCACGTGGGCGGGCTCGCTGATGTGGTTTTCGACTATGCCGAGGAGGATCCGCACCGGGTCGCCCTCGGTCGCAAGGACACGTCCGGGCAGTGGCTTGATGTCACCTCTGCGACGTTCCGCGACGAGGTGCTCGCACTGGCCAAGGGGCTGATCGCGCACGGCGTGCGGTTCGGCGACCGGGTCGCCCTGATGTCGCGCACCCGTTACGAGTGGACGCTCTTCGACTTCGCCCTGTGGGCGGTCGGCGCGCAGTCCGTGCCCGTCTATCCGACGTCCTCGGCCGAGCAGGTCCTGTGGATGCTCCACGACGCCGAGGTCTCCGCGGTGATGGTCGAGCACGAGGACCACGCGATGACGATCGCCTCGGTCATCGACCAGCTGCCCCAGTTGAAGCGGCTGTGGCAGCTGGACGCCGACGCGGTGTCCGAGCTGTTCTCCGCGGGCGTCCATGTCGGGGACGAGGTGGTGCACCGGCACCGGCGGGCCGTGACGCCCGACTCGGTGGCGACGGTCATCTACACGTCGGGCACGACGGGGCGGCCCAAGGGCTGTGTGATCACGCACGCCAACTTCATGTTCGAGACGGACACGATGGCGTCGCGCTGGGAGTCGGTCTTCCACTCCCGGCGGGGCGACGAGGCCTCGACCCTGCTCTTCCTGCCGCTGGCGCACGTCTTCGGGCGGATGGTGGAGGTCGCGGCGGTCCGCGGCCGGGTGAAGCTGGGCCATCAGCCGGAGCTGTCGGCGAGGGCGCTGATGCCGGACCTGGTGACGTTCCGTCCCACGTTCATCCTGGCGGTGCCGTACATCTTCGAGAAGGTCTTCAACGGGGCCCGCCGCAAGGCCGAGACCGAGGGCCGGGCCGGCCCCTTCGACAAGGCCGTGGACGTCGCGGTGAAGTACGCGGAGGCGATGGAGGCGCGGGCGTTCGGGACCGGCCCCGGCCCGTCCGCCGGGCTGCGGATGCAGCACCAGTTCTTCGAGAAGGCCGTGTACAGGAAGGTGCGCGAGGCGATGGGCGGCCGGATCCGGCACGCGATGTCCGGCGGCTCGGGGATGGAGCGCCGGCTCGGGCTGTTCTTCGCGGGGGCCGGTGTCACGGTGTACGAGGGGTACGGGCTGACCGAGTCGACCGCCGCGGCCACCGCCAATCCGCCGGAGCGCACCCGGTACGGCACGGTCGGGCAGCCGATCCCCGGCACCACGGTGCACATCGCCGTGGACGGTGAGATCTGGGTGTACGGCCGCAATGTGTTCTCCGGGTATCTGGGCGACCCGAAGTCCACCGACGCGGTGCTGAACGACGGCTGGCTGGCCACCGGGGACCTGGGGGCGCTGGACGACGACGGCTATCTGACGATCACCGGGCGCAAGAAGGAGATCCTGGTGACGTCCGGCGGCAAGAGCGTCTCACCGGGCGGCCTGGAGGAGCGGGTGCGGGCGCATCCGCTGGTGGCGCAGTGCATCGTGGTCGGCAACGACCGGCCGTACATCGCGGCCCTGGTCACCGTGGACCAGGAGTCCGTGGAGCACTGGCTCGCCATGCAGGGACGCCAGCAGATGACACCCGGCGAACTGGTGCGGGACCCGGATCTGGAGATGGAGGTCCGGCGGGCGGTGGTGGCCGCGAACACGGCTGTGTCGCAGGCCGAGTCGATCCGGACGTTCCGGATCCTGGCGCATCAGTTCACCGAGGAGCACGGACTGCTTACACCGTCGCTGAAGCTGAAGCGCAAGGCGATCGAGACCGCGTACGCGGCCGAGGTGGACGCGCTGTACCGCTGAGCCGGCGGCCGCGCGCACGGGTCGCGGGGAGTGCCCCACCTGCGGATCCCTCGGGGGGTACCGTTCCGGGAGAACCGGCCCGGAGACGGGAATGTGCGGGCCGTCTTGATCGTTGAAACGTGGAGTCCCACCCCCCGACGTAAGGATCGACCGCTCGTGAGCCAGGTCCCCTCCCTCACCCTCAACAACGGCGTCGAGATGCCCCAGCTCGGTTTCGGAGTCTGGCAGGTGCCGGACGACGAGGCCGCGCAGGCGGTCACCACAGCCATCGAGTCCGGGTACCGGAGCATCGACACCGCCGCGATCTACGGCAACGAGGGTGGCACCGGCAAGGCCATCGCCGCCTCCGGTGTCGCCCGCGAGGAACTCTTCGTGACCACGAAGCTGTGGAACAGCGAGCAGGGCCACGACTCGACGCTGCGCGCCTTCGACGCCTCGCTGGACAAGCTCGGTCTCGACTATGTCGACCTGTATCTGATCCACTGGCCGGTCCCGGCCAAGGACGCGTACGTGGACTCGTACCGGGCGTTGGAGAAGATCTACGCCGACGGCCGCGCGAAGGCCATCGGCGTCTCGAACTTCCTCCCCGAGCACCTGGAGCGGCTGATCGGCGAGACGTCCGTCGTGCCGGCGGTCAACCAGATCGAGCTGCACCCGCAGCTCCAGCAGGCCGAGTCCCGCGCACTGCACGCCAAGCACGGCATCGTGACCGAGGCCTGGTCGCCGCTGGGTTCCGGCAAGGGCCTCCTGGAGGTCCCGACGGTGGTCGCGGTCGCGCAGAAGCACGGCCGCACCCCGGCTCAGGCGGTGCTCCGCTGGCACCTCCAGACCGGCCATGTGGTGATCCCCAAGTCCGTGACCCCGTCGCGGATCGCGGAGAACATCGATGTGTTCGGCTTCGAGCTGGACGACGACGACCTCGCCGCGTTCGCGGCGCTGGACGAGGGCAAGCGCCTGGGCTCGCACCCGGGTCAGATGAACATCGGCGCCTGAGCCGCGGCGTTCCGTCGCCGATCCCCCCGTATCCGCCGTCCGGCCCCTGGCCGGGCGGCGGTTCGCCGTTTCGGCGCCTGCTCAGGCCCTCCGGCCGAGATGGAACGTCCGGGCCAGCAGCAGGAACGTGTCGGCGCGCCGGTGCAGCCCGGCCGGGTCCGCGGGGTCGGTCAGCCGGTCGAGCACCGCGTTGTCCGCGGCGTCGAGCTGCTCGCCGAGGCCCGCGCGGCGGCGGGCGAAATCGGCGATGACGTGGTCCCGTGCCACGTCGGTGAGGGGTGCGGGCAGGTCGAGCAGGAAGCTGCGGGTGCCCTGCGGGGCGAGGCCCACCGCGGTGAACAGGGCGGCCCAGTTCTCGGTCTCCCGCTTGGCGCCGGGCAGGTCCGCCCGCATCCGCTCGAAGGCCTCGGCCTGGACCGCGTCGAGCCGCTCCTCCAGACCGGGCCGCCCGAAGCCGATGTCGCGCGGGAGATGGCGCGGCTGGAGCCCGCCCTCGACGAGTGCGACGGTGCCGCCGGGACGCAGCAGCCCGGCGAATCCGGCCAGCACGGCGCGCTGGTCGCCCATGTGGTGCAGGGCGTTGCCCGCCCAGATCAGGTCCGCCTCACCCGCGCGTCCCAGCTCGCCGGGAAGGTCGGCGTGCAGGGTGGTGACGCGGTCGGCGAGCCCGAGCCGCTCCGCACGGTCGCGGGTGCGTTCCAGCAGGGCCGGGGTGCCGTCGACGGCGACGACCTCGGCCTCCGGGAACACCTCGGCGAGCAGGCAGGCGATGACACCCGGTCCGCTGCCGATGTCCAGGACGCGGCGGACCTTCGGGGCGTCCGGCAGAGCGGCGATCCACCGGGCCGCCTCCGTGTACTGCCCGGCGCTGAGCTCGGCGTTCTGTTCCAGCAGGGGGCCCATGACGTCCCAGTCGGGATCGGCGGGGTCGTGGTGGTGACCGTGGCTGCTGTCGTGGTGATGACCGTGACCGGTGTCGTTGCTCATGCGGACAGCCTCACCACACATCAAGACACAGGCAAACTTTCTTGCCGATCCGGCAAGCCTCGACCAGTGCGGTAGTTCTGCGGGCCGACTCCGGCCCCGGGGAACATCGGTACAGCGGTTATGACGCTGAGCCCGTGATCATGGCCGCGGATCGTCGAGGTTGCGTGTGCGTTCCTCGATCCTGGCCTCCTCCAGGAGGAGGTACTGCCGGGCGGTGGACAGCTGGTCCGCCGGGACCCGCTTGTGGACCAGGTTCGCCACCGAGGGCCCCTACCGTACGAGGGACCAGACCCTATCTGTCGTCAAACCCCGTCAGCAATCACCGTCGGGTCTGATTGGATTCGCGCCGCCGCGAACCCTCGGATTGCACGGGTTCATTGGACGCGTCGCCCTCCTGTCGTCAAACGACCGTTTGACGACAGGAGGGCTCGGTGGACAGCGACCGGCTCAGGTCGAGCGCAGGCAGAAGGGGTGCCCGGCCGGACTGGCGTAGACGCGGCTACCGGTGCGGGTTTCCGCGGTGACCGCGTCGGTGGGCCGCAGTCGGGTGGCGCCGGCGTCGGTGGCCGTGTGGTCGGCGGCTGCGAGGTCGTCGACGCCGAAGTCGAGGTGCATCTGCTGGGAGGTGCCGTCCGGCCAGTTCGGGGCGGTGTGTCCGGGAGCGGACTGGACGACGATCACCGGGAGGCCGGGGGCCTGAACGAAGTGGTGGGTCGGCGTGGGGGTGAGTGAGCCGCCGAGCAGCCGGTGCCAGAAGGAGCTCTCCTTCTCGATGTCGTCGGCGTCGATGATCACAGAGGTCAGGGTGATGGGCATGGGGGTGTCCTGTTCGTGCTGTCGGTGGTTGCTCAGACGGTCGGGATGATGCCGCCGTCGACGCGGAACTGTGCTCCGGTGAGCCACTTCGCTCGGCCGGAGGCGAGGAAGGCGATCATCTCGGCGACGTCCTCGGGATCTCCGGGGCGGCCCATGGGGACCTTCAGGTGGTCCACGATCCGCCGCGTGACTTCCTCGGTGGTCACGCCCTGCTCCTCGGCCATGTGCCGGAGGTGGGCGGTGGCGCCCTCGGTGACGACGAAGCCGGGAAGGACGCAGACCACACGCACCCCGTGCTCACCGACCTCGGTGGCCAGTTCGCGGCTGTAGGTGTTGAGCGCGGCCTTGGCGGCGGCGTAGGACGCCTCGGTGCGCTGAGGCAGTTGGCTCGCGATCGAGGAGACGTGCACGACGACGCCGGAGCCCCGCTCGACCATTCCCGGCACCAGGGCCCGGTCCAGGCGCACGGCGCTGAGGAGGTTCATCTCCAGGTCCGCCTGCCAGGACTCGTCCGACCGGCTCAGGGTCGGCGCCGGGGCGCTCGCCGCGCCCGCGTTGTTCACGAGCACGTCCACTCCGCCCACCTGCTCGACGACGCGGCGGCCGAGTTCGGCCACACCCTGCTGGGTGGAGAGGTCCGCAGCGAGGAAGGTGGCACCGCTGTCCTCCTCGGGCCGGCTGCGGGACGCCGTCAGTACGGTCGCGCCCGCGGCGACGAAGCGGCGCACGGTGGCCGCGCCCAGGCCTCGGCTGCCGCCGGTGACCAGCACTCGCAGGCCGGCCAGGCCCTCGTCGGTGTTCGGCATGGGAAGTCTCCTCCGTAAGATGAACCTGACTCCGGAAACGGTACACGTAAACGGAACCAGACTCACCTTATGGAGGTTTCCTTGCCGCCCCCACGCCCCCTGCGCGCCGATGCCCGGCGCAACCGCGAGGCACTGCTGTCCGCGGCCCGCCAGGCGTTTCTCGGCGGCGACACCGACGCACACGTCGAGGACATCGCCCGCAGCGCCGGCGTCGCCGTCGGAACGCTCTACCGCCACTTCGAAACCCGCGAAGCGCTGATCGAGGAGGTCTACCGCAAGGAGGTCGACGACCTGTGCGCCGCGCCCGGCGTCCTACTGGAACAGCACGCACCGCAGGAGGCACTGCGGCGCTTCCTGCTGCTGCTCGTGGACCACGCGGCCGTGGGCAAGGGAATGTCCAGTGTGCTGGAGAGCATCATGGCGACGGACTCACCGGTCTTCGACGACGCACGCACCCGTATGGCAGGCGCCCTCTCCCTGCTGCTCGAAGCCGGCAGCGCGGCCGGCACCGTCCGCGACGACATCACAGGCTCCACCCTGTTGCGCGCCCTGGGCGGCATCTGCGGAATGCGTGCCACGGAGGGCTGGTTGACCGAGGCCCGGCAGATCACCGCTCTCCTCTTCGACGGCCTGCGACACGGCACCCCGCAGTCACCCTGAGTCGGCGGCCACGCGCCGCGCGCCGCCGGCCAGGCCCTGCCCGTCACTTCCGACCGCTCCCGTCGTCGCCCTCGTCCAGCTCCGGCGAGTCAGGGTCGCGCAGCGGGTGCCGGCGGCCGGCGTGGAGGCCGTGAAGCTGTAGCGGCGGCGCAGGTTGAGTTTTTGGTGCTTGAGCGGGGAGAGCCGGTCGATGCCCTCGTCGCGGATCTCGTGGCCCTCGGCGTGGAGCGGCTCGCCACGCGCGGGGTCCCGGTGCGGGCCGGATCACACGGCGGTGAGGCGCTTCGACTGGGCGGACGAGTCGGGCCGGGAGGCCGCGCTGCGGGGTGCGGACACGGCGCACATCGGGTACTGCCCCGATCTGGCGGCGCCCCGGAGGCGATGGCGGCCTTCGGGCGGATCGCGCGAGGCTGCGGGGTGCGTTGACTGGTGCTGCTGTCGGGGCGCGGCGAGCCGCGGGTGGTGGTCGCGGAGGAGGCGCCGCACGGAGCGGGCCGGGCCTTCCGCGATCCACTCGGTGACCCGTCCGGTGCCGCAGCCGATGTCCGGCGGGCAGCGGGCACCGGGCGGGATCAGGCCGAGCACCGCGCCCGCGGCGGCCTCAGCCCGGGGCACGACGGCCGCGCCCGTATCACCGGCACACCCCTTGCCTGTGCGGGGCTCGCGCCCTAATATCCCGAACATGTTCACTGAACGCGTTCAGTCAAGGGCTGAGCAACGGAGGGCGACACGGAGCAGGGTGCTGTCATCGGCCGAACGGCTCTTCCGCGAGCAGGGGTTCGGCTCCAGCACGATCCGTCAGATCGCCACCGACGCCGAGGTGAGCACGGGCACCGTCATGTCGGTCGGTGACAAGGACGCGCTGCTCGTCGCCATCTTCGACACCTGGATCGCCGCCGTGCACCACGGCCGGGAGAGCCAGCAGGAGCAGGGCGACGCGACACCGCTGTCCGCCGACGCGGCGGCCCGGCAGGTCATGAATCTCGTCGAACCCTTCATCACCTACTTCGCCCTCGACCTCGAACTGTCCCGGGAGTACGCCGCGGTCATCGTCCGCGGCACCCATGAGTCAGAGGTCTTCCAGGCCCTGGCCCAGGCCTTGCTCACCGAACTCGAGACCCTGCTGGCCCGCACACCGCTCGCCGCCGCCGGGGCGGGCGCCGGTGCGCGCACCCTCTACTTCGCCTACCTGGGCATCCTCATGACCGTAGGCAACGGCGCCCTCGACCAGCGGGCGGCCATCGCCCAGTTCCAGGAAGTCATCCATTTCGTCGTCCACCACGGAGGAACCCACCGATGATCAGTACTCCCGACCCCTGGTGGCCGACCGCGCTGCTCGCCGCGGTGCTGTTCTCCGACGCGATCCTGTCGGTGCGTCCCCCGATGTTCATTCAGCAATGCCTGGACGGCGTGCACTTCCCCCGCGACTGGTGGTGGGTGCTGGTGGTCGTCAAACTCCTGGCGGCGGCAGGGCTGGTCGCCGGACTCCGGTACACGGGTGTCGGTGTGACGACCAATGTCGCGGTGATCGCCTACTTCGTGTGCGCCGCCTGCGCCCACTACCGGGCGCGGTACCTCAAGCAGGAGTTCTGGCTGAACTGCCTGGGCATGCTCGTGCTGTCGACAGCCGTCCTGTTCCTGTCGCACACCTCCGCGCTCTGACCGGGGCCACCCCGGAAGCGATCGGGGGCGGGTCCACCCGGTGACGATTGCCAGCGAGCCACCTGGGCCATAACTTGCGCTTATGGAGCTGGAGTTGCGCCATCTGCGAACCGTCCGTGCCATCGCCGACACCGGAAGCCTCACCAAGGCGGCCGCCGCGCTCGGGCTCGCGCAGCCCGCCCTGAGCGCGCAGCTGCGGCGGATCGAGAAGGCGCTCGGGGGCCCGTTGTTCGACCGGGACCACACGGGCGCGCGGCCGACGCCCCTGGGTGAGCTGGTACTGGAGCGGGCCCGGGTGGTGCTGCCCGCGGTCAGCGAGCTCCAGGAGGAGGCGGTGCGGTTCGCCAACGCGCGGGGGGCCATGGAACGGTTCCGGCTCGGCGGCACGCACGGACCGCTGCTCGGCGGTCTCGTCGACCGGCTGGCCGAGGCGCACCCGGCCGCGCTGGTGTCCACGTACACCTCCTGGTCGGTGGCCGAGCTGGCTGCCCAACTGTTCGACGGACGGCTGGACTTCGCGCTCATCGGCGCCTGTGGCGAGAGTTCGCCGCCGATCGCGGACCGGCTGACGTGGCAGGTCGTCGGGATCGACCCGGTCTTCGTGATGCTGCCGGAGAGCCATCCGCTGGCCGGGGAACCCGAGCTGGAGCTCTCCGCGCTGGCGGACGAGTGCTGGACCGACGTGCCCGGCGAGGGCTGCTTCGCGGACTGTTTCGTGGCGGCCTGCGCGCGGGCGGGCTTCAGCCCGGCGTCGGTGTACGAGACGGACACCGCGTCCGTCGTCCACCTGGTGCAGGTGGGGCGTGCCGTCGGGCTGTGCCGGGCGACGTTCCCGCCGACGCCCGGCGTGGTGACCCGTCCGATCACCGGGTCACCGCTGAGCTGGCGCCACCTGCTGGGCTGGCATCCGCGCTCGGCGGCGTCGGCGGCGGCCGGAGCGGTGAGCGGACACACCCGCGCGGCGTACGCCGAGGCGGTGGAGCGCAGCGACAGCTGTACGCGCTGGCTGGCCGCGCATCCCCGCTTCGGCGCGACGCCCTGACGGTCCGTCGGCCGGGTCTACCGCGCCCCGTGGCCCGGAGCGACGGCCGCCACCCTGGCGGCGAGGGTCAGATCCTGCTCGGTGACCTTCCCGCCCGCGTCGTGGGAGTTCACCGAGAGCGCGACGGTGTCGTACCCGAGCGTCAGATCGGAGTGGTGGTTCAGCTCGTCCTGGATCTGGGCGACGTGGACGGTGAGCCCGGCGGCGGCGAAGTGCGTCGGGAGCCGGTAGGTGCGGGTGATGCGGTCCCCGTCCAGCGTCCAGCCGGGCAGTTCGCGCAGCCGGTTCTCGATCTCGTTCTGCGGCAGCGGTACGGCGGGCATTCGGTGACTCCCTCACTCGTGGTCGGTACCGGTCGGCGGTGCCGGTGACGTTACGGTCTCCGTATGACAACTGTCGCGCTTGACACGGGGGTAGGGCCGCTGCTGCGCAGCTGGCGGGAGCGGAGCCGGATCAGCCAGCTGGAACTCGCGTTGCGGGCCGACTCCTCGGCCCGGCACATCTCCTTCATCGAAACGGGCCGCGCCCGCCCCAGCGAGGAGATGGTCCTGCGGCTGGCGGAGCACCTGGACGTGCCCGTGCGGGAACGCAACGCCCTGCTGGTGGTCGCCGGTTACGCCCCCCGCTACACGGAGACCGCGCTCGACGACCCCGCGATGGGCACACTGCGCGAGGGGATGGACCGGCTGCTCCAGGGGTACGACCCGTATCCGGCGCTCGTCGTGGACGGCATGTACAACGTGGTGGCGGCCAATCAGGGGATCGTCCGGCTGGCGGAGGGGGTGGCGGAGCATCTGCTCGCCCCGCCGCTGAACGCGATGCGGCTCACCCTGCACCCGGAGGGGCTGGCCCCCCGGATTCACAATCTGCGGGAGTGGCGCGCCGATCTGCTGGCGCAGATGGAGCGTCAGATCGCGCTGGTCCGTTCGGCGGAGCTGCGTGAGCTGTACGAGGAGGTCGCGGGCTATCCGGTGCGGCCGAGGGCCGACGGTCAGGAGTGGGACGAGCCCTCGTCGTCGGTGCCGTTCGCGCTGCCGCTGCTGATCGAGCAGGACGGGCGGCTGCTCTCCTTCATCTCGTCCATCGCCACGTTCAACACACCGATGGACGTGACGGTCGCGGAGCTGGCCATCGAGACGTTCCTGCCCGCCGACGCGGAGACCGCGGCGTACCTGCGGTCGCTCGTTCCCTGAAGACGTCCGTCGGTGACCACTCGCTCCCCCTGTCCGTCATTTCTTGACGACGGGCAGGGTCCACGGGCCGTCCGCCCGCGCCAGGACCTGCGCGGCCAGGCACACCACCGCGAGGATCGCCGCGGCCAGGACCAGCGGCAGGGTCGGATGTCCGTGCAGCACGGCGACGGCTCCGACCAGGGCGCCGGCCAGCATGGCGGCGGCCGAGAGGATCCGGCGGCCGGCCCTGCTGCCGCCGCCCCCCGCGAGCCGTCCGTCGGAGGCGATGCCGGTGATGGTCAGGGTCAGCACGGTGGTGGTGAGGTCGGGTACGGCGAGCGCCCGCGAGACGGCGTTCTGCACACCCAGGCCCAGGGCGAGGAGCACGATGAGGGCGAACCGCACGCCACCGTCGTACGGGCTGCCGGAGATCAGCGTGACGACCAGGGCGGCCAGTACGCACAGGGTCTCGACGCACAGCGCGTGCAGCAGCATGCGGCCGCGGTGGGCGTGGGAGTGGTGGACGATCAGGCCGCCGGCCAGCGCCCCGGCCACGAACGCGCCGAGCGCGACGAGCGAGGCGGCCAGGGAGAAGCCGGGGGCTCCGGCGAACGCGAAGCCGGAGAAGACCACATTGCCGGTCATGTTCGCGACGAAGACCCGGCCCAGTTGCAGGTAGCTGACGGCGTCGACCAGTCCGGTGACGACGGTCAGGGCGAGCATCAGCGGCGGCAGCGGCCCGTGCCGGTCGTTCATGTCCGGTACGAGGGTGGTCCATGCCTCACGCAGCACGACGGGCACAGGCACGCTCCGATCACGGGGTGGTTGATCAGGATTGTGCCGTTGTACCCGGTGCGAATGCCATGACCGACGCGCGTCGCCCCCGCGCCGTTCGGCGGCGCGGGGGCGACGGGGCGGCGACCGGGTTACACGCGCGCCCCGTTGTCGAGCGGGTCCCGGCGCCCGGCGCCGGACTTGCCGCTCCGGGCGCTCTTGCGGACGGGCGGCGGGGCCTTGCTGCCGCGCTCCAGGAGAAGCGCGGCCGGTACCGCGGTCATGACCGAGGAGTACGTCCCGACGACGATGCCGATCAGCAGGGCGAGCGCGAAGTCCGCGAGCGAGTCACCTCCCAGGACGGCCAGCGCGACGAGGATGAACAGGGCGCCCATCCCGGTGTTGACGGTTCTGGGAACCGTCTGCAGCACGGCCCGGTTCGCCACCGTCCCGAGTGGCTCCCGGCGGGCCTTGGCCCAGAGCTCCCTGACCCGGTCGAAGACCACCACCGAGTCGTTGACGGAGTACCCGATGACGGTGAGGAGCGCGGCCAGGAAGATGCCGTCCACGGTGCGTCCCAGCCAGGCGAAGGCGCCCACCAGGATGATCACGTCGTGGACCAGTGCCCCGACCGAGGCCACCGCGAACGTCCAGCGGAACCGGACAGCCAGATAGACCAGCTGGACGAGGACGGCGATGGCCAGCGCGATCAGGGCGTTGCGCCGCAGTTCGTCGCCCAGGCTGGGTCCGATGAGTTCGTCCCGGACCTTGGTGGTCTCGCCGCCCTCCTCTGCCAGGGCGGCGCGCACCGCGTGTTCGCCGGCGTTGTCGAGCTCCCCGGTCCGTACCGAGATGTCGCCCGCACCGGCCGTGGTGACCTCGGCGTCGGCGAAGCCGGCGCCGGCCAGCGCGGAACGGGCGGTCTCGACGTCGACGGGGCGGCTGGTCGCGTACTCGACGAGGCGGCCCCCGGTGAATTCGACGCCGAGGTTCACCCCGCGCACCAGGATGCCGGTCACCGCCACGGCGATCAGCACCGCGGAGACCATCAGCCAGCGGCGCGGGGACCGCATCAGCTGCGGATCGCGGCGGTTCAGCCAGGTCCGTACCCGGCCGGGGCTGGCGATGCCGTTGATGCCCCGGTAGTCGCCGACGAACTTGGAGCCCGCGGCGATCTCGGTGAGGGCACGGGCGATGACCAGTGCGGAGAACATCGACGCGAGGACACCGATGCCGAGCGTGACGCCGAAGCCCTTGACCGGGCCGGAGCCGAGGAAGAAGAGCAAGCCCGCCGCGATCAGTGTCGTCACGTTGGAGTCGGCGACCGCGCTCCAGGCGTGCCGGAACCCGGCGGTCAGCGAGGTACGCAGGGAGCGGCCCGGATACTGGGCGTGTTCCTCCCTGGCCCGTTCGAAGACCAGCACGTTGGCATCGACCGCCATGCCGATGGCCAGGACGAATCCGGCGAGTCCGGGCAGGGTGAGGGTGACGCCGAGCGCGACGAGCGCCGCGTACGAGATCACTCCGTAGGCGCCGAGGGCGACGGCGGCGAGCGCGCCGAAGAGCCGGTAGACGACGGTGATGAACAGTGCCGTGGCCGCGGCGCCGATGAGGGCGGCGCGGGCGCTGGCGTCGATGGCGTCGGCGCCGAGCGTCGGGCCGACGGTCCGCTGCTCGACGATCTCGACGGGCACCGGCAGCGCGCCCCCCTGGATGAGCAGGGCGAGTTCGCGGGCCTCGTCGGCGCTGAAGGAGCCGGTGATCTGGGTGGAGCCGGAGGGCAGACCGGTGCCGCAGCCGACGGTCGGGGAGACCTGCGGCGAGGAGATCACCTGCTTGTCCAGGACGATGGCGACGCGGCGCCGCTCGTCCTGGACCGGGTGACAGGCGGCCTCCCCGGTCAGCCGGGTCCAGTCCCGTCCGGCGTCCTTGTGGAAGTCCAGGGAGACGGACCAGCCGGCGCCCTGCTGGGCGTCGAACGAGGCGGAGGCGTCCTTGACGCCCGCGCCGGAGAGCGCGGCAGGTCCCAGAGCGAGGCGGCTGCCCTGCTCGTCGGCGAGCGTCAGCCCGTCCTCGGTCCCGGAGCCGGCGGGTGCTCCGGGGCCCTGCACGGCGTGGAAGGTCAGCTGGGCGGTTCTGCCGATGACCTCGGCGGCCTTGCGCGGGTCCTGGACGTCCGGGAGTTCGACGATGATCCGGTCCTCGCCGGAGCGGGTCAGGGTCGGTTCGGCGACCCCGAGGGAGTCGATGCGTTTGCGCAGCACCTCCAGGGTGCGGTCGGTGCTCTCGCGGTCCGCCTTCGCGGTACCGGAGTCCTTGGCCTGGAGCACCATTCTGGTGCCGCCCTGGAGGTCGAGGCCGAGTCTGGGGGACATGGTCAGCGTGATGAGCACGGCGACGAGCAGGACGGCCGCAGCCAGAACCGCCCGCACCGTGGTGGCGCGAGTCATGGGATTCCTCCGAGGGGTGCCGGGGCCCTCGGGCTCTCGCCTTGGATCAGGGCGCCGCGGCAGGGGTGCGGGACGGGACCGGTGACAGGTCCCACGGCCGGTGAACGGCCTCACCCGGAGGCCCGCGCACACCGGGGAGAACCGCGCGGAAGCGGTCGGCGGCGGCCGGGGGGCCGGCCAGGGCGCATCCGGGGACGGGGTGCGGCAGCGGGAGGCCGGGCGGGCACGGGAGCGGCGACCCGGGACCGGGCGGCGGGAGGTGCTGAGGGGGACGGGGGTGTTCTGCGGCGGCCCATGGCTGGGGCGCGGTCTCCGGCCCCGGCCGCACGCTCCCGGCCGCGGCGCGGGTATGGCCGGGGAGGACGTCGTGGGCGCCGTGGATGTCGTGGATGTCGTGGATGTCGTGGGCGCCGAGGGACGCCGGGCCGGCCGTGGACCGGGCGGGGAGTCCGGCTCCGGCGGCCGCGGGCGCGCCGCCGGCGACGGTGAGGACGGCGAGGAGCAGCGCGGCGAGGAACTGCCGCGCCGAAGCCGCGCGTCGGCGGTGCGCCGGGGTGTCCGGCCGGTCCCGCGGGTGCGCGTCGCCCCGGGCCGCCCCCGGGAGGGGGGTCACCCGGCTCGGCCGGGCAGGGCCGGTGCGACCGCGGCGTGGCGGAGCACGGAGCTGAGGAACAGCCCGGCGCCGCGCACCACGGTGGTCGCCGGGTCGTCCGGGAGACGGACGGGTACGCCGAGGCGGACCTCGATCCGGTTGGTGACGTCCGGGCGCAGCGCACCGCCTCCGGCGAGCAGCGGGCCCTTGCGCAGGGCGCCGAGCACCGCGCCGTGGCGGTCCTGCTGCCACATCGCCATGATCATGTCCAGGACGACCCGGACGACGGCGGTGGGCGGATCGCCGGGTTCCAGATCACTGAGCCCGGTCTCGGCCAGCCGCGCGTCGCGGACCAGCCCGTCGACCAGGAGCGTGGCCTCGGTCAGTTCGGCGCCGATGTCGACGACGAGCAGCGGGCCGCCGTCCTGCGGGCCGGCGTATGCGGCGGCGGCCCTGGCGCTGTCCAGGACGATGACGCTCGAAGGGCCGAGCGCGGCGAGGATCTCCCGTGCGGCGGCGCGGTGTTCGGCGCCCGCGAGCACGGGGTGGCTGAGGACGATCACGGTGTCGCTGCGGTCGGCGCCCAGTGCCGTATCGGCTATGCGGCCGAGCATCCGCCCGCAGGACTCGGTGTCGACGATGCGTCCACGGCGTACCGGGCCGCCCTGGCCGTACTCACCGCCGGGACCGTTTCCGGTGTCGGCGACGACGCCCTGCCCGGGGACCCAGGCGCGGGTCCGGGAGCTGCCGAGGTCGAGCGCGAGCCCCCGGGTCACTCCCCGGTGCTGCCGGTGAACGGAGCGAACGTGTCGCTTTCCGTCGCGCAAAGAACGCATCGCCCCTCACCCCCGGTCTGCTGTCGCAGCCGTGCACACACCCATTGACCCGCTGATAGCGAGGCATGACCGAGCCCTCACTATGCAATAGGTAGGCAAAGAAAGCCACTCCCACGCAAAATCCAAGGGATGGGCCTCACTCCTGCGACGGCAGGAAGTCCTCGATCAGCTCGGCGAACTCCTCGGGGGCGGCGATCCGGATGCCCAGATCCTCCGCCTTGGTGCGCTTGGACCCGGCCTTCTCGCCGGCCACCAGCAGCGTGGTGCGCTTGGAGACGCTGGAGGAGGCCTTGCCGCCCGCCCGCTCGATCAGCTCGTTCATCTCATTGCGCGAGAGCTTCTCCAGCGCGCCCGTCATGGCCCCGGTGACCACCACGGTCATCCCGGCCAGCGGCCGCCCGTCCGCGCCCTCGCCGTCCGTCTCGGCCTCCTCGCCCGGCTCCGGGGGCGGGGTCGCGCCCGGCTCCGTCATGTTGACCCCGGCGGCGACCAGCTTCTCGATCAGCGGGGCCAGCTCCACCAGCTCCGCGACGACCCCCGCGGCCTTCTCCTTGCCGATGCCGTCGACGAGCTGGAGCGTCTCGGCGTCGGCGGCCCTGATGCGGTCCATCTCCGCGAAGTACCGGGCGATCCGCCGTGACATGGAGCGTCCGGTGCCGCGCACCCCCAGGGCGCAGAACACCCGTGAGAGCGGCTGGGTGCGTGCCGCGTCGATCGCGGCCAGCAGATTGTCGGTACTGGTGTCGCCCATCCGCTCCAGTCCGAGCAGCTGCTCGCGCTCCAGCGCGAACAGATCGGCGAAGTCGGTGACCAGACCGGCGTCGACGAGCTGGACGACCCGGGTCGCGCCGAGGCCCTCGATGTCGAGCTGGTCGCGCCCCGCCGCGTACGAGACGGAGGCGACCAGGCGGCAGTTCCGGCCACGGACGCAGCGCCAGCGCTGCTCGCTCGTGTCGATCTCGGAGCCGCACTGCGGGCAGGCCTCGGGGAAGACGACCGGCTGCTCCTCACCGGTGCGCAGATGGGCGACGGGGGCCTCGATGCGGGGGATGATGTCGCCCGCCTTGTAGACCATCACGTGGTCGCCCAGACGCAGATCACGGCGGGTGATGTCGGCCGGGTTGTGCAGGGTGGCGTAGCCGACGGTCGATCCGTCGATCTCGACCGGCTCCAGCACCGCACGCGGCGCGATGATGCCGGTCCGGCCCACGTTCCACTCGACATCGAGGAGCCGGGTGACCTTCTCGACGGCCGGCAGTTTGTACGCGATGGCCCAGCGCGGTGCGCGGGTGCCGGAGCCGGCGTCGTGCCGGTCGGCGGCGAGATCCGCCTTGATCACGATGCCGTCGATCCCGAAGGGCAGGGAGGCGCGCAGCGCCGCGATCTCCTCGACCCTCAGCTGGACGTCCTCGACGGTGGTGACGGTGCGCGGCGCCACGTCCGTGCCCGCCGCGGTGTTCACGCCGAGCTCCGCCGCCCGGGCGAGGACCTCGCTGTGGGGCAGCTCGGCCAGGGTGCCGGCCAGTTCGCCGGAGTCGGGCAGCGGCAGGGCGCCGTACGCGAAGAACGTCATCTCCACGGTGTAGGGGCGGTCCTTGGCACGCAGGGTGCCCGCCGCGCCGTTGCGCGCGTTGGCGAAGGGGGCGCCGCCGTGTTCGGTGCGGACCGTATTGGCCTGCTCGAACTGCTCGGTCGTCATCAGGATCTCGCCGCGCATCTCGATCGTGACCGGCTCGGCGAGCTGCCCGGGAAGCCCGACGACGGTGCCGATCGCGTGCGAGACGTCCTCGCCCGCCGTGCCGTCGCCCCGGGTGATCAGCTGCTCCAGCCGGCCCTCGCGGTAACGGGCGGCGACCGCCAGCCCGTCGAGCTTCGGCTCGACGCTCCAGGCCTCGACCGGTCTGCCTATCCGGCGCTCCAGCGACGCGGTCCAGGTGACGAACTGCTCCGCCGAGAAGACGTTGTCCAGGGAGAGCATCGGTACGGTGTGCGGCACGTCCCCGACGGCCGCGCCGCCCGCCACCTTGCCGGTCGGCGAGTCGGCCAGCACCTCCTGCGGGTGGGCCTGTTCGTACGCGGCGATCCCGCGCGCCAGCCGGTCGTACGCGTCGTCGTCGAGCGTGCTCTCGCCCGTGGCGTAGTACGCGGCGGCGGCCTGCGACGCCTCTTCGACCGCGACGGCGTAGGCAGCGGTATCGGCGAGCACAACAGCTGAGTTCGTCATGCCCTCCATCCTGCCGCCCACCACTGACAACGCCCCGGCAGCGGGTGCGTCCGCCGCACCGCGAACCCTCTCGGACCGCCGCCCATCCCTGTATGTGACGGCTTCCGTGGAAACCGCACGCGAGAGAGCGCTCCCCCAAGCGCGAGGCACCTCAACTAGCTGCAAACAGCAGCAAGTTGCACCCCCGCGCACTCTATTGACATGCCCGGGACACCCTTTTACGTTCCTACGAGAGAGCGCTCTCTCGCACGATCAAGGAACCCCCACTTCCTCCGAACAGGAGTGCCGTGCTCTTCTTCCGTCATCGACGCACCGGCGAACAAACCCACCGCAGACCCCTGCCGCCCCGGCGGTACCGCATCGCGGGGCTCGTCGCCGCCGCGCTCGCCCTGTCCTTCCTCCAGTCCACCACCGGCAACGCGTCCGCCGCGCCGGACGCGGGCACGAACGCCTCAACGGCCCCCAGGGCCGCCGCGGACGTCGTCCGGGTGGCCGAATTCCTCGCCGAGTGCCCGTACACCCACCGGGCACCCGACGACCCGATCGTCTTCCCGGGCCTGCCCGGCGCCTCGCACATGCACAGCTTCTTCGGCAACGACTCGACGAACGGCAACTCCGACCTGGCCTCGCTGGAGAAGGCCAGGAGCAGCTGCTCACCGGACACGGACCTGTCGTCGTACTGGGTGCCGACCCTGTACGACGGCGACAAGGAGGTCGAACCCACCGGCACCACGTTCTACTACCTGGGCGAAGGGGTCCGGGACGACGTCATCCAGCGGATCCAGCCCTTCCCCCGCGGGCTGCGCATCGTCGCGGGGAACGCGAAGGCGACCGGTCCCGACGACAACACGATCTCGCGCTGGTCCTGCCTTCACCACGGCGAGGTCAACCCGTCGCACGACTTCGTGAACTGCCCGGCGGACGCGATGCTGGAGTCGTACCTGGACTTCCCGCAGTGCTGGAACGGCCGGGATCTCGACTCCGCCGACCACAAGAGCCACATGGCGTATCCGGTCGACGGCGCATGCCCGTCGACCCACCCGGTCCCGGTGCCCAAGCTCCGTCAGGTGCTCCGCTACCCGGTCAACGGCGACCCGGCCCGATTCCGTCTGGCGTCAGGTCCCGGCTACACCATGCACGGTGACTTCTTCAACGTGTGGCCCGAGGCCGAGATGGCCCAGCGGGTCCGCGACTGCATCAACGCCATCGTGAAGTGCGGGGCCGACGGCACCCCCTGACCGGCGACTGCCCACCCGAGAGCGGTCGTTGTCCGCCCGACGCCTGTCCGGGGCCCCACGCCCCGGGCGGGCCTTCCCCCGAGGATCTCGTCATGAAGGCGGCCCGCAGCACCGCAGCGCTGTCCCTGCTCCTCCTCATCGCCGGGCTCCTGGCCGGGTGCGCGGTCCCGGCGGACGCGGAGCGCCCTGCCGCGGCGGCCCCCTCCGTCTCCGCCGCACCCTCCATCACCGCGGCCCCGGCCGATCCGACCGATGCCGCCTGGGCCCAGCTGATGACCCCGATGAACGAGCAGGCCGTGGCGCTGCTGTCGCTCGCCGGGCAGCGCGCCGGCGATCCGCGGGTGCGGCGCTGGGCGGCCGGACTCCGTACCGCGCAGAACGGCGAACTCGACCGGCTGCGCCCGCTGCTGGCCCGGATGGGGCTGCCGGACACCAATGTGCACGAGGGACACGAGATGCCGGGGATGGTGACGGAGCGCGTCCTCGAACAGGCCCGCGCCGTCGAGGGCCGCGCGTTCGACCACCTCCTCACGGCCCGGATCCGTGACCATCTGCGCCAGTCCGCCCAGGTGTCGCGTTCCGAGACGGAGTCCGGGACCCGGTCCGACGCCAAGCGGCTCGCCACGGCCCTGGTGACGGCGCGCAAGGCCGAACTCGCCGAACTCGACCTGCTTCCGGACCCGTCGGGAAGCGCCGGCTGACGCCCCGCCCCGTACGGGCACGGGGCTCCGTACTCGTTTCCGGACCGGTCGTACCCCCCGGTATAAAGGCTGCATGACTGCCGACGCACCGCTGCCCGCCCGCCCCGCCACCTTGGAGGACGTGGCCGGTGTGGCGGGAGTGTCCCGGGCCACGGTCTCCCGGGTGATCAACGGTGCGACGACCGTGGACCCGGCGCTGCGCCGGATGGTCGAGGAGGCCGTGAACGCCACCGGGTACGTGCCCAACCGCGCCGCCCGTTCGCTGGTGACCCGGCGCACCGACTCGGTCGCGCTCGTCGTCTCGGAACAGGAACGGCGCCCGGTCTCCGAGCCGTTCGTCGGCCGGATGTTCTCCGATCCGTACTTCGGGCGGGTGGTCAGCGGGCTGCTCGAAGTACTGCGCCCGGCCGGCATCCAGCTGGTGCTGATGCTGGCCGACGACCGGCCGTCCCGCGACCAGTTGCTGTCGTACCTGCGCCACGGCCATGTCGACGGGGTGGTGCTGATCTCCTCGCACGCGGACGATCCGCTGCCGGGGCTGCTGCACGACACCCGGCTGCCCGCCGTGCTCGCGGGAGAGCCCCGCCGGCCCACCCCACTCACCTATGTCGAGGCCGACCAGCGGGCGGGTGCGCAGCTGGCCGCCGACCACCTGGCGTCGCTGGGCCGCCACCGGATCGGCACGGTGTCGGGCCCGCAGGACATGCCGGCCGGTCAGGCGCGGTTGTCGGGTTTCCTGGACGCGCTCGCGGTGCACGGTATCGGCGACGTGGCGACCGCGGAGGGCGACTTCACCCACGCGGGCGGCGCGGCGGCGATGAAGCGGCTGCTCGGTGAGCGGCCGGATCTGGACGCGGTGTTCATCGCCTCCGACCTGATGGCGCTGGGCGCGCTTCCGGTGCTGCTGCGGGCCGGCAAGGAGATTCCCGAGGACGTCGCCCTCGTCGGGTTCGACGACAGCAGCGCGGCCACGGCCTGCGATCCGCCGCTGACAACGGTCCGGCAGCCGGTGGAGGAGATGTCCGCGGAGATGGCCCGGCTGCTGCTGAAGCAGATCGGGAGCCCCGGTGAGCCGGTGCCGTCGGTGATCTTCCATCCGACGCTGGTGCGGAGGCGGTCGGCCTGAAGCCGCCACCGCTGTCGGGGGCGGTCAGCCCCGCGCGCCGGTGCCCGCGTCGGCGCCGTCCGCCCCGTCCCGCTGCCCGACGGGTACCTGCGGACCGGAGACGTCGTTCAGCCAGCGTCTCAGGACCCGGTGCACGGTCTCCGCGCCGACCAGTTCGGCCGGCGGCTCCTCCCCCTCCGCGGCTGCCGCGTCGAGCGGGTCCGTCATCCCGCGCGGCCAGAGCAGGAAGGGCCGGGACTGTTCGCCGCCCAGGCCCCCGTGCGAACCGATCTGCTCCTCGAAGGCGTGCACCGTGCCCGTTTCCGGGTCGTGCATCGAGTTGACCATCACGTCGGCGACGTGCGGGAAGGTGTCGGTGCGCCGGACCGCGGCCGCCGCGCCCGCGCCGAAGGGGGCCAGCGGTCCGTGTCCGTCCCGCAGTTCCACCACCGGGATCCGGGTGCCGCCGTGCCCCAGCACCACCGATCCGTGGGTCTCGCTGCGCACCAGCAGGAATCCGATGCCGGGGTGGTTGGCGAGCGTGCTGAGCAGCGCGGGGTGGCGGTGGTCGAGCTGCTCCACGGAGGCGCGTCCCGCGATGTCGGGGAAGGAGATCAGGCCGAGGTTGCCGGAGGCGAGAACGACCGGGTCCGAGGGGTTAGCCAGGTTCTCCCGCCGGTCCCCGTCGACCGGCCGGTGGAGCGCGATCCGTACCGCGTCACGTGCCTCGGAACCGCTGCGGGTGCGCTGCGCCCGGCGGGGCACCGGCAGTCCGCTGCCCGCCCGCACCAGATCCTTCAGCGTCAGTCCGTACACCCCCGCGAAGGTCTCCCCCGGGCTCTGGCCGTGGTCGGACAGGAGCACGATCCGGTACGTGCGCGGGGTGTGTTCCGCGACCTTGACGATCAGGGCGAGTGAGCGGTCCAGCCGGGCGAGGACCTTCTCCGCGTCCCGGCTCCGCGGCCCGGAGTGGTGGGCCACCTCGTCGTAGGCGACGAGGTCGGCGTAGACCGCGGTCCGCCCGGCGAACATGTCCCCCATGACGGCGGCCACCACCACATCGCGTTCGACGACGGTCGCGAAGGCCCGGATGAAGGGGTAGAGGCCGCCGCGCTTGATGCGGGGCGTGTCCTTGCGGATACGGGCCCGGGTCGACTGGCCGATCTCCCTGCCGACCTCGGCGACGAAGGACAGCGCGGTGCGGACGGCGTTGGCCGGGTCGGAGAAGTAGGCGAAGTACCCGGCCCGGGAGCGGCGTCCCTTGCCGCGTCTGGCGGCCATCGACAGGACGAGCGCGAGCTGGTGGGCGCCGCCGCTGAAGAGGTTGCCGCGGCCGGCCCCGTCGAGGGTGAGCAGTCCGCCGTCGTGGGTGCGCGCGACGGCCCGGCGCTGCATTTCGAGGGCGCTCGCCGGTCTGCTGGAGACCATGACGTCGCCGGTCTCCTTCTCGTACCAGCGGAATGCGGGGACGTCGAAGTTGGTGCCGTGCAGGATGCCGAGCTGGCTGGCGCCGGTCTGGCTGGACCAGTCGGTGCGCCACGGGGTGAGCCGGTGGCCGGCCCCGTCGGCCAGCCAGTGCGCGACGGTCGGCATCAGGCCGTCGGCGGCGGCCTGTGCGAGGACGTCGTGGCCGACTCCGTCGAGCTGGATGAAGACCGTGCCGGGCGATCCCCCGTCCGCGTCGCCGCGCCTGCCGCTGCGGCGGCGCCGCCGGTCCGCGAGGCGCGACAGCCGGCGTCGGTAGGCGTTGTCGTCACGGACGGCGAGCGCGGTGGAGGTCGCGGAGGCGACGGCGGACATCACGGCCGCGACGACGACCGCCATCTGCGGGTCGGCCGCGCCGCGGCCGTCCGGTATGAGCCGCAGCGCTATCAGCAGCAGCGAGCCGTTGAGGAAGAAGACCAGCATCCCGAGGACCAGGGCCGGCACGATGAGCAGGGCCCTTACCAGCACCGGCCAGACCAGTGCGGAGAGCAGACCGAACGCGCCCGCACCCCATGCCGCGGTGAACGCGGTCTTGGTGATGCTGTCGCCGTCGTTCGACTGGAGCTGGAAGTCCGGCAGAATCCCGGCGAGCACAAGCATGGTGAGCGTCGAGACCGCCCACACCACAATCACTCGCATCAGGGCGCTGCCGGCTGTTCGCCATCGCCCGTCACCCACGCCGCTGCCACCTCACGTCCGGGCCCCGCCGTTCCGGGCCCTGCCCCAGTTTTTCACAGCGGGGCGGCGGGCTACGCCGGGGAGCTCCGGCCGGGCAGTCAGCAGCCGTCGTAGCCGGCGGTCGGCATGGAGAGCCTGCGGTGCACGCCGGCTTTGGTGCGGGAGCTGTAGAGCGGCTCGTCGAGGCCGGCGATCTCCAGGCGTACGCCGCGCCGCTCGCACTCCTCGGTGAAGCGCGGCACCGACGCGACAGCCCGTGCGAGCACCCGGTCGTTGGGCGCGACGAAGAGTTCGACCTCCCCGCCCTCGACATCGGCCCAGAGCGCCTGGTGGTCGGGGCGCAGTCCGTACAGGCGCAGCTGCCGGGTGACGACGTAGCCCTTGTCGGCGGCCCAGCGGGCGCACATGTCGTGCTGACTGCGGGTGTCCACGAGGAACGGGTCGCTGTCGAGTTCCTCCAGCGGCGTGAGACTGGCGATGGCCGCCACCCGTACGTCCCCCATGGCCGTTCTCCCCCTGCTAGACGTTGTCCGACCCTACGCCCCCGGTTCCCCTGCAAGAAGGCGCATGTCAGGACGGGAGGGGGCGCACGGAAGCAGGTGTGCCCGGCCGCCGGGGCGGAGGGCGCACCTGCCGGTGGGGGTCAGCCGTCGAGCGAGGTCATGACGTGCTTGATGCGGGTGTAGTCCTCGAAGCCGTAGGCGGAGAGGTCCTTGCCGTAGCCGGACTTATTGAATCCGCCGTGCGGCATCTCGGCGACCAGGGCCATGTGTGTTGATCCACACACAGCCGAAGTCGAGGTTCTTCGCCATCCGCATGGCGCGGCCGTGGTCCCTGGTCCACACCGAGGAGGCCAGGGCGTAGTCGACTCCGTTGGCGTACGCGACGGCCTGGGCCTCGTCCGTGAACCGGGCGGCGGAGGAGCGCGGCTTCCCGGTGCTGGAGGTGCCGCTCGCGGTGCCCTTCATCGCCGTGTCCCAGGAGGTGGCCGCCTCGGTGCAGGAGGACGCCCGGCACCGGCTGGGCGCCCAGTTGCAGGTGTTCGGTTCGCTGCGCTGGCTGGTCGCCGAGGATCTGGACACCCCCACGCTGCTGCGCCGCCTGGAGCGGCTGTCGGGGTACGACGTCTATCTCTGCACTCCGCAGGGGCGTCCGCTGCTGCCCGGGGTGCCGGTGCCGGATCCGGGGGTGCTGCCCGCCTCTGCGGACGCGCCGCCGACCGTTCCGGGCGGTTTCGTGCTGCCGGTGCCGGCGCCGGGCGGTCCGGCGGGCTTCCTGGTGGCGTACGAGCGGGAGGGCGCCCAGCCCGCGGGGCTCGCCGTCGTCCAGCACATCGCCACGGTGGCGGCGCTGCGGGTCGCGATGGTGCGCACCGAGCGCGAGACCCTGCGGCGCGAGGGCGCGGAGACGCTGGCCGAGCTGTTGCAGGAGGTGCTCGACCCCGAGACGGCGCGGCGCAGGCTGGCGCGGCACGCGATCGAGGGGGACACGGTGCTGATCGTGGTGCGCGGCGCCACGGACGAGGCGCTGCTGCGCTGCCTCCAGGACCAGCCGCATCTGCTGCTGACCTGGGGCGAGGACCGTTATGTGCTGGGTTCCGGGGAGCTGGCCGCGGAGATCGGCGGGCTGCCCGATGTGGCGGCCGGGATGAGCCGCCCGTTCCTGCCGGGCGCGGCGCTGCGGGAGGCGCTCTGGGCGGTGTCGAAAGCCGTCGAGTCCGGGCGGCCCGTGGTCCGCTACGGCGACGACTCGACGGGCCGCTGGCTGCCCGACGATCCGGCGGTGCTGACGGCGCTGGCCGAGCACGTGCTCGGTGAGGTGCTGCGCTACGACGCCGCCCATGACTCGCAGCTGCTGGTCTCGGTCCGCACCTGGATGGAGCGCGACCGCCGTACGGAGACGGCGGCGGCCGCCCTCCACATCCACCCGAACACCCTGGCGTACCGGCTGCGGCGCTTCGGTACGCTGGCGGACCGGGATCTGGGGTCGACGGGCGCGCTGGCCGAGGTCTGGCTCGCCATCCAGGCGGCGGGCACGCTGGGCCTCACGGACTGAGCGCGCGACGACTGCCCGTAGGCTCGACAGCGGGTCCGGGGAACAGGAGGCGGCGCGTGCCGGTGGAAGTCACCTGGTGGGGTCATGCCACCTGCACGATCGAGGACTCCGGGGTCCGGGTCCTGACCGACCCCCTCTTCGTACGGCGCATCGCGCATCTGCGCCGCCGGCGCGGTGAGCTGCCCGGCCCGGCGGCCGCTGTCGCCGATGTCGTCCTCATCTCGCATCTGCACTCCGACCATCTGCATCTGCCGTCGCTGGCCCGCATCGCCCCGGGCGGCCGGCTGATCGTGCCGCTGGGGGCGGTCCGGGCGGTCCCCGGGCTGCGGCTGCTGCGCAGGGTGCGCGGGCTGCGGATCACCGAGGTGGCGGCCGGTGACGAGGTGCGGGTCGGTGAGGTGCGGATCCGGGCGGTTCCGGCGCTGCACGACGGGCGGCGCCTGCCGGTGGGCCCGCACCGCTCCCCCGCGCTGGGGTACGTCGTCGAGGGCGCGTCGCGCACCTACTTCGCCGGTGACACCGGCCTGTTCGACGACATGGCGCGGGCGGTCGGCCCGGTGGACGTGGCGCTGCTGCCGGTCGGCGGCTGGGGGCCGTATCTGGGCCACAGCCATCTCGACGCGGGGCGCGCCGCCGAGGCGCTGGCCCGGCTGTCGCCGCGCTCGGCCGTGCCGGTGCACTACGGGACCTACTGGCCGATCGGGATGGACGGGGTCCGGCCGCACGAATTCCATTCGCCGGGTGACGAGTTCGTCCGCCAGGCGGCGCTGCTGGCGCCGCAGGTGGCGGTGCACCGGCTGGAGCACGGCGAACATGTCCGGCCGGAGGCCGACGGGTGATCCACGAGGTCGTGAGCCGGCTGCCCGCTGAGTCGACACAGCAGGCGGTGGGCTATCCGTCGCTGTTCCTGCTGGTGGCGCTGGGCGCCCTGGTGCCAGTGGTGCCGACGGGTGCGCTGGTCAGCTCGGCGGCGGTGGTGGCGTTCCACCAGTCGTCACCGTTCTCGCTGCTGTTCGTCTTCGCGGTCGCCTCCGCGGCCGCGTTCCTCGGGGACATCTGCCTGTACTGGCTGGGTCAGCGCGGGGTGCGGTCGAAGAACGGTTCCAAGTGGCTGCGGGTGATCAGCGAGCGGGCCGCGCCGGAGCGGCTCGCGCAGGCGCAGCAGAAGCTGGACGAGCACGGTGCGATGGTGCTGGTGCTGTCCCGGCTGGTGCCGGCCGGGCGGATCCCGGTGATGCTGGCGTGTCTGCTGGGCCGGGTGCCGATGCGGCGGTTCGCCCGCGGGGACGTGCCGGCCTGTCTGGCGTGGGCCGCCACGTATCAGCTGATCGGCATCCTGGGCGGCTCGCTGTTCCCCGAGCCGTGGCAGGGCGTGGTGGCGGCGGTCGGTCTGACGCTGCTGATCAGCGGGGCCCCCGCGGTGTGGCGCCGGCTGCGGGCGCGGTTCAGCCACTGACGGGCGGCCGGACCGTCGCCCCGGCGGATCGGGCCGGGGCATGTCAGCGGAGGTCGTCGAGCACCGCCCGGAAGGTGCTCAGGGCTGCCGCGACATGGGGGAGTTCGAGGGGCTCCGCCGCGCTGAGGGACTCCATCTGCTGTTCCGGGGTCGATCCGAGCAGCGGACCGGTGCCCAGCCTCACCCGCAGGGCCCCGAGTTCGTCGCCGAACCGGTGGCCGCCGGGGACGGGTGCGCCGAGCCGCTCCGTGAGGTATTCCTCCAGCTCCAGCGAGTCCGTGACGCCGCGGGCGGCGAGCCGGGACCTGAGCGGGCCGAGGTCCGCGTACAGGTGGCGGCCGGCCTGCGGGGGCCGGGCCAGTGCGCCCGTGGCGAGTACCGCCCGGTGGGCCGCGGCGGCGATCCGGGCCTGCATCGCGGCGGCCCGGCGGACCCGCTCCGTGACGGCGTCGGGTTCGCGCAGCGCGTGCGCGGCGGCCGCCGCCACCGGTCCGGCGACGAAGGCGCCGAGCGCGGTGAGGATGTCGAGGGTACGGGCGTGGCGGACCGCTGCCCGGCCGGTGTCCGGGAAGCGGGCGACCGCGACCGGCCAGGCGGACGGGGTCAGCGCGCCGGCCAGGTCGGAGATCACCGTCACGTCGTCGGGGCACATCTCGGCGGGGCTCAGCAGCACCGTGTCGTGCGGCCGGTGCAGGGTGTCGCGCCAGGTCTCGTCGCTGACGATGTGCAGCCCCTCGGCGACGGCGGCCTCGCAGGCCTCGCGCACGAGTTCCGGCGGGGCGACGGTGGCGGTGGGGTCGTCGACGACGGAGATCAGCAGCAGCCTGGGGCGGCCGCCCTCGGCCCGCACCCTGCGCACGGTCTCCAGCAGCGCGTACGGGTCGGGCACGCCGCCGCACTCGGCGGGCGTCGGCACGTGGTAGGCGGGCCTGCCCAGCAGCCGGGCCTGCGGGATCCAGGCGGCGGGGCAGGGGCGCGGCATCAGCACGTCGCCGCCGTGCGCGGCGATCAGGGCGAGCAGCAGCGCGGAGGTGCCCGGCGCGGCGGCGATGTGTTCGGGACCGCCGCGCAGTCCGCGCCGGTCCCAGTAGGCGCGGGCCGCCTCGCGCAGGTCCGCCGAACCGCCGGCGGGCTGGGGCAGGCCGCTGCCGGCCGCCGCCGCCAGTACCTCGGCCAGTTCGGGCAGGACCGGCAGACCGGGGCCGGGCGCGGGCGGCCCGTACCGTACGGGCCCGCGGTCCTCCCGGACTCCGGGTGCGCCGGGCCCGGCCCGCCCGCGTCCCTGACGCCCGGTCCGCTCCTGGCCCATCCGGGCCTCCTTCGCCGCCGCTCGGTCACCCGGCCGTCGACCGGTGCGTGTCCGCCCCTTTATACGAGGGAATGGAGCGGGGCGCCCGGCGGGCCGGGAACCGTACCGGCCGTGACGGCCCCATTGACACCCGCCCCGCCGCGTCATTACGGTCGCGCCAGGATTTCGAACGAGTGACGAGATATCGAACACGTCGAGGGGCAACTTCCTTGCGCATCACCGGAATCACTACACACGTGGTCGGAACGCCCTGGCGCAACCTCACCTATGTGCAGGTGCACACCGATGAGGGGCTCACCGGTGTGGGCGAGACGCGGATGCTCGGCCGCACCGATGCGCTGATCGGCTATCTGCGCGAGGCGGAGGCCAATCACATCGCCGGTTCGGACCCGTTCGCCGTGGAGGACCTGGTACGCCGGATGAAGTACGGCGACTACGGACGGGCCGGCGAGATCGTGATGTCGGGCATCGCGGTCGTCGAGATGGCCTGCTGGGACATCAAGGGCAAGGCGCTCGGCGTCCCGGTCTGGCAGCTGCTCGGCGGAAAGGTCACCGACCGGGTCAAGGCGTACGCCAACGGCTGGTACACCACGGAACGCACCCCGGAGGCTTACCACGCGGCGGCGTCCGCGGTCCTCGCGCGTGGCTACCGGGCGCTGAAGATCGACCCGTTCGGCACCGGCCACTTCGAGCTGGGCCAGGAGGAGACCCGGTACGCGGTGTCGCTGATCGAGGCGGTCCGGGACGCGATCGGCCCCGACACCGAGCTGATGCTGGAGATGCACGGCCGGTTCAGCCCCTCGACGGCGGTGCGGATCGCGCACGAGATGGCGCCGTTCCGGCCGGCCTGGCTGGAGGAGCCGGTACCGCCGGAGAACCTCAAGGCGCTCGCCAAGGTGGCCGGCCGGGTCGACGTGCCGATCGCCACGGGCGAGCGCATCCACGACCGCGTCGAGTTCCGTGAGCTGTTCGAGTCGCAGGCCGCCGACATCATCCAGCCGGACGTCGGTCACATCGGCGGCATCCTGGAGACGCGGAAGCTCGCCGCGACCGCCGAGACCCACTACACGCTGATCGCCCCGCACAACGTGGGCGGCTCGGTGCTGACGGCGGCCAGCCTCCAGGTCGCGGGCTGCACCCCCAACTTCAAGATCCTTGAGCACTTCAATGACTTCGCCGACGCCGACATCAAGAAGGTCGTGCGGGGCGCCCCGCAGGTCGACCCCGCGACCGGCTGCTTCGAACTCTCCGACGCGCCGGGCCTCGGGGTGGAGCTCGATGTGGACGCGGCCGCCGAATTCCCCCAGCAGCAGGCACGGTTCGACCTCTGGGCCGACGGCTGGGAGAAGAGGCAGCCCAAGTGAGCGGCGGACCCGCCCGCTCGCGGGCGATCACGGTCGACCGGCCGGGCGAACACCGGCTGACCGACGGCCCGGTTCCGGAGCCCGGCCGGGGCGAGGTCCGGGTGCGGGTCGCGGCGGCCGGGATCTGCATGAGCGACCGGGAGGTGTACGACGGTCATCGCGACCCCCGCTACGTGCGTTACCCGGTGGTGCCGGGACACGAGTGGTCCGGGGTGGTCGAGGCCGTGGGCGCGGGCGTCGATCCGGCCCTGGCCGGCCGCAGTACGGTCGCCGAGGGGTTCCGCTCCTGCGGCAGCTGCGAGCGGTGCCGCGCCGGAGAGACCTCGCTGTGCACGGCGGGGTACGACGAGACGGGGTTCACCCGGCCCGGGGCGTTCGCCGACCATGTCGTGGTACCCGCACGGCTGCTGCACCCGCTGGCCGACGACGCCGACCTGCGCGCGGCCGCGCTGCTGGAACCCGCCGCCGTGGTCGCGGCGGCGGTGCGGGCGGGCACCCCCGAACCGGGCGAACGGATCGCGGTGGTGGGCGCCGGCACGCTCGGGCTGCTCGCGGTGCAGCTGCTGGCGGCGGTGTCGCCCGGTCAGCTGACGGTGATCGACCCGAGGAACGAACGGGCGGGTCAGGCAACGGCGTTCGGGGCGAGCGAGGCCGTGAGCCCCGAGGAGGCCGCGGAGATGCGGGGCCGCTACGACCTGGTCGTGGAGACTGCGGGGGCCCCGACCACCGCCGCGGACGCCTGCCTCCTCGCGCGGCGCGGCGGCCGGGTGGTGCTCACCGGGATGTTCGCCCCCGGGGCCACCGGCATCGACCCGGTGCACCTGTCGCTGAGCCAGCTCACCGTGCGGAGCGTGTTCGGCGCGTCCTCCGCGTCCTGGTCCTACGCGGTACGGGCGTTCACCGCGGGGCTGCTCGATCCGGCCACGCTGATCACGCACGAGTTCCCGCTGGAGCGGTTCGCGGACGCCGTGGGGCTGGTCGGGGGCGGCGCCCCGGGGACGGGCAAGGTGCTGATGCGCCCCTGAGAGCTGTCGCGTGATCCCCGGCGGGCGGCCGGCCCCCGCATCGCCCATTCCCCGAACCTCGTCCGACCCACCGAACACGAAAGGCCGCTCATGACCTCCGCTTTCCCCGCCCCGTCCGGATCCCGCCCCGGCGTCCGGCGTCCGGGCGAGCCCGCGCTCAGCGCGCTCGGGCTCGGCGCCCCGGCCGCGGACCCGGCCGACGCCTCCCCGCACACCTTCCCCGACGGCGGCACCTGGCGGACCGAGATCCCGTCGGTGGAGGGGCCGGAGGCACTCTCCGTCGTACTGCAGGAGAGCGCGCGGCTCGACGTCCCCGTCCACCGGATCAGCCAGGGCAGCGGGATCTGGATGCTCGGTGACGCCGAGATCGTCGAGATGGCCGAGGGCTGCGCCGAACGCGGCATCGAGCTCTGCCTGTTCACCGGTCCGCGCGGCAGCTGGGACACCGGCGCCTCGTTCCGCACCGACTCGGGCGGGGCCGGGCTGCGCGCCCGCGGCCATGACGCCCTGGCCGGCTGCGTCGAGGACGCCCTGCGCGCATCGGAGCTGGGCGTGAAGTGCCTGCTCGTGGCCGACGAAGGGGTGCTCTGGACCCTGCACCGGCTGCGCGTCCAGGGGGTGTTGCCCGCCGACACGACGTTCAAGGTGTCGGCCCAGATCGGTCCGGTGAACCCGGCCTCCTACGCCGTCCACGAGCAGCTCGGCGCGGACTCGGTCAACATCCCCTCCGATCTGACGCTCGCTCACTTCACCGAGATCCGGCGGGTGTCGGCCGCGCCGATGGACCTGTACATCGAGGCTCCGGACGACCTCGGCGGCTATGTGCGGATGTACGAGGCGGCCGAGCTGATCCGGCGCGGCGCCCCGCTCTATCTGAAGTTCGGGCTGTCCAGGGCCCCCGGCATCTACCCGTACGGCGCCCATCTGCGCGATGCCGCCCTGGACACGGCCCGCGAGCGGGTCCGGCGCGGCCGGCTCGTCCTGGACCTGCTGGCCCGGCACGGCGCCGACGGGAACATGTCGCCGCTGGGCTCCCGGCTGCCCGGCACGCTGCGCCGCTTCCCGACGCCGTGAGCCGCCGCCGGGCGGGTCCGCGCCAGGACCCCGCCCGGCGATCCGGGACGCTCAGCCCGCGAAGGCCGTCCCGGGCATTCCCTGGCCCGCGTCAGGCAGGACCAGCAGTGAACCGGAGAGCGGGTGCGGGGCGTCGAGGCCCGCGCGGGCCGTGGAGATGTACAGGTCGCGCAGCTCCCGGCCGCCGAAGGCACAGGACGTCGGCCGCCGTACCGGCAGTTCGACGGTGTGCGCCAGCGCACCGTCCGCCGTGTAGCGGCGCAGCGCGGCCCCGTCCCACAGGGCGACCCAGACGGCCCCCTCCGCGTCCACCGTCAGCCCGTCGGGGAAGCCGGCCCCCTCCTCCACGGTGGCGAACGGGCGCCGGTTGACGACCTGTTCACCGTCCACGTCGAAGACATCGATCCGGCGGGTCGGCGTGTCGACGTAGTACATCAGCCGGCCGTCCGGGCTCCACCCGGTGCCGTTGCTGCATGCCACCAGGGGCAGCACCCGGGTGGCCGTGCCGTCGGGTGCGACGCGGGTGAGGCTTCCGCCCACCTCCGTGTCGTCGTAGCGCATGGTACCCGCCCACAGCGACCCGTCCGGCGCCACCGCCGCGTCGTTGCCGCGCCGTCCCGGATCGGCGTCGTGGACCAGCCAGCGGAAGGCGCCGTCCGCGTCGTACAGCCCGATGCCGTCGCGCAGATTGACGACCAGGCCGCCGCCCGCCCGCGGCTTGGCCGCTCCGACGTGCTGTTCGGTGGCCATGACCGTACGCCGGCCGGTGGCCGGGTCGTAGGTGTGGATCCGGGCGGAGAGGATGTCGACCCAGATCAGCCGGCCGGTGGCCGGGTCCCAGGTCGGGCCCTCGCCGAGGGCTGCGTGCTCGCGGACGGCGACGTCGGGACGCGGGCGGCTCACTCGCGCCCCCGGTGGTGCCCGAGCCGGCCGGAGAGCGCCTCCGCGCCGTCGGCGGCGAGGGAGGCCAGCTCCTGTTCGCGCTCGTCGCTCCAGCGGATCATGGGGACGGAGATGGAGAGCGCCGCGACGACCCGCCCGGTCCGGTCCCGTACGGGCGCGGCCACACAGCTCACGTCGGGGTTGGACTCCCGGTGCTCCACGGCGACGCCCCGCTCCCGGACAGCGGCGAGCGCGGTACGCAGCTCCCCTTCGTCGGTGATGCTGTCCGGGGTCATGCCGGTGAGTTCGACGCCGTCGAGACGGGCGTCGAGTTCCCGGTCGGGCAGGGCGGCGAGCAGCATCTTGCCGACGGACGTGCAGTGGGCGGGCAGCTTGCGGCCGGCCGCCGAGACCATCCGGACCGCGTGGGTGGAGTCCACCTTGGCGATGTAGATGACGTCGGTCTCCTCCAGGATCGCCACGTGGACGGTCTCCCCGCACGTCTCCGCGACCTGCTGGGCCACCTGCCGGCCCTCGGCGGCGAGGTCGAGCTGTTCGGCGTACCGGCTGCCGAGCTGGTAGGTGCGGACGCCGAGGCGGTAGCGGCCGGGCTGGTCGGGGGTGGTGACCAGGTAGGAGCGGGCGGCCAGCGTGGTGAGCAGCTCGTGGACGGTGGTGCGGGGGAGCTGGAGCTTGCGGGTGACCTCGGGCGCGGAGAGCGTACCGTCGCCGTCGAGGAAGAGTTCGAGTACGTCCAGCGCCCTGGTCACCGCTGGGACAAGTCGCCCCATGGTCGTGCACCACCCTCTCGCGTTCGACATTCCGGCCAGTGACCGGCATCACGAACACAGGCTAAGGGCGGCGCGCTTGTCCGGGCAATGACGAAGTGACGTCCGGCACCCGGACCATGTGCATTTTTATACTCAATTCTCCCGTTATGACATGGAGTGAGGGGTGGATGGAGTCGTCCGGCGGGCCGCCCGGACCGTGCCGTCCGGGCGCGCTAGTTGATTCGGGGCGGTCGGGCAGGGTATTCGGTGTTCCATGTCGTCACCGAGCAACCCTTCACACCTGCCGAGCTCCGCCGGACTGCGGAGCCTGCTGCACCGATGCGATCTCGCCGTGTTCCAGGATCTGGCCCGGCGGCACTGGCCTGCGGCCGCACCCGTGCTGCCCCGGCTCAGCCGCAGCGCCAATCACGGGCTGCTGTGGGCAGGCGCCGCGGCGGGCATGGCCGCGTTCGGCGGCAGCGCCAGGGCCCGGCGGGCCGCGGTGCGCGGGATCGCCTCACTGGCGGTGGCCTCGGCCGCGATCAACACGATCGGCAAGGGCGCGGTCCGCAGGGAGCGGCCGATACTGGACGCCGTGCCGGTGATACGACAGCTCAAGCGCCAGCCGATCACCACGTCGTTCCCGTCCGGGCACGCCGCGTCGGCCGCCGCCTTCGCCACCGGGGTGGCCCTGGAGTCGAAGGGCTGGGGAGCGGTCGTCGCGCCCGTCGCGCTGTCCGTGGCCGCCTCCCGCGTCTACACCGGCGTGCACTACCCGAGCGATGTGCTGGCCGGTGCGGCGCTGGGCATAGGAGCCGCGTTCGCCCTGCGCGGCGTCGTACCGACCCGGGGGCAGCTGCCCGCACCGGGCAGGCCGCCCGCCCACGCCCCCTCACTGCCCGACGGCCAGGACCTGGTCGTCGTGGTGAACCAGGCGTCCGGGACGGCCACGGCCACGGCCGCGCTGGTCCGGGACGCGCTGCCGAACGCCGAGGTGGTCGAGTGTCCCCCGGAGATGCTCTCGGCCGAGCTGGAGAAGGCCGCGGGACGGGGCCGGGCGCTGGGTGTCTGCGGCGGTGACGGCACGGTCAACCAGGCGGCGGCGGTGGCCTCCGTGCACGGTCTGCCGCTGGCCGTGTTCCCCGGCGGGACGCTGAACCACTTCGCGTACGACCTGGGCATCGAGACCGTGGCCGACGCCTGTGCCGCGATCGGCGCGGGCGATGCCGTCCGGGTGGACCTGGGCCGCTTCCGGCCGGGCCCCGACGGACCCGGCGGCGCCCACGGCTACTTCCTCAACGCCTTCAGCATGGGTGTCTACCCGGAGCTGGTCCGGACGCGCGAGCACTGGTCCCCCCGGATCGGCGGCTGGCCGGCCGGGGTGCTGGCCGCGTTCCATGTACTGCGCGGCGAGCGCCCCCTGGAGGCAGAACTCCAGGGGCGGCGACGGCCGCTGTGGCTGCTGTTCGTCGGCAACGGCCTGTTCCAGCGGGTCGGCCCGGCGCCCGGCCGTCGGCACAACCTCGCGGACGGGCTGCTGGACGTACGGGTGGTGCACGGCGGGCGGACGCCGGGGCTCCGACTGCTGGCGGCTGCCGTCGCCGGCCCGCTGACCCGCTCCCCCATGCATGCCGCCGTCCGCCGTCACCGGGTGCGGATCTCCGGGCTGAAGCCCGGGACACCGTATGCGTACGACGGTGAAGTCGCGCACAGCCAGCGCGAGTTGATGATCGACAAGCTGCCGGAGGCGCTGACGGTGTACTGCCCGATGCAGGTGTGAGACCGGCCAGGACCGGGTGAACGAGGGGCGGCCGACGCCATGTCGGCCGCCCTTTCCCATGCCCGCGCCACCCATCAAAGTCATCCCACATCGCAAGATGCCCATCTCATTATTCGGCATCCGGGCGTACCGTGGCCGTACCGATCAGCGCTTCGTCGTTCGCGTTTCGAGAGAGGATCCACGGTCATGCCGAAGGAGACCGCCGTCTACACCCACGGCCACCACGAGTCGGTGCTGCGCTCGCACCGCTGGCGCACCGCCGCCAACTCCGCGGGCTACCTCATCGGTGAACTGCGCCCCGGCATGGACGTGCTGGACGTGGGCTGCGGGCCCGGCACCATCACCGCGGACCTCGCCGCGCTGGTGGCCCCCGGCCGGGTCACCGCCGTCGACACCACCCGCGAGATCCTGAACCAGGCAACGGCGGTGGCAGCGGAACGCGGCCTGGACAACCTGGAGTTCACCACCGCCGACGTGCACGCCCTGGACTTCCCCGACGACAGCTTCGACGTGGTCCACGCCCACCAGGTGCTCCAGCATGTCGGGGACCCGGTGCAGGCGCTGCGCGAGATGCGACGCGTCTGCCGGCCCGGTGGCGTCGTCGCGGCCCGCGACAGCGACTACGCGGCGATGACCTGGTTCCCCGAGGTGCCGGTCATGGACGCCTGGCAGGAGCTGTACGGCCGGGTGGCCCGCGCCAACGGCGGCGAGCCGGACGCGGGCCGCCGGCTGCTCTCCTGGGCCCGGCAGGCCGGCTTCACCGACATCACCCCGACGGCCGCCGCCTGGTGTTTCGGCACCCCGGAGAGCCGGGACTGGTGGAGCGGCCTGTGGGCGGACCGTACCGTCGGCTCGGTCTACGCGAAGCTGGCGGTCGACGGCGGGCACGCGTCGGCCGAGCAGCTGACCGCGATCGCCGAGGCGTGGCGCACCTGGGGTGCGCAGGACGACGGCTGGTTCATGGTCCCGCACGGCGAGGTGCTCTGCCGGGTGTGAGCGCGCCGGCCCCGGGCCCACCGGCCCGGGGACGGCCCCGTCGGCCGAATCGATCACACACCGCTGACCGGCCAACTACGCTGTTCCGCATGGAAATCCTGGGAACCACGCTGCGTATCTGCGTCGACGACCTGGAGGCCGCGGTGGCCTTCTACGAGAACCTCACGGGCAGTCCGGCGCTGCGTTTCGAGCGCGGCGGGGTCTCCGTGGCCGCCATCAGCTGCTTCCTGCTGATGAGCGGCCCCGAGGCGGAGCTGGAGATCCTGCGCAAGGTGACGGCGACGATCGCGGTCAAGGACGTCGAGGAGGCCAACGCCGCGCTGGCCCGGGTGGGCGCCAGGGTCATCGTCGGCCCCGTCCACACGCCCGCCGGCCGCAATCTGATCGCCGTCCACCCCGACGGTTCGGTCTTCGAGTACGTCGACCGGAACCTGGTGACCTGAGCAACCGTCAGTCACGGGTGGAACGAGGGTAGTTCGACCCGTTCCACAACAGTCCGTCAGGTACGCGGCCGCATCCGGTAGTTGTACGCGTCCGGCAGCGGCTCGTCGTCCGTGAGCTCGGCCCACACCTCGTCCAGGATCTCCGCGCCCTCCCGCAGATCGGCGACCTCGAAGCCCTCGTCGAACAGGGCGCGGGCGGCCGTGCGGTCGCCCTCCGCGATCAGCAGCCTGGCCTCCAGCAGCCGGAAGCGGCCGCGGCGGCGGATCTCCGGGAGCAGCCCGTCCCAGACAGTGCGGGCCGGCCCTGGCCGGTCCGCCGTCAGCAGCGCCTCGATCGCCTCCCGGCCGAGGGCGGCGGTGGCCGCCGTCCAGGTGTCGCCGTCGTCGCCGCGTTCGGCGCACAGGTCGCCGAACGCCTCCGTGTAGTGGTCGGCCGCCCGCTCCCACTGCCGGCTCTCCTGGGCGGCGACCGCGAGGCAGCGCAACAACGGCCAGCGGGACGGCGCCAGGGCCAGTCCGCGTTCCCAGCTGCGGACCGCCTGCGCGCGGTCGTCGGCGTGCCACTGGGCGATCCCCAGGTGGTATTCGGTGAGCGGTTCGGCGGAGGCCGTCTCCAGCATGTCGCGCCAGTGCGAGGAGACCAGGGAGGGGCCGGGCGGCGCCACCCGGCGCTGTTCGGGGAAGGTCCCCTGCTCCAGCAGCTCCAGCCAGGGCGCCTGCTGCTCGCCGAGGGTGGACGCGGCGAAGGGGGTGCCGGGCAGCTTGTACCCGGCGCGCCGCACTTCGAGCGCGCCCCAGCCGGACCCGGTGGCGAGACTCTCGCCCGGTTCGGTGTCGGCACAGCGGCGCCAGGCCTCGTACGCGGCGTCCACATCGGCGCGCGGCAGGGCGGCGGCGAGCCGCTGTTCGGTCTCCGCGCGGGCCGCGGACCAGTCGTCCCCGTGCACGGCTGCGGGGTCCGCCGACAGCGGTCCGTACGACTCCAGCCAGCTGAACTCGCCGCCGGGCTCCAACGGCACGTGTTCCAGCTGGGTACGGGCGAGCCCGGCCTGGATCTCCGCGTAGCCGGCGGTGCCGGGCTCCGTGAGCCACTCCTGCCAGCGGCGGCCGCCGGGGCCGCTGCCCCAGAGGAAGAGCTTGCGGCCGCGCAGCAGGTCGGTGGAGGTCTGGACGAGCCCGTGGCCGTTCTCGTCGAGGGAGGCGATCCAGCGCCGGGCGCCGTCGGGCACCTCGTAGAAGTAGTCGGCGGGGAAGTCGCTGCGCAGCGGGTACGTCCGGTCGACCGAGCCGCTCTCGGGGACCGGGACCCTGGTCAGCGTCCGCTCGTAGCCGAAGTGCCAGGCCTCCTCCGCCGGGGCCACGACCCGGGTGCGCTCGTCCTCCGCCACGGCGATGTTGGACCACCAGTAGACCGGTGCGGGGTGCTCGTGCGGATTGCGTATCCGTACGCCGACATGGAGGAAGTCGGAGTCGTCGGGCAGCCACAGGTCCACCTGGAACGGCAGGTCGCGCAGCCTCTCCCACTCCCAGAGCCGCACCATCTCGCCGCCGTCGGGCGCCGGGACCAGGGCGGCGTGCACCGGGGCGCAGGACAGGGTGGTGTGGCCGGTCGCGCCGATGTTCCACTCGATGCCGCCGGAGAACCAGGCGCCGTTGAGCGCGAAGTCGGCGGGCTGGAGCACGGGGTTGACGTAGACCAGGTCCCGGCCCGTGGGCTTGTGGAAGAGGGAGTGGACGCGGCCGCCGAACCCGGGCAGCACGGTGGCGCGCAGCCGGTCGTTCTCGATCACGATCACATCGAGGTCGGTGGCGGTGCGCTCGCGCCCGTAACCGTCGAGGACGGCCACGGGCAGCACGGTGGCAAGGGGCTCGTGGCCGATCTGGCGGGCCATGTCCCGGGGCAGATCGGCCCGGTCGCGGTCGTCGACGACATGCATCTCGTCGAGGGGCCGCAGCGCCGGCAACGGGTTCTCCGGTCCCGTCGCCGCCGCGGGCAGGGTCAGTACGGCACGTCGTACGGTGGTGGCCAAGGCAACCTCGCTCCCTCGCGCGGGCCGCCGCAGGTCCGGGCGCCCCCCGATGACCATGGAACACGCTGAACGCCGCACGGGCCAGAGGATCGGGCCCCCGTCTTCGGTAAAAGCACCAGCCACCGGCTCCGCGACGAGCCGGAGCCCACCGAATATTCCGCGTGCGGTCCGCCCCCGCAACCGTAGGCTTGCCCCTCGGACGTTTGCGGTACGCGACAGAGACGGTGGAACACGATGACCACGCAGCACACCTACCGAGTGATCGTGCGCGGCACCTGGGAGGGGCTGACGGACGAGGCGCGCGAGAGGCTGCTGACGGAGGTGGAGCAGCACGGTCTGGCGGCCATGCAGTTCACCGAGGAGGGGTCGCTCACCTATGACCGTGTGCTGAAGCACTTCAGCTTCCGGTACGTGGTGGTGTCGGACGCGCAGGACGGCGAGGAGATGGCGTCCGCGATCGCCGAGGACCGCGCGGAGACGACCCTGCGGGCGGCCGGCTACGGACACGGCGAGCTGCGTTCCACCGCGACGGACATGGACACCATGAAGATCAATTACAAGGGGCGGGTGCATTGAACCCTGGGTCCCGAACGGCGGTAACTCGCCCAGCCCTCCGGTGTTCTGCGCACGGGTGTTGGTTCCCGTAGGGGTAGCACGGAGGGCTGGGGTGCCGCGAGAGAGCCGGCTCCCGCGCCGTGGACCGTGCCGACCTGGCTGGAGCACCGGGTCCGTCGGTGCTGGGTAGCTGATGGAGGGCGTCCGTGGACTGCCGGGGACATCTCCGCGCTGTGCGGAGTGGGCGGCCGCGAAGGGGAGTAGCCCCGCAAACCGGTCGTCGACATGCTGGAACCCTCGGGTTCCCGGTGGCTGGGTCCGTGCAGAATCTGCCGGGCGGGCGAGACCTTCGGTTCCTTGTCGACGACTTACGTGCGTCGCGGGGCCGAGGTCGTGCGCCGGAACCCTCTCCGCACGTCTTTCCGAGGCTTCCCGCGGTGCGGGAGAGCTGGACGGTCAGTGTGATCCATTTTGTGTTGCTCATCGTGTGCGCGGTCGCGATCTGCCTCTCGTGCGAGTGGTTCGTCAACGCGGTCGAGTGGCTGGGCCAGCGGCTGAACGTCGGGAAGATGGCGGTCGGCACCATCCTGGCCGCGTTCGGTACCGCGCTGCCCGAGTCCGTGGTCACCCTGGTCGCGGTGACCACCGGTGCCAATGAGGAAGCCAAGAACATCGGCGTCGGCGCGGCCATGGGCGGACCGCTGGCGCTGGCCACCGTCGCCTACGGCGTCACCGGAGCGATGCTGCTCCTCAAGCGCCGCAAGGAAAAGGCCCATGCCCGCTCGACCACCGCCATGCCGGAAGGCCGTGCCGAGGGGGAGGACGAGGCGCTCGGCGAGGTCTTCGACCCAGATCATCGAGGCGCGCGGGTGGAGGCCGGCGAGGTAGCTGTCGGGGGTCTTGTCGTATCGGGTGGCGACGCCTCGCCACCCGCGCGGGGTCGCTTTCGGCCCCCTGCCCTCTTCGTTCGAGGCCGCCACCTTTGACCTGGCCTTCTCCTCCACCATGGCTGCTTCCTCCAGGGCGGTGACGACGTCCTCGTCAAGGTGCAGCCCAGCCGCGTCGTGGTGGGCCCGGACGGTGGTGGAGTCGATCCGGACGCCGAACTCCGTCGGCATCTCCCGCCACTGCGCGCCCGTCCTGACCCGCCGGATCACGCCCTCGAACTGCCGCCGCAGCCGCTCGGGATACGGGCCGCACTCACCGATCCGCAGGTACGGCTCGATGAACTCCCGCTCCGGGTCGCTGAGTTGCACTCGCGTCACGCAGGACGGTCCATCGGACCGGACCATGCCACGAAGGCACATTCCGCAGATCGATCACCACTCGATACGCGCCCTGGACCTGCATACCCGCGTACGAACGCACTCTCCCCCTAGTGTCGATTTCTAACACGTGGTAGATATTTGGCGCCGGCCTACCGCCGGCCGTGGTACCGACGTTGCACCGGGCGATCTCGCACCCGTAGCAGGCACCACCAACACGCCATCGACGAAGGGACCCGGTGTGGAAAGCATCACCAAGAACAGGCAGTCTCCCGAGGTGCTGCGCGCCATGATCGAGCGCGCTTACGGGGCCGCCCAAGTCCCGGCCGGGGACGGATGGGCGAGTGAGCTCGGGCACGGCTGGTTCAACGTCGCCTATCGCATCCGTCTGCGCGACGGCGCCGAGGTCGTCCTGAAGATCGCCCCGCCGCCGGCGGTGGAGGTGATGACCTACGAGCACGGTGCCATGTCGATCGAATTGACCACGCTGGACCTCCTGCGCACGCAGACCACCGTGCCGGTCCCCGCCGTCGACTTCGCCGACCGGAGCCGCGAGCTGTGCGACGCCCACTACTTCTTCATGCCGTATATCGACGCCGACAACCTCGGCATCATCGCCGATACGCTCCCCACGGCCGAACGCGACGCCTTGATGGAGCAACTCGGCGCGGTCAACCGGGAGATCAACGCCGTCCGCGGTCAGCACTTCGGCCCGCTGGCCGGACCCGGCCATGCCGGCTGGCGGCAGGCGTTCACCACGATGATCGAGAACGTCCTCGTCGACGGCGAGCGTCGCGGCGTCGACATCGGCTGGGACTACGACACCGTGCGCGCAGTAGTGGCCGAACACGCCGACAGCCTCGACGAGGTCACCGAACCCCGCCTGGTCGAGTGGGACCTGTGGAACAGCAACGTAATGGTCCGCGACGGCAAGATCGTCTGCATCATCGACCACGAACGTGCCTCCTACGGCGACCCGTTGATCGAGGCCGGCTTCGCCGGCACCCAGATAGCCGCCTTCGGTGACCCGGCACCCTTCATGCGCGGCTACGGTCACGGCGAGCTGACCGAGACCGAACAGACACGACGCCGCCTGTACTGCCTGCACCTGCTGCTGATCATGGTCATCGAGACCGTCTACCGCGGGCACACCGACACCAAACAGTACGACTGGGCACGCCCGCACCTCGACGAGGCCATGGCTCTGCTCGGCCGCACCCACCCGTGACCTCCGCGCAGACGGCTCCCGCCGCAGACCACACCACCCGGCTCGGCACCGACCCGGTAGGCCGTCTGCTGTGGCGCACCTGCACCCAGACCACCGCCGCGGTCGGCGTGTACGGCGTCTACGCCCTGACCAACGCCTGGTTCGTCGGCCGCGGCGTGGGCGACACCGCGATGGCCGCGGTCAACCTGGTCGCCCCGCTGTTGCTGCTGCTCGGCGCAGTGTCCACCACCGTCGGCGCGGGTGGCGCCTCCCTCATCTCCCGTGCACTGGGCGCGGGAGATCACCGGGCCGCCGCCCGTGCTGCGGGCAACTCCTTCGCCCTGTTCTGGGCCTGCGCCACCGCCACCACCGTCCTCGGACTGGCCTTCCTGGACCCGCTGCTCACCCTGCTCGGCGCCACCGGCGAACTGCGTGCGACCGCCCGCCCCTACGCCGCAGTACTGCTGTGCGGGGCCCTTGTCTCCACCGGCTTCTCCAGCCTGGTGCGAGCCGAAGGCCGCATGGGCTTCTCAACCCTGCTGTGGCTCGTGCCCGTAGCCGTACAGATCGCCCTCGACCCGCTGCTGATCTTCGGATTCGACATGGGTGTGCGGGGCGCCGCGCTCGGAACCATCGGCGGCCAGGCCGTCTCCGCGGCGATGAGCCTGTGGTTCTTCTTCGTACAGCCGCGCCGCTCCTACCGCATCGGCCTCCGGGACCTGCTGCCCCACGGCCCGACGCTGCGAGCGCTGCTGGGCGTCGGCCTGCCCTCGTTCCTCGCCGGCACCGGTGTCACACTCCTGGCCGTCCTTGTCAACGCCACCCTCGCGGCTACCGGGTCGGCCACCGCGCTCGCCGCTTACGCCGTCTGCGCCCGCCTGCAGACCTTCGTGCTGATGCCGCACACCGGCATCAGCCAGGGACTGCAGCCCATCGTCGGCTACAACAGCGGCCGCGGCCTGACCGACCGCGCACTCAAAGCCCGCGACTACGCGCTCTTCGCCTCACTCCTGTACGGACTGATCACCGCCGCCGCCCTCGCCGCGCTGGCCAGGCCCCTGGCCGGCCTGTTCCTGAACGATGACGACACCATCACCGCCGCCGGACAGGCACTGCCGGTCATCGCGATCGGGCTGACCGTCGCCGGGATCGGCCCGCTGGTAGCGGCCTACGCCCAGTCACTGGGCCGCCCCGCACCCGCGTACCTCATCTCCATCGGCACCCTGCTCCTGATCAAAGTCCCGCTGATCGCCGCCCTCGGCCGACTGGGCACCACAGGCGTCTGGACCGCACTGGCCACCGGCGAAGTGGCCACCGCAGCATGCGCCCTCCTGCTGCTGCGACGCCTGCACGGCGCTACGCCGAAGGCTCCTTGAGGAACTGCTCCACATAGGAACGCAGCACCCCGGCCATGTCCACCGCGTCCGGACTCGTCAGCCACTGCACCTGCAACCCGTCCATCAGTGCCACGAACCCGGCCGCCGCCACCCGGGAATCGACCCCGTCCCGCAACGCCCCCTGCTCCGCGAGCTCCCGCAGCGCATGGTGCACGTATTCCCGCGTCGTCCGGTAGTGCTCCCTGAAGTACTGATGCGCGGGATGATCCTCGGCGAACGCCTCCGCCGCGAGACGCACGTACAACTCGACCATGCCTGGATGCCGGGCATTGTGATCGGCCAGATCAACCAGATGCTGCACCGCCGCTTCGGGGGAATACACCTTCGGCCCGAGCTGAGCGGTGTCCTCTTCGTCCCGGCGCTCCAGCACCGCCGCCAACAGCGCCTCACGGCTGGGGAAGTAGTAGTGGAGGCCCACGTGGCTGATCCCGGCCCGCTTCGCGATCTCCCGCAACGAGGCGCCGTGATAACCCACATCCGCATACACCTCGACAGCGGTCGTCACGATCTGCTCACGGCGCGCCCGCCCCTTCGCATACCCGGGCGAGGACGCAGGCACCTTGGCTCCACCATCAGACATGACCCCATCATCGCAGCGGCGGCGATCAGAGGGCCGGGCAGCAGGTGCCTCAGCGCGATGCCGGTCGAACTGGACCGGCCCGCGAGCAAGGTCCACCTCTGATGGCAGCAGGCGCGTTGCAGACGATCACGGAGCGCGGCCACAAGAGCACTGAGACGATCCCCCTGCATGCTGCTGAATGGGCTACTCACGATTGCGCGAGGTTGCTCAATGCACCGAAGGAGACGACCGGTCCGGATCACTCAGTCCGCCCCGCTCCGGGAGCGTTGAGTCGGCGGCACCGCAGGAGCGCATGGCTGCTTCAGTCCTCGGAGCCTTCACCGGGATGCACGTGGCCGGCCGTCTGGCCGACCCCCTCGGCGCACGCGCCGTGATCCCCGCCGGTGCCGCGCTGTGCGGCGCGGCCCTGGTACTGCCCGGCCTCGCCCGGGAACCCTGGAAGAACAACGCCTTCCTCTTGCTGACCCCGCTCTGCTCGACCGCCGCCGTCACCGCCGGAGTTCTTCGCACCGGATCCGGCCGCACCCGCGAGTTGGCGTCGAGCAGCCACTGACCGCCTGTGCGGCACGGCCCCTGACTCCGTGCCGCACAGGCCCCCCTCGCCCCCGACCCCTAAGGAGCCTTCGATGTCCGAGATGACCCAGGTGAATGCTGTGCCGCGCTGAGCGCCCATCGAGCCGCCTCCTCTCCTGGCAGGACTGGCCGCGCCTTTCACCGTCAGCTGGGCTCAGCGCCTGCGGTCCCCAGTGCCTGCCCGCATCCTGCAGAGAACCAATCAGCGACGGCGTGAAGACGGGATACGGGCGGCTTCATCACCGCGGCGGGTTTCGGTCCGCTCCAGCGTGCCCAACTCGCGCGGGGCCCGGAGCTCATCCCGGTCAGTCCCCTGGCACTGCCCGGCAACCTCGTTCTGCCCGCTGAACAGCGCCATGGCCGCCCGATACAGCTCAATCACAAGGGGCGGCGGGATGCCGGGGCCGGAGGACATGGCCCAACGCGCTCACGCCTCGTCCCCGAGTCCTGCCACCATCGCGTGCGCCTGCGTCGCCGTGTGCGTGAGGCTGATCAGCCAGGTGCGGACGCCCGCCGCTTCCGCCAGCGCCGCCGCTCGGCCCGTGAGGTGGAGGGAGGGCTTCCCCTCCGGGGCCCGCCGGACCTCGATATCGGTGAGCGGTGCACCGGCGAGGCCCGTGCCCAGTGCCTTCAGCACCGCTTCCTTGGCCGCGAACCGAACCGCGTACCGCTCGGCCGGGTCCTTCATGATGTCGCAGTAGGCGCGCTCCGCTTCGGTGAACACCTTGGCCCCGAAAGACGGCCAGCGGGCGAGCACGCTCCGCATCTCCGCGACGTCCGCCAAGTCCGTTCCTACGCACAGGACTCGCCTGCCGACCAGGCGTTCCGTCCATGTCGTGTGGGACGCCACTCCGGTATCCTCTCTGTGCTTGCCGCCTGCCCCGCCGCAGGCTAACGTGCCTGCCGCTGTCCGACAATGCACCACCGGAACCGAGAGGGTCCCTGCGATGAGTGTGCGGTTCACGGTCGAGGTCAATCCCAGCCCGGTGAGTCGCGCCCGTCGCGCCGAGATCCTGGAAGACCCCAAGTTCGGGCAGTACTTCACCGATCACATGGCCCGTGCCGTGTGGACGAAGGACGGCGGCTGGCGGGACGCCGCCGTCGTGCCGTTCGCCCCCATCACGATGCACCCGGCCGCCGCCGTCCTGCACTACGCGCAGGAGATCTTCGAGGGCATGAAGGCCTACCGCCACGCGGACGGCTCGGTGTGGACCTTCCGGCCCGAGGCCAACGGCGAGCGCTTCAACCGCTCGGCCCGCCGGCTGGCCCTGCCCGAGCTGCCCGTCGAAGTCTTCCTCGACTCCGTCACCGAACTGGTGCGCGCCGACCGCGACTGGGTGCCAGAGCAGGGCGAACAGAGCCTCTACCTGCGGCCGTTCATGTTCGCCTCCGAGGCGTTCCTCGGCGTGCGGCCCGCGGCCGAGGTCACGTACATGGTCATCGCCTCGCCGGTCGGTCCGTACTTCTCCGGCGGCGTGAAGCCCGTCTCCATCTGGCTCTCCGGTCAGTACACCCGGGCCGGGCGCGGCGGCACCGGTGCGGCGAAGTGCGGCGGCAACTACGCCGCGAGCCTCGCGCCCATGCTGGAGGCCGGTGAGCACGGCTGCGACCAGGTCTGCTTCCTGGACGCCACCGAGGGGCGGTACGTCGAGGAACTCGGCGGTATGAACCTGTACTTCGTCACCCGCGACGGCCGTCTCATCACTCCCGCGCTCGGCACCATCCTGGAGGGCGTCACCCGCGCCTCCGTCCTCACCCTCGCCAAGGATCTCGGCCTCGACGTCGAGGAGCGGCCCGTCGACATCCGCGAATGGCAGGAGGGCGCCCGCACCGGCGAGATCCGCGAGGTGTTCGCGTGCGGGACCGGCGCCGTCGTCACTCCCGTCGGCCGCCTCGTCTGGGAGGACGGCGAGGCGACCGCACCGGACACCGACACCGAGGACTCGATCACCATGAAGCTGCGCCGCAGCCTCGTCGACATCCAGTTCGGGCGCGCCGAGGACCGGTACGGCTGGATGCGACGCCTCATCTGAACCCGGGCGCCGCGGGCAGCGAGGCGGTGAGCAGTCCGTGGCCCACCGCCTCGTTCGGGCAGGTCCCGCCGCAGTCGTCGCCGGTCAGCGTCCGCCCCCGTGTCACCGGCAGACAGGCGTCCGCCAGGTCCGCGGCGGTCAGCGCGCGGCCCTTGCCGATGCCCTGCTGCACCGCGAGCGCCACGACCCCTGCCGCATACGCCGTCGCTCCCGATGTTCCGCTGGACACCAGCCAGCCGTCGTCGGGGGCGGTGCCGTCGTACGCGCTGTTGCGGCGGTCGAACATGCAGCCCGGCTGGGTCGGGAACACCACGTAGTCGCCGTGCGGCAGCATGCCGCAGGGCCCGGACAGGTCGGGGACCCGCCGGCCGGGGAAGACGTCCGAACGGTAGCTGGACGCCAGGTCGGCGGCCTGCCTGCGCCCGTCCGGCCCCACGTGGACCCCGCCGACCGTGATCGCGCCCGGGGTCGCCACCGACTGGAACATGGCGGTCCGCCGGTCCGTGGAGCCGTTGCCGGCGGCGAACAGGACCGTAATCCCACGCCGCACCGCGTTCGCGATCTCCAGGTGGAGGTGCGGCTCCGCGCGCAGGGTGCCCCAGCTGCAGGAGATGACGTCCGGGGCCAGCTCCACCGCCCGCTGGAAGGCCGCCAGCGGGAAGGAGAAGCTCTCGCAGGCCATCTTGACCATGGTGAGGTCGGCGCCCGGTGCGACCGCGAGCAGCAGCGCCGACATGGCGGTGCCGTGGCCGCGTTCGTCCACGGCGGGATCGAGGGCGGACAGCGCGGGGACGACCCTCGTGCGGTAGCCGTGGGCGCGGTGGTGCGGATGGTCGTACAGGCCGGTGTCGACCATCACGACCCGGACCCCGTCGCCCCGGACCCCGGCCGCGTGCGGCCGCCCGGCGCCCGCGAGGCGTACCGCGTCCTCGGGCAGCCGCAGATACCGGGCGTCGCGAGGGAGGGGCGGGGTGGCGTCGACGCCCAGCTCGAAGCCCGCCCGGGGGATCCGTACCTCCGCGACCAGTTCGGTGTGGAGCCGGGAGCGGAGCGGGCCGGCGGCGGCGAACTCGTGGCGGACCGTCTCCCGGATGTACTTGTTGCGCACCGGCCGCACCGGGTGGCCGAAGACCTCCGCGAGCAGGGCGGGGGCACCGGAGACGGTGATGCCCACCTCGGTGCGGGCCTCGACGTCGAGCCCCTCGCGGGCGTACGCGTCGGCCAGCCGGTCCACGGTGCCGGGCGCCGGGAGGAACTCCTCCGCCCGGTGCCGCAGGAGCAGCGCGGGGTCGTCGCCGAGCGCGAGACCGGTGGCCGAGCGGGGCACGACAGTCAGCACGCCGCACCGCTCGAAGCGGGCCAGTTCCTCGTCGGTCACCTGGACTCCGTACCCTTTCCGGCCGCGTCCGCCGTCGCGCGCAGCCGGTCGCGGTCGAGCTTGCCGGACGGCGTCAGGCTGACGTCCCCGTCGGCCAGGAACTCGATGCGGGCCGGCAGCATGTAGTCGGGCAGCCGCAGCGCGAGCTCCCTGCGCAGCTCCTCCTCGCACAGGCCCGTGTCGCCGTCCTGCCGGCCCAGGACGAAGAGCATGATCGCCCGGCCGGTCAGCGGGTGGGCCACCGGAACCGCGCAGCAGTCCGTCACCCCGCCCACGGCCAGCGTCGCCGCTTCGACCTCGGAGAGGTGGACGAGGTTGCCGTTGATCTTCAGGGCGTCGTCGCGGCGTCCCAGGAAGACCAGGGCGCCGTCCTCCGGCCGTCGGCGCACGTAGTCGCCGGAGCGGTAGTACCGGCCCCCGGCGCCGGCCGGGAGCTCGATCACGGACCGGGCGGTGCGCTCCGGCTCGCCGCAGTAGCCCGTCATCACCTGCGCTCCGCCGATGAGGAGTTCGCCGGTCTCCCCGTCCCGCACCGGCCGCAGCTCGTCGTCCACGACGAGCACGTCGACGGCCGGCAGCGGATGGCCGATGGGCAGGAACTCCTCGCCGTCCTTGCCCGGGGCGTCGGTGAGGAAGAGCGTGGCGCTGTGCGTGGTCTCGGTGGGCCCGTACCCGTGCACGTACCGCAGTCCGGGTACGAGGGCGGAGAACGCCTCCAGGACCGACACCGGGCACGACTCGCCGCCGAACCACAGCCGCCGCAGCGAGCCGAGGTCGCGGCGCCCGGCGTCGCTGAACCGGCTCACCAGCATCCGGATCACGGACGGCACGAGCAGCGTGTCGGTGATCCGCCACTCCTCGACGGCGCGGGTGACCTGGGTGGGCATGCGCAGCCGGGGCAGCAGATGGACGCTGCCGCCGACCAGGAACGTCGACCACAGATCCACGACGGAGGCGTCGAAGAAGAGCGGCGCCACGTTGAGGAAGCGCATGCCGTCCTCGAAACCGACGGTCTCCTGTACCCCGGCCAGCAGGGCGCACATCGACCGGTGGCTGATCACGACGCCCTTGGGCGAGCCGGTCGAGCCGGAGGTGAAGACGACGTACGCGTGGTCGTCGGGGCCCCGGCCCGCCACGTCGGCCGGCCTCGGTTCGGCCTCGGCCGAGGGGTCCCAGCCGGCGCCGGCGTCCACGGGGTCCGCGCCCACCGTGACAACCGTCCCGGCCGGCGCGCCGTCGAGCAGGTCCCGGTAGGCGGGCTGGACCAGGGTGGCCGTGGGCGCGCACTTGCCGAGCAGCAGCGCGATGCGGGCCGCCGGCAGCGACTCGTCCAGCGGTACGTAGCGGGCGCCGAGCCGCAGCGTGGCCCACATGACCGCCACCGAGGCGACGGACTTGTCCATCACCATCGCGACGGTGCCGCCCCGGCCCACGCCGAGCCCGGCGAGGAGGCCGGTCAGGGCCTGGACGCGCCGGGCGAGGGTCCGGTACGAGACCTGCTCGCCCGTCTCCAGGTCCACGACGGCCGTGGCCGCGCTGTCCCGCCGCCGCTCAAGCAGCTCGTCGGCGAGCATGACGTTCATCGTTCCTCCAGACGAGTCCCGTCGAGGCGGCGGCGGATCGCCTCCAGCAGCTCCGGGAAGGTGTCCATCTGCTGGTCGTACGAGCCGAAGTGGCCCATGCCGTGCATGGGGTTGAACGTGCTCCCGGTCAGCTCGTGCAGTTCCTCGGCGACCTCGAAGGGCACCCAGGGATCGTCCTTCGAGTGGAACTGCTCGATGAACGACTGGTTGGCGCGGATCGCTTCCCAGTCCCACGGGGTGTCGAAGAAGCCGCTGCGCCGCTCCAGTTCGAAGCCGCAGTCGTGGTGGTGGCCGGCGACGGCGAAGGTGCCGAGGAGCGGCGCCTTCTCGGCGTACCGGAAGGCGGCCAGCGCGCCGGACGAGTGGCCGACGATGACCGTCCTCCCGTCCGGGCGGATGACGTCGGTGAGGTAGGGCAGCCAGTACCGCATCCGGCCCTTGATGGGGTCGGGGAAGGTCTCGGCCACCACCTCGGCGCCGAGGGCCTCCAGTTCCCGCTTGAGATACGGGAACCAGATGCCCTCGACGCTCGCTCCGGCGTTCCCGTGGATCAGCACCACGCGCACGTCCGAACGGATCTCAGACAGGGGACACCTCATCTTCGAGGAGTTCCTCCAGGAGACCGGCGAGGGAGCCCAGGGTCGCGAAGTTCTCCGTCGTCAGCAGCTCGGGTTCGAGCTCGATGTCGTAGAACGTCTCGAACCCCAGGGTCAGTTCGATCATCTGGGTCGAGTTGAGCGACAGTCCGCCGTTGAACAGCGGGGTGTCGGAGTCGAGTTCGACCAGCTGCGCCGGGAAGATGTAGGCGATCACCCCACGGAGATCGTCCTCGATCTCCTTCTGGGTCTTGCGGGTGTTCACCGGCTGATCAGCTCCCCTCGGGTTTGGCGGAGGTGCTCTCCTTGGTGGTCTCCTCCGCCGACTTCGGGCGGGTCTGGAGGAAGAGCGGGGTGCGCGGGATGTTCTGCGCGTCCTGGTGGAAGGGGTTGCGCTTGTTCTTCAGCGACAGGTACATCGTGCGCCGGGCGCGGGCCTTCTCCTCGTCCGAGTAGAAGAGGAAGGCGATGTTCCCGGCGTTCTCCCGGCCGACCTCGGTGAGGGTCAGGTCCTCGTCGGTCTCGATCGCGTAGCCGCCTTCGACCAGCCAGTCCACCTCGCGGCGGTACTTCTCGAAGTTGCCGACGTCGGCCTTGCGGACGGTGCCGAAGACCGGGAAGAAGACCATGACCCGGTTCTCGACCTCGTCCTCGGAGCAGATGCGGCCCTGCTCGATCGGGATGATGCCCTCGTCGACCTCCCGCATCCACCGCTCGACGTCGGTGTGGTTGCGGTAGCTGCGCTCGCCCATGTAGTTCTCGGCGGCCGGACCGATGCCGAGGGTGTAGCTGGCGCGGTAACCGTTGCCGCCGCAGGCGTGGTTGAGGCCGATCTCGCCCGCGTCGTCGAGGTGGGTGAAGAAGTTGATCAGGAGCTGCTTGTCGTAGCCGTACTCGGCCAGACCGTTCTTGATCTGCCGGTACTGGTCCCGCTCGATGGCGCCCGACGGCTTGACCTCGGCGACCTTGCCGGCCCGGATCTGCTGGTCGAGGCGGGTGCCCTCCCACTGGTTGAAGCGGTACGTCTGGACGAAGCTGGGGCGCAGCTCGCCGCAGATGCCCTCCAGGTCCCGGGCCAGGACCTCGTCGTCCTGCCCCGGCAGGTTGTACATGAGGTCCAGGGCGAAGGTGCGGATGCCGGCCTTGCGGATGTTCTCGGCGGTCTGGTGGACCTGCTCGACGCTGGCCTTGATGGTGAGCTTGCGGCGGATCTCCTCGTCGAGGGTCTGTACGCCGAAGGAGATGCGGGTGATGCCGAGTGACTTCAGCATCTCGATGTAGCCGTCCTTGGAGAGCCCGAGCGGGCTGCCTTCCAGGGAGATGCCGTCGACCTCGCTCAGGTCGAACTCGCGGTGGACGGCCTCCAGGATGGTGGCCATCGACTCCTGCTCCAGGGCGGACGGCGTACCGCCGCCGAACTGGACGTACTTGACCTTCGTCCCCTCGAAGTACTTCGAGCGGGCGTTGCGCTGGATCTCCTTGACCATCGCCTGGACGAAGCGCTTCTGCCGCTCGCCCTGGTACTTCGCCGCCGACTCCTTGAAGCAGGCGCAGAAGTTGCAGAAGGCCTCGCAGAACGGGATGTGGAAGTAGAGCAGGATGTCGGTCTGCTCCGGGTGGGACTGGCGGTCCAGGAACGAGAAGTACTCCGCCTTCTTGCCCTCGGAGTCGAGGGCGTCCTGGAAAGCGCAGATCTTCGGGTAGAACCAGGTGACGTTGGTGCGCTTCTCGGGGCTCTCGAACTCGTCCTTCAGATAGAAGTTCGAGTCGAGGCCCAGCATGAACGGATTCTCGACGTGGGTCGTCATGACCTAGGCTCCCGCTCTGTGGGTCAGGAAGGCTGGCTGGAAGGCTCGGCGGGGGCCTCGGGGGGCTCGCCCTTGGTGCCCCGGCTCTCGAAGATGACCGGGTACTTGTTGCTCATCTCGCCGTTGATCTCGATCCACTGGAGCTTGTCCTCCGGCAGGTCGATGTCCGCCCAGATCGCCTCGGGCGGGCACTCGGCGACGCACGCGTTGCAGTCGATGCATTCCTCGGGGTTGATGTAGAGCATCTCGGGTCCCTCGTGGAAACAGCTCACGGGGCAGACGTCCACACAGTCCGTGTATTTGCAGCCTATGCATTCGTCGGTGACGACATACGCCATGGTTCTCTCCTCCCTCAGGCGTGTACGGGCGCGACTTCGGTGATCCGCCGCATCCAGCCGAACCGGTCGACGGACTCGCCCCGGTGGATGCCGTCCAGCAGGTCCCGGAAGCGCGCGGTGACCGGGCCGGCCTCCTGCGATTGGAGCCGGTACTCCTCGCCCTGGTGGCCGAGGGAGACCACCGGCGACAGCCCGGCGGCCGTGCCGGTGGCGAAGCACTCGGTGAGGGAGCCGTCGGCGACACCCTTGAGGACCTCGGCGAGTTCCACCGGCCGCTCGACGAGGGTGGTCCCCGCGTCCCGGGCCAGCTTCACGACGGAGTCACGGGTGATGCCGGGCAGGACGGAGCGGTCGAGCGCGGGTGTGGTCAGCACGCCGTCGATCACGAAGAACGCGTTCAGTTCGCCGATCTGCTGGACGAAGCGCCCCTGCGGGCCGTCGACCCACAGCACGTGGTCGTTGCCGTAGTTGTCGGCGATCTCGCCGGGCACCACGCCCGCCGCGAGCCCGCCCGCCGCGTTCACGTCACCGGTGCCGCCGGGCCAGGCCCGCACGTACCCGTCCAGGGTCATGGCCTTCAGCGGCTTCGCCTCCGCGGCGGCAGGCACCGACCCGAGCACGTAGAAGAGGCAGTCGTCCGCGGGCCCGGCGGTCAGCGCCGCGCCGTCGGCGGCGAGCACCGCCCGCAGCCGCAGGGAAGCTCCCGCCTCCTGCGCCAGCCAGCCCTCGTCCAGTTCGACCAGCGCCCGGACCGAACTCCACACCCGGTCGAAGTCGACCTGCGGCATCGCGAGCCGGCGGGCACCGTTGTTCAGCCGCTTGATGTGGCTGTCGGGGCGGAACACGGCGACCGTGCCGTCCGCGAGCCGGTAGGCGGCGAACTCGTCGACGACCGTCTGGCCGGCGAGTACGGCGGCGGCCGTGGGCCGCAGCGCCGGGGTGCTGTCCCGGTCGGCCACGGTCAGCCCCTGCCAGCCGCGCCGCTTGCCGGTCCGCATGAAGAACGCGTGGTCGGTGAGGACGGCCCCGGCCGCCCCGTCCGCCTCGGGCCGCGGGCGCGGGGTGGTCGTGGGGGTGACGGTCAGTTCATTGCTCATGCGGGGGCACCTTCCTTGTCCTGGTGGCCGACGCCGTCGACGTCGACCCTCACGTCTGCGAGGACCGAGGCGACGAGGCGCTCGACCCGGTCAAGGTCGCCCTCGAAGTGGATACGGGCGACCCGGTTGCTGAAAATGTCGCCCGGGTCGAGCACTGCCCCCGGCTCCGCCTCCGGCAGGAGGCCGCGGAACTCGGCCGCCCGTGTGAAGGCGTCGAGACCGGGGAGCGTTCCGGCGAAGGTGCCGGGCCGGTCGGTGGTGACGAACGCGAGGCCCGCGCTCACCGGCGACAGCGCGCCGGGGTCGTGCGGCACCCCGCGTGCGGCGTCGGCCGTGGCGGCGCACAGGTCCACGCCGGGTCCGGCGAGCACCAGTTCGGGGATGTTGTCGCCGGCGAGCCGGGCCCCGACCTCGATCAGGACGGGGCCGCGGTCGCGGACGATCCGGGTCTCGATGTGGAACGGGCCCACCGTGAGGTCGAAGGCGGCCACGACCTCGCGGGCGTACCGCTCCAGGACCTCCCCGTGCGGCGAGCGCTCCGGCGCGGTGGCGATGTGGCCCATCTCGAAGAAGTCCGGCGGGGCGGAGAGGAACTTGGTGGTGACGCTCGCGAGGTGCGGGCCGCCGGCGTCGACCCAGCCGTCGAGGGAGAACTCGGGGCCCTCCACGTACTCCTCGACCACGGCGGTCCGGCGCGGGTTCGGGTGGAACTTCACGTCCTCGCCGGGGTCGTGCACGGTCGCGCAGGCCCGTGCGTACTCCTCCTGGTCGTGGCAGAGGCTCACCATCAGGCTGCCGCCGCAGTCGACCGGCTTGACCACGACCGGGAACGGCAGCGGACAGGGGCCCGTGTCCCCGGGGCCGACCGTGACCGAGCGCGGGAAGGCGACCCCGCGCTCCTCGCACCGCCGCCGCATGACGTCCTTCTGCCGCACGGCCTCGGCCGCATCCGCGCCGAGCGCGGGCAGCCCGAGGGTCCGGGCCAGTTCGGCGGCCTCCGGTACCGCGTACTCGAAGCCGGCGATGACGCCGGTGGGCGCGGCACCGGTCTCCGCGACGGCCTTCTCGACCAGGCGGAGCAGTCCGGCCACACCCGCGCCGGGGTGCCAGTCGACGACGGTCGCGCCGGAGTGCACCTCGGGCGGCAGCAGCTCGGGGAACTGGGTCGGTACGAGGCAGGGGACTCCGGCGGCCACCATCCGGGCGGTGAGCCGGACACCGGCCGACAGGGGCTGGACGACGATCAGCATGCGCTTCCGATCCCCGCGCCGTCGCGGTCGTCGTCACCGAGGGTCCGGCCGACGTGCAGAGTGAAGATCATCGGCACCGGGCCGAAGTTCTTGATCAGCCGCAGCCCCTCGGCCGCGGCGGCGGGCCCCGTCGTCACGCAGGCGTCGTACTGCCCGGCCGCGCACAGCGCCGCGGCGAACGAGTTGCTGCTGGTCAGCGTGACGTCGCCGAGCCCGGCCACCAGGCTGCTGGGGGCCGGGTGGCTGACGATCGTGGCCATGGCGGCGTGGTCAGGACGCCCGGCCAGGACCATGTCGTGGGTGTCGAGGATGAAGCTGTCGGCCATCTCCAGTCGGTGCAGGTTCCTGAAGACGAGGTCGTGCAGCCGGGGGTAGACGGCGCAGGCGAGGATGGCCTCGGTGCCGTCGAAGGCCATCGCGTCGAGGCCGTCCTCCACCTCGGTGTGGAGCGTCACCTTCCCGGCGACGCCGCGCTCCGCGAGCCAGTGGTGAGCGGCCTTCTCCAGGTTGGTGCCCGTGGGGCCCAGGGTGTGGATCACGGTGACTCTCGACAGGGCGGGCTCCCGGTCGCTCTTCAAGGCCGTGCTGTTGTCGTTCATGCGCCTCGTCCCCCGTTCTCATCGGCCCATGTGATGGTCCGAAGCCAGCCATGTGTGTCGGGCGTGCGTCCGTGCTGGACGTCGAGCAGGCTGTTCCGCAGCAGCGCGGTCATCGGGCCCTCCCCTCCGTCGCCGACGGTCATGTCCTCGCCGCCGGTGCCGAGCCGGCTCACCGGGACGACGACACCGGCCGTGCCACAGGCGAACACCTCGGCCAGCTCTCCGGAGCGGAGGCCGGTGCGGACCGCGTCGATCGTGGTGTGCTCCTGCGCGACCGCGATCCCCCGGTCCTCGGCCAGGGTCAGCAGCGAGTCGCGGGTCAGGCCACGGACGATGGTTCCGTCGCACGGCGGGGTCGTCACCCGTGCCCGCGCCCCGTCACGCCAGACGAGGAAGACGTTCATGGTGCTGAGCTCCTCGATCCGGGTCCGTTCGAGCCCGTCGAGCCACAGCACCTCGTCGTACCCGGCGGCCTGCGCCTCGGTACGGGTGAGGAGGCCGGCGGCGTAGTTCCCGGCGCACTTGGACTCGCCGGTGCCGCCGCGTACGGCCCGCACGGTCTCGGTCGACGTGGTCACCGACAGCGGACGGAAGTCGGCCCCGAAGCACGGGTCCGCGGGGTAGGCCAGGATCACGCACCGGTAGCTCTTCGACGGCCGGAGCCCCAGGTCCGGCTCGGTGGCGATGAGCAGCGGCCGCAGATAGAGGCTCTGTCCGTAGCCGCCGGGCACCCATCGCTCGTCGGCCGCGACGAGCGCGGCACATGCCCGGGAGAACAGCGTGGCGGGCATTTCGGCCATCGCGAGCCGTGCGGCGGACCTGGCCAGGCGCCGCCCGTGGTCCTCGGGCCGGAACAGGTGCACAGAGCCGTCGGCGGAGCGGAATGCCTTCAGCCCCTCGAACACCGCCTGCCCGTAGTGGAGTCCGAGCGTGGCGGGGTCCATCACCAGGTCGGACCAGGGCTCGACGCGCGGCTCGGACCAGCCCGTCTCCGCATCCCAGTCGACAACGGCGGTGTGCCCGGTGGAGTAGCGGCAGAAGCCCGGGTCCTTGAGGATCGCTTCGAGCTCCTCGGCGCTGCGCGGCTCAGACATGGACCTCTGAGCCCCACAGGTCGAGCGGCGCGAGGGGGCCGCCGTAGCGGTCCGGCTTGGCCTCCGGGCGGCGCAGCAGCGTCCCGAAGAGGAAGTCCACGGCACCGGACCGGTAGGCGGCGTCGTCCTGCGTGGTCTCGATCTCCTCGATCAGGCGCACGAGTTCACGTACCGACTCGACGATGCGGGCCTTCGTTCCGAGAACGCTGCGCCCCTGGTCGTCCTGGGTGAACAGCCCCTGGGAGGCGAGCCAGGTGCCCAGTGCGAAGCCGGTGCCGGCATCGAAGTTGCGCAGCGGCTCGGGCTGCGCCGGGTAGCGCAGCAGCCGCTCCAGGAGGATGTACTCGAACACGATCTCGCCGTACGGCACTTCCTCCTCGAAGCAGGCGATCGCCGACTTCATGTCGACCTTGAGCTCCTCCAGGAGTCCGGGCCGCCAGGTCGTCTTGATCGCCAGGTGCTGGTCGAGGGGGCGCGGTCCTGTGTGGTGGAAGTAGTCGTGCATGTACCCCCAGACGCAGCGCGCCTGGTACGTGTCCTCCGGGTCCACGTCCGCGGAGACGAGCTCGTCCTCGCCCGCGAAGGGCGAACCGGGTCCGCACAGGCGCTCCGTGATCGCCAGGGTGTGGGCGTATATCTCGGTGTGCCGGTTGAAGAAGAACCACGCGAAGTTCTGGTTCGTGCAGCGCGTGGCGGCCGGGATGTTCTCGGGGAAGAAGACCACGCAGTTGCCCTCCCGCAGACCGCGGGAGGCGGACAGCAGCCGGGTGGACTGGAAGACGGCCTTGGGGTGCGGGTAGGTGGCCTGGAGCAGAGGGGTGCTGTCCGGGTCCTGGCGGATCACCGAGAACGCCTCGATGTGGACGTCGTGCCGGTCGCTGTTGGGAAGGGTCACGGGCCCCACGAAAGCGGCGGCCTCGCCGTCCTCGGGTGCGGGCACCGCGTCCCGGGTGCTGTCGAAGTGCGGCACGCCCTCGCAGCCCGCTTCCTGCCAGACCCTCAGATCCTCGCACGTGGCCGCGATCTGACGCTCCGGCATCAGACCTCGCAGACCCTCGACGGCGGAGCGGACGGCGTCGACAGCGACACGTATCTCCTCGTCGGAGCCGTCCGGTGAGCCATCACGAGCCTTGCTCCGCAGCTGCCGGAGACGGTTCACCGCAGGGATGACGACCTGCTCGAACTCCAGAAGTTTGGCAACGGTACGCGGCCCCACAACACCCCCATGTAAGTGGCCCGGATGAAACTTCCCGGCGGAACGCGCCTCGCCGGCGCCTCGCCTGAAGTGTTCGATATCGGAAGTTAGCTCCCGACTAGGCGCCAGGCAAGGGGTGTTCAGATGTTGACACGTAACGCCTTCCTCCTCGCGACCGGCGGGAGAGGCGCAGGTCCCGGATGCGCCGAAGCTTGGGGAAGATCGGGGCGAGCCGTATATTCTGGCACCGCCCCGCGAGCAGGGGGCATGAGTCAGCTGGTCTCGGACCGCGAGTCGGGGAGGTCCGCGATGAGGAACAGCAGCGCGTGGACGGGGAGTTCAGGGGGCAGCTTTTCACGGCGTCCGGGACGGGCGGGAAGCTCGTGCGGGCCGGGTCGAGGCCCGCGGTGACCGGGCTCGTGCGGATCAGGGTGCGCGGGGCCCGGCAGAGGCGGGACAGGGCCCGGATTTCCTGGCGTGCGGCCTCTTCTCCGACCGGTCATGAACATCGATAGCCCGTTCGTCGAACTTGGTGACATGAAACATGGGGGAGCATGAGCCACGAAGAGAGGGAGAGCACGACCGAGGCCCCCGGAGGGGAGAGGGAACTCGGCGGCGGCGATGCGGGAATACCGAAGCACGCCTACATGCCGGCCCCTCAGGTGGCACGTTTCGTGGCCGGTCGTGGACTGGCCGCGCTCGGCGACCAGTTCCTCCTGTTCGCCATTCCGCTGCTCGCCTTCAAATTGACGGGCAGCGCGTCGCAAACCGGCCTGATCTTCCTTGTCGAATGGCTTCCCCGGGTGATCTTCCTGCCCGTGGCCGGGGTGTTCGCGGACCGAATACGCAGCTACATCCTGTACATAGGCTCGGACATCGTCCGCTCCGGGCTGGCGCTGACCGCGTTCGCGCTGATGTTCCTGCTGCCCGACGGGAAGTTCCTCACGCTGTGCGTGCTGGCCGCCGGCATGTCAGTGGCCGGCGCGCAGTCGTACGTCGCCCTTGAGGCCACGCTCCCCCGGTTCGTTCCCATGGACCAGATGGTCCGGGCGCAGTCGATCATCCAGGGGACGGAACAGACCAGCGAGGTGGTGGGGCCCGTGCTCGCCGCGCTGCTCGCCGCCGCGCTGCCGACCACCAGCCTGCTCGCGGTGATCGGTGTGGTGTACGCGCTGACCACGCTCAACACCCTGTCCCTGCGCCGCTGGCTCCGGGTCGAGGCACTCGCCGGCAACACCGACGAACCCACCACGGTCCGTTCGGTGGCCACCGGCATCGGCGAGGGCGTGACGACCCTGCTCAAGCTGCCCGCGATCCTGGGCCTGGTCGGACTGACCATGACGGTCAACCTCATGGTCGGTGTCGGCATGGCCACCAGCGCAGCCACCACCGTGGGCGTCTTCCACCAACCGGACAAGTACTACGCGGCGTTGAGCGCCGGAGCCGGCATCGTCGGCATCCTGACCTTCTTCGTCGTCCCGGTCCTGATGAGGCGGCTGAATCCGTTCGCCGCCCTGATGACGTCCTACTCCCTGATCTGCCTGGGCGGCATCGGAGTCGGCCTGGCGAACACGTTCACCCAGTACGCGCTGAGCTACGCGCTCCTGCTCGGCATCGTCGGATTCTTCAACGTCGTCATACGCACGGAGCGCGTCAAGAGAATTCCGCGCGAGCACTTCGCGAAGACGATCGCCATCATCATTCTCCTGAATCAGCTGTCGCTGCCGGCAGCCGGACTCCTGGTGACCGTCTTCACCACGTCCTTCAGTCCCCAGAGCATTGCTCTGGGTTCCGTCATCGGCTCCGCCTGTGCCGTCGTCCTACTCATACCGCTTCTCGCCCGCCTGAGGAACTATCATGCGCATCCTGATCCTGCACCGAGTCACGGACAAAATGATCCGGCACGCGAACGGAATTGACCACGCGGCACACGACGTCACCTACGTCGGCCCCGCGGACCGGCTGGCCACTCTCCCGTCCGACCTCCGGTGCACGCTCATCGAGCGTCCCGACACCGGCGACCTCACGGAGGAGGTGCTGGCCGCCGTCGCCGGCCTCCCCGCCTTCGACATGGTGCTCGCGCTCTCCGAGTTCGACCTGATCGCCGGTGCCCGGGTGCGGGCGGCCCTCGGCGTGCCCGGCGACCGGGAGGAGGACATCAGGCCCTGGCGCGACAAGGTGGTCATGAAGTCCGCGGTCGCCGCGGCGGGTCTGCGGGTCCCCCGGTTCCTGTCCCTGACCGAAGCGCTCGACGCCGGGCCAGGTGGGCTCCCCTGGTCGGGCGAGACGGTGCTCAAGCCGCTGGACGGCGCGGCGAGTCTGAACGTCCACATCTACCCGACGGCGGACGCGGCCCTGGCTGCGGTCCGCGAGGCCGGGGTGCCCGAGGGCGCCGAGCAGGACGGCTTCGAGGTCGAGGAGTTCGTCACCGGACCCATCATCCACGTGGACGGCATGCTCATCGACGGCAAGCCCATGGCGATCCAGGCCAGCCGCTACGTCGGCACCTGCCTGGGATACGCGCAGGGAACGCCGCTCGGCTCGGTGCAGATCGAGCTGACCCCGGAGCTGAGCCGCTGGACCGCGGAGTGCCTCGCCGCCGTCTCCATCACCACCAGCCTCTTCCACCTCGAAGGCATCGAGACCCCGGACGGGCTGGTGTTCCTGGAGGTCGGCGCCCGCTTCGGCGGCGCCGACGTGGTGGACACCTTCGAGCTCGCCACCGGGGTGCATCTGCCCTCCCGTTACCTCCAGTTGGTCACCGGTGGCGCGGACGCCGAGAACCTGACCTGGTCCCAGGGCGACGGGTCCCGCTACGGCTGGTTCGTCTGGCCGAGCCACAAGCTCGGCGCCGAGTACTGCCGGATCGAGGGCGAAGCGGCGTTCCGCGAGAGCCCGCTCGTCCACCGGTGGAGCCAGCGGCCCGAGGACGAGCCGATCAAGACGGTGCTCAGCTACGCGGACACCGACATCCCCCTGGCCGGCGTCGTCGGCCCCGGCGACTCGGCCGAGCTCGACCGGTTCCTCAGTGACGCCTTCTCCGCCATCCGTGTCGAACCCTTCACGCCCGAGAAGGCCGCCGGAGCGGAGCCGGCGGGCTGACCGTACGGGCCGAGGCTCCGCCGGGCGGGTGGGCGTCGGGAACGGCGGGCCCAGGCGAGGAGGGCCGGGATCGCACGTTCCCCGTCCACCTGTCCGGCCGCGCGCACCGCGGCCGGCAGCGCACCGGCATCACTGCAGGCCAAGGTCTCCCAGCTGCGGCGTGCCCTGGAGGACGCAGAGGAGGTGTCCCGCGACCTGGTGGTGCACCGGCCGCCGGGGTACACACTCCGGGCCGAGAAGGAAGCCCTCGACATGCAGCGATTCCGTGCCCGTGCGGCACGCTCCCGCACGCTGGCCGAACCGCGGGCGAGGGCGGGGGCCCTCTCGGACGCGCTGGCGCTGTGGCGGTGTCCCGCGTTCACCGAATTCTCCGACGAGCCCTTCGTGCGGACGGTGATCGCGCAGCTGGAGGAGGAGCGGCTGACGACGGTCGAGGAGCACTTCGAGGCGCGGCTCGAACGGGGTGAGCACAGCCTCCTGGTGGGCGAGTTGACCGGTCTCACGACGGCGCATCCACTGCGGGAACGGCTGCGGATGGCGCACATGCGGGCGCTCTATCAGGCCGGTCGGGCGTGAAGGTGCCGGCCACCAGCAGGGAACCGCTGCGGCTGCCGGGCGAGACGGTGCTGCCGCTGCGGCCGCCGGAGTCGGCGGAGCCCGCCGAGCTGGAGAGGTCCAGCGCCGTGCGGCTCTTCGTCGTCGTACCAGCCGATCGCGTTCTTCAGCGACGCCGGATATCCGAAGCGGTATTCCTGCGTGACGACGGCGAACGCGTCGGCGGCGGCCAGCCACGGGGAGAGGTCGCGGACCGCCGAGGGCAGCGGAGCGGTGGGATCGGCCGCCATGAGGTCCGGCAGCCAGGCCGTGGCGAGATCGATGACATCGACCTCGAAGTCCTGGCGACGCAACGGGGCGCGAGCCCCGAGCCACTCGGCCGCGGCGAGACCGAACCGGTCCTCTCTGGCCGCGCCGACGAGGATCACCAGCCGTAACCGGTCGCGCGGATCGTCAGGGGCCGGGAACCGGGCGCGGCCGGCTGCGAACGGCGTCGCCGGGCCCGGCCGTTGACGTTCTCTCAGCGCTGTCCGGCGCTTCGTCAGGCGTTCACCAGGTGCAGTTCGGTTCCTGAGGCCCGCACGCCCTCGGCCGCCGCGTCGGCCAGGGCGCTGTCGGAGATGATCGTGTCGAAGGCGTTGAGGGGGGCCACACGGTACTTGCCGAAGGTTCCGAACTTCGAGGAGCCCGCCACGAGCACGGAACTGCCGGTGCACTCCATGGCCGCCTGTTTGACTTCGACCTTGGGCTCGGAGGGGATCGTCACGCCTCGGAGGAGATCCCATGAACTGGTGCTGATGAAGGCCATGTCGAGGGCGAGCTGCCGCAGGACGGTGGCGGCCAGCCGGCCCACGCTCGACCGGTTGGAGGGCTCCACCTGTCCGCCGACGTGGATGATGTCGAGGTGGGGCGCGGCCATCAGCGCGTCGACGGTCGTGAAGTCGTTGGTCACGACGGTCAGCGAGGTGTGGTGCACCAGGAGCGGGACCATGGCGAGCAGGGTCGTGCCCGCATCGAGGTAGACGGTCATCCCGTCCTGCACCAGTTCCGCGGCGCGCGCGGCCATGGCCTGCTTCTCGGGCTGCTCGATGAGGGTCTTGGCCTGGTGGCTCGGTTCGCTCTGCAGATGGCTGGCGATCCTGGCACCGCCCGGTACGGAGAAGACCAGTCCCTGACGCTCCAGTTCGGCGATGTCACGGCGCACGGTCATGTGCGAGACGCCCAGGAGCTGGGTGATCTGCTGCACGCTGAGCACTCCGTCGCGACGCAGGTGCTTCACCCCGTACGTCTACGTCACCCCCACCGGCACGGACCTGTCCCGGATCGACCCCGCCGGGCTCAGCGTCCTCGATCCGGCCGGGGCCCATCTCGACGGACCGAAGCCCTCCAAGGAATTCCCGCTGCACACGGCGCTCTACCGCCGCGATCCGGCCGCCCGCGCCGTGGTCCACCTGCACTCCCGGCACGCAACCGCGGCCTCCTGCCTGCCCGCCTGGAGCGAGCACAGCGCGATACCGCCGCTGACCCCGTACTTCGTCATGCGGGTGGGCCAGACGCCGCTCCTCCCCTACGCCGCGCCGGGCGACAGCGGGCAGGCGGAGCGGATGGAGGCCCTCCCGTTCCCCTTCCGGGCGGCTCTGCTGCAGAACCACGGGCCCGTCGTCGCCGGCCACTCCGTCTCCGCGGCCGTCGACGCCGCCGTGGAGCTGGAAGAGGTCTCCGCGCTGCTCCTCGCGCTCGGCGACCGCACTCCGCGGCTCCTCACACCCGAGGAGATCGCCCCGCTGGCCGCGAAATACGCCTCACCCTGGACGGGCGGCCCACCGGCCTGACACACGAGGCCCATCCTGGCCCGCCGAGGGTGCCTCAGGTCCGGTCCCCGCCGTCGAACGGCCATGCCTCGATGTCGCGGTAGCGGACCGGTCCCGGGCCGCCGCCGGTCGTGCCGCCGACCAGGTGCAGGCGTTCGGCCGGCCACGGGAGGCCGGTGAACCCGGCGAACACCGCGGCGATCTCGGCCACCGAGGACAGATCGCCACGGCGGGCACGGGCCAGCGTCAGATGGGGCCGCAGGGGCCGGTCCTCCAGGGCCACGCCACAGCTCCTGACGACGGCACGCACGTCGGCGGCGAGTGCGTGCAACGCGTCGAGTTCTCCGTCGATGCGGCTCCACAGCACCCGGTCGTCGAAGTTCCCGCCCTCACCCAGCGCCAGCCGCACCGGCCTGCGGGCCGCCGCGAGGGCGGCGAGCCGCGGAAGCAGCGGAGGGACGGCCGATACGGGGAGCTCACCGAGGAACGCCAGGGTGATGTGCCAGTCCTCGATGCGGTTCCACCGCATGTCCGGGTGCGTGGCGTACGCGGGGCGCAGCTCCCGGGCGAGCTCCTCCTTCGCCCGGTCGGGCGGGGCGAGCGCGATGAACAGGCGAAGGGTCGCGGGCCGGATCTGTTCGTTCACCCGGGAATTCGTACACCATCCGGACGGACGGGCGACGAGCGGGTGCCGGGGAGCCGCGTCCGCCGATGGCGCGCCCCCATAACAAGCAAGTGAGTACTTGCCTATCATGTGGGGGTGGCCGACGACCTCTTCAAAGCCCTGGCCGACCCCACCCGTCGCACCATCCTCGACGAGCTCACGGAGCAGTCCGGACAGACACTGTTCGAGATCTGTTCGCGGCTGAGCATGAGACACGGGCTCGGCATCTCGCGTCAGGGGGTCTCGCAGCACCTCGCCGTGCTGGAAGCCGCCGGGCTCGTGGAGACCAGGCGGGAGGGCCGTTACAAGTTCCACGAACTGCGCACGGCGCCGCTGCGGCAGATCACCGAGCGCTGGCTCGTGCCCGATACACCCGGACCGGAGAAGAGCACCTCATGAAGATCCATCTGACCAGCGTCTTCGTCGATGACCAGGACAAGGCCGAGCGCTTCTACACCGAGATCCTCGGCTTCGTGAAGAAGCACGACGTCCCGGTGGGCGAGACCGACCGGTGGCTGACCGTCGTCTCGCCCGAAGAGCCCGGCGGTACGGAACTCCTCCTGGAGCCCCTCGGCCACCCGGCCGCCAGGACCTACCGCGACGCGCTCGTCGAGGACGGGATCCCGCTCGCCCAGTTCGCCGTGGACGACGTGAAGGCCGAGTTCGAACGGCTGAGCGGTCTCGGCGTCCGCTTCGTCCAGGAGCCGCTGGAGACGGGCCCCGTCACCACCGCCGTCCTCGACGACACCTGCGGCAATCTGATCCAGCTCGCGACACAGCCGCGGTAGCCGCCCGGCCGGACCCGCGGCTGCGTCACCTCATGTCGGCGGTGATCGCCCAGCGCTCGTGGTCGCGCCAGCCTCCGTCGATGAAGAGGAAGTCCGGCGAGAAGCCCTCCAGCCGGAAGCCGGCCCGGCGCACCAGTGCGAGCGAGGCCTTGTTGCCCGGCTGGATGTTGGCTTCGAGGCGGTGCAGGCCGAGGGGCCCGAAGGCGTACCGCAGAACCAGGTCGAGCCCCTCGGCCATCAGCCCGCGCCCGGCCGCGTGGGCGAAGGCGCCGTATCCGAGGGCGCCGCAGCGGAAGCCGCCGATGACGATGTTGTTGATGTTGATGAAGCCGGCGACGGCACCGTCGGCCGCGCCCTCGCCGCCGTGCCGCTCGCACACGAGGAAGCCGGCTTTTGCCGGGTCCTCGATGAGTACGGTCGCGTACGCGGCGTACGTGTCCGGATCGGCGGGCGGGAACAGCCAGGGCCGGTGCAGTTCGCGGCTCTCCCGGGACCGTGCGGTGAACTCGTCGGCATCCGCGAGGGTGAAGGGGCGGATCGCCGTGCGCGACCCCTCGGCCAGGTAGGTGGTGTCGGACATCGGCCCAGCGTAAGTGCACTACGCCGGACCACGGGGCCGGCGCCGTCCGGGACGCCCGCGGGAGATCGCCGCTGCTACTTGGGCCGCCTGCGGAAGACGTAGGCGCCGCAGGCCATCCCGGCCACGAACATCACGATCAGCGCCACGTAGAGCGGCATGGTCACCAGCGGGATCAGGAGGCGGACCGTCACGTCGCCGGTGTTCTCCGCGATGAACACCACCGACAGGACCGCGATGACGAGGACCAGAATGCGGGCCGGGGTGAACGGCCCGGTGCCTCTCGTCCCGCCGCTCGACACATCTTTCGGGCTCATGAACCGGCCCCTTCCCTGCTCCTGGCGCGCGCCTCGCCCCCGGAGCACCAGGATGGCTCCGTCCGGGTGCCGGTGGGCGGTCCTGTACGCCCATCCGGGTGGCGGGGTGCGGCAGGCGCTCACCTCATCGGTTCGCCGTGCCGCCGCAGGTTCGGGCCGGGGAGCCCGCCCGCACCGCTCAGACCAGCGCCGGCACCTCGACCGTGAGGGTGGCGGGCCCGCCGTCCGCGGGTGCGTCCAGCACGGCCGGCACCCCGAGCGGAATCGTCAGCCCGGTGGAGCCGTGGCCGAAGCCGAGCTCCTCGACGACGGGGACACCGAGGCCGCCGAGCCGGTCGGCGAGCACCGCCCGCACCTTCGCGTACGGCCCGCAGCCCGTCCAGGAGCCGCAGGCCACCCCGGCGACGCCGTCGAGCGCCCCGGCCCGCAGCAGCTGGGTGAGGATGCGGTCGATGCCGTACGGGTCCTCGGTGGTGTCCTCGATGACCAGCAGCCCGCCGCGGGCCGACCGGCGGGCGTGCGGGGTGCCCAGATCGGCGGCCAGCAGGCTCACGCAGCCGCCGTAGGTGATCCCCCGGGCCCGGCCCGGCACGATGGCCGCCGCTCCGTCGAGCCCGAGTGTCCGTACCGTCCAGGGCTCGAACAGGGTGGCCCGCAGGGATTCCTGGGTGCGCGGGTCCTTGAGGAAGGTCTCGGTGCCGGCCATGGGGCCGTGCAGGGTGGCGAGCCCGGCCCGCAGGGCGAACGCCTCGTGGAGCACGGTGATGTCGCTGTATCCGACGAACACCTTGGGCCCGGCGGCCCGCATCGCCGCCCAGTCGAGCAGGTCGACCATGCGGTGCGCCCCGTACCCGCCCCGGGCGCAGATCACCGCGTCGACCGACGGGTCGCACCAGGCGTCCTGGAGATCCCGGGCACGCGCCCCGTCCGTACCGCCGAGGTGGTCCAGCTCGGGGTGCACGTCCAGGACGTGCGGCATCGTCACGGGGTCGAGGCCCCAGCCGCGCAGGACGTCGAGGCCGGGCTCCAGGCGGTCGACGGGCACCGGTCCGCTCGGGGAGACGACGGCGACCCTGGCGCCCGCGCGCAGCCGGGCCGGGCGGGTCAGCGGTACGAGGGGTGCGGAGGCCGCGAGGGTCACTTCCGCAGCTCCAGCCGCGGCACGTCGGTCCGCTCGATGCCGAAGGTCTGCGCGTAGAGGGAGAGTTCGGCCTCCAGCGCACTGATCATGGTGTCGGCGCGGCGGAAGCCGTGGCCCTCGCCCGGGTAGGTGAGGTAGGCGTGCGGGATGCCGCGCCCCTCCACGGCGACGAGGAAGCGTTCGCACTGCACGGGCGGGCAGATCGGGTCGTCCTCGCCCTGGAGCAGCAGGAACGGCGTGGTGAGCCGGTCGGTGCGGGTGATCGGCGACCGTTCGCGGTAGCGGTCGGGGACCTCGGCGAGCGGGCCCACCAGCGACTCCAGGTACTGCGACTCGAAGTCGTGGGTCTCCCCCGTGCCCCAGCCGGTCAGGTCGAGGATGGGATAGATGATGGTTCCGCAGGCGTAGACGTCGGTGCCGGTCAGCGAGGCGGCGGTGGTCCACCCGCCGGCGCTGCCGCCGCGGACGGCGAGCCGGTGCGGGTCCGCGGTGCCCTCTGCGGCGAGTGCCCCGGCGACGGCCGCGCAGTCCTCCACGTCGACGACGCCCCACTGTTCGCGCAGGCGGTTGCGGTAGGCCCGTCCGTAACCGGTCGAGCCGCCGTAGTTGACCTCGGCCACGCCGATGCCGCGCGAGGTGAAGTAGGCGATCTCGAGGTCGAGGACGAGGGCCGCGTGGCCGGTGGGGCCGCCGTGCGCCCATACGACGTAGGGCGGCAGCTCGTCGGCCGGGCCGGTCCGGTCGGGGCTGTGCGGCGGGTAGATGTGGGCGTGGATCTCCCGGCCGCCCGGACCGGCGAAGGTGCGGTCCGCGGGCCGGGGGTAGTACGCGGGGTCGACGGCGTCCTCGTGCGGTGCCCCGATGATCCGGGTGTGCCCGGTCGAGGTGTCCAGCTCGACGATCTCGTACGCGCTGCGCGGGCTCGCGGCGATGCCGATGACCCGGCTGTCCTGCACGGCGAGCGTTCCCGCCCAGTCGGTCCAGGGTCCGGCGATGTCGACGAGGCTGCCGGTCTCCGGGTCGAGGATGCCGAGCGTGGTGGACCCCTTGCCGTGCAGGGTGGCGATCAGCCCGTTCTCCAGCGGCCGGAACCAGCTGAGGCCGATCTTCCACAGCGGTCCGGCGAACTCCTCCTCCCTGGGGCAGAGTTGCACCGCGTTGCCGTCCGGACCCGCGCGGTACAGGTTCCACCACCCGCTGCGGTCACTGGCGAGGAGCAGCGTTCCGTCCGCGGCCCACTGGATCTGGGGTACCGATTCCTCCGGACCGCCCAGGAGGGTCCGGGGGGCGTGGAACGTACCGTCGTCGCCGATGTCCGCGACGATCACCTCGGTGCCGTCCCACGGCATCCGCGGGTGGTCCCAGGCGATCCAGGCCGCCTGCTGTCCGTCGGGCGAGAGCTCGGGCCCGGTGACGAACCGGTGCCGGGCGTCGGAGAGTTCGCGTACCGCCGGCCTGTCGTCGGCCGCCGAGCCGTCGAGCGGCACGGCGGCGATCAGCCTGCGCAGTTCGCCCGGTCCCTCGCCGGTGAACTCCTCCAGGACGCACCAGACCTCGCCCGAGGCGCCCCGGTCCGGGTGCAGTCGCGGATCGACCCAGCGCAGTCCGCCGCCGACCGGCGAGACGGGGGTGAGCGGCCGGGGTTCGCCGGGTCCGTCCGGCTCGTAGGCGTACAGCCGCTGGTCGTCGAAGTGGACGAAGACGATCAGCGGGCCGCCCTCGGCGCGTTCCGTGCCGGTCCAGGGCCGTCCGCCGTACTCGATGACGCGGCTGCGGACGTTCCAGGGGGCGGGCAGCTCCGCGGTGGTCCCGTCGGCCAGGCGTCGCACGAGGGCGCGCCGGCCTGCCTGGGCCGGGCGCGGCTCCGTCCACCACAGTTCGTCACCGACGGCTTCGACGTACTCCGGCCGGCCGTCCCGCGAGGCGGCCGTCGCGGCGTCGATCGGTGACGGCCAGCTTCCGTAGGCCCCTGTGGTTGCCATGTTCGATTCCCCCGAGTGGGTCAGGCGGTGCGGAGATAGTGGTCCAGGACCCGGACGCCGAAGTGCAGCGCCTCGACGGGGACACGTTCGTCCACGCCGTGGAAGAGGGCCTGGTAGTCGAAGCCGACGGGCAGCTTCAGCGGTGAGAAGCCGTAGCCGGTGATGCCGAGCCGGGAGAACTGCTTGGCGTCGGTACCGCCGGACATGGAGTACGGCACCACGTGGCCGTCCGGGTCGAACCGCTCGACGGCGGCCCGGAGCCTGGCGTACGTGGGTGAGTCGACCGGGGCTTCCAGGGCGATCTCGCGGTGATGGAACTCCCAGTCGACCGAGGGGCCGGTCAGCCGGTCCATGGTGGCGTGGAACTCGTCCTCGCCACCGGGCACCATCCGGCCGTCGATGAACGCGGTGGCGTGGCCGGGGATCACGTTGACCTTGTAACCGGCGTCCAGCATCGTCGGGTTGGCGCTGTTGCGGACGGTCGGCTCGACGAGGGCCGCGGCCGGTCCGATCTTGCCGAGGAGTTCGTCCACGTCGAAGCCGGGGGCGTCGAGGTCGGGGTGGATGCCGTGCAGTGCGGCGATCTCGGTGAGCGCGGCGCGGACCGTCGGGGTGAGGCGTACCGGCCATTCGTGTGCGCCGATACGGGCGACGGCGGCGGCCAGCGCGCTGACCGCGTTGGCCTTGTTGACCTTGGAGCCGTGCCCCGCTTTGCCGTGTGAGGTGAGCTTGAGCCATCCGGTGCCGCGTTCGCCCGCCGCGATGGGGTAGAGCGGCATGTTCGGTCCGGCGTGGAAGGTGAAGGCGCCCGATTCGCTGATGCCCTCCGTACAGCCCTCGAAGAGTCCGGCGTGCTGATCGGCCAGGAAGCCCGAGCCGTCGTCGGCGCTGGCCTCCTCGTCGGCGGTGTACGCGATGACGATGTCGCGGCGGGGCCGGATGCCGGCCCTGGCCCAGAACCGGACGACGGCGAGGACCATCGCGTCCATGTTCTTCATGTCGATGGCGCCGCGGCCCCAGACGACCCCGTCGCGGATCTCGCCGGAGAAGGGGTGCACGGTCCAGTCGTCGGCCTCAGCGGGCACCACGTCCAGGTGCCCGTGGACCAGGAGCGCTTCGGCGGACGGGTCGGTGCCCGCGATCCGGGCGACCACGTTGGTACGGCCGGGGGTGCGCTCCAGGAGCACGGGGTCGAGTCCGGCACCGGCCAGCCGCTCCGCGACGTACTCGGCCGCCGGGCGTTCGCGGCAGTCGCCGCCGCCCCGGTTGGTGGTGTCGATCCGGATGAGTTCGGAGGTGAACGTCACCGATTCGTCGAGCGCGAGGTCATCGACGCTGTTCTTGGGGTTGGTCACCTCAGCCATACTGTTCCTCCACGGCGGAAGACACGATGGTCGTCACCGCCTTGAACGTGCGGATACCTTCGTACATCGTCTCGCTCGTGTAGGCGACACGCCTCTCGCCGGAGGCCGCCACGCCGGGTACGACCGTGGCCGCCGCGGCCAGGTGCTCGGCGTCGAACTCCAGCTCCACGGTGAACGGTCCGCCGTCGACCGCCGGGTACCGCCCGGCGAGCGCCGTCGCCTCCTTGGCCGCCGCACGGATATCGGCGGCGGTACGGGCGGGGGTGCGGCAGACCGCGGCGTACCGCGAGACGTAGTCCTTGACCGCGACCGTACGGGCGTCGGGGGCGTACCCCCGCGCGTCCACACAGGTCAGGTCGTCCCCGGTGACGAGGACCACGGGGACGCCGTACTCGGCGGCGACGTGCGCGTTGAGCAGCCCCTCGCTGGCCCTGACCCCGTTCAGCCACACCCCGGTGATGGAGTTGGCGAGATAGGTGTGGGCCAGGACCCCTTCCGTACCGGCACCCGTGTGGTAGCCGACGAAGGCGACCGCGTCGACGTCCCCGTGCTGGATGCCCTCCACCATGCTGAGCGACTTGTGCTTGCCGGTCAGCATCTGGACCCGGTCGTCGAGCCGCTCCAGCAGCAGGTTGCGCATGGTCCAGTGGGCCTCGTTGATGAGCACCTCGTCGGCGCCCCCGTCGTAGAACCCGAGGGCCGCGGCGTTGACGTCGGAGGTGAACAGGGAACGGCACCGTTCCCACTGCGGGGAGCCCGGCAGGACATCGGCCGGCCACGTCACACCGGTGGCGCCTTCCATGTCGGCGCTGACGAGGATCTTCATGCGGCCACACGGTACGCGTCGCGGAACGGGCAGGCCAGGGCTGTCCGGACCTCCAGTGGTCCACTCCACTGAAGGAGGTCCGGCGGAAGGCCCCGGAGCGGGCCTCAGCGGCGCCTGGCGCCCTTCAGGAGCTTCTCGATCCGGCTGAGTTCCTTGTCGCTGAACTCCAGGTTGCGGACCGCCTGGACGCTGTTCTCCAGCTGGGCGACGCTGCTCGCGCCGACGACGGCGGAGGTGACCCGGCCGCCGCGCAGCACCCAGGCCAGCGCCATCTGGGCCAGCGACTGACCGCGCTCGGAGGCCAGTTGGTCCAGCTCGCGGAGCGATCCGACCAGCTCCGGGGTGACCGAGTCGGCCGACAGGAACGGGCTGCTGCCCGCCGCCCGTGAACCCTCCGGGATGCCGCGGAGGTAGCGGTCGGAGAGGATGCCCTGCTCCAGCGGGGAGTACGCGATGGAGCCGGTGCCCAGCTCGTCGAGGGCGGTGAGCAGGCCGTCCTCGACCCAGCGGTCCAGCATCGAGTAGCGCGGCTGGTGGATGAGCAGCGGGGTGCCGAGGTCCTTCAGGATCCGGGCGGCCTCGCGGGTCTGCTCGGCCGAGTAGTTGGAGACACCCACGTAGAGCGCCTTGCCCTGCTGGACCGCCGAGTGGAGGGCGCCCATCGTCTCTTCGAGCGGGGTCTCGGGGTCGGGCCGGTGCGAGTAGAAGATGTCGACGTAGTCGAGCCCGAGACGGCCGAGGCTCTGGTCGAGCGAGGAGAGCAGGTTCTTGCGCGAGCCCCACTCCCCGTAGGGGCCGTCCCACATCAGGTAGCCGGCCTTGGTGGAGACGATGATCTCGTCCCGGTGCCGGGCGAAGTCCGTCCTCAGCGCGCGGCCCATCGCGCTCTCCGCGGAGCCGGGCGGCGGGCCGTAGTTGTTCGCCAGGTCGAAGTGGGTGATGCCGAGGTCGAACGCCCTGCGGAGGATCTGCCCCTGGGTCTCCGGCGTCCGGTCCCCGCCGAAGTTGTGCCACAGGCCGAGCGAGAGGGCCGGCAGCTTCAGCCCGCTGCGCCCGGTGCGCCGGTAGGGCATGTCCTGGTAGCGGTCGGCGGACGGGATGTACATGCGGGGCTCCACGGGAGAGGTCGTTCCGGTCCGCCGGGGACGGGCTGCTGTTCGGCTCCGCCCCGGCGAGCTTGCAGGGTCCAGGCTCGCCCACATCGATCCAGCAGTCCAACAGGAGATTCCGCTTGGATTCAGCGTCTATATTTCTCAATCATGGAGTTGCGCCAGCTGGAACACTTCGTCGCGGTCGCAGAGGAGCAGCACTTCACCCGGGCCGCCGAGCGCCTCGCGGTGTCGCAGTCCGGCCTCTCCGCCTCCGTCCGTGCGCTGGAGCAGGAGCTGCGGACCCCGCTGTTCAGCCGGACCACCCGCAGCGTGCGGCTGACCGAGGCGGGGCGCGCCCTGCTGGTGGAGGCCGAGCGCACGCTGGCGGGCGCGCGGGCGGCGAAGGACGCCGTCGACGCCGTACGGGGGCTGCTGCGCGGCACCCTGTCGGTGGGCGTCGAGCAGTGCGTGGCCGGGGTGAGCCTGCCGCGGCTGCTCGCCGCCTTCCACCGTGCGCACCCGCACATGGAGATCCGGCTCCGCCAGGAGGGGACGACGAGCCTGGTGGACGGGGTGGCGGGCGGGCGGCTCGACATCGCGTTCGCCGCCACGGTGAGCTCCGTGGAGTGGCGCGGCGAGCTGGTCCCGCTGGCCCGTGAGCCCATGGTCCTGCTGTGCGCCCCCGGTCACCGGCTGGCCGCGACGGAGCGGGTCGGGTGGGAGGAGCTGCCGGGTGAGCCGTTCATCGACTTCCATCCGGACTGGGGTCCGCGCCGGGCGGCCGACGAGGCGTTCGCGTCGGCGCGGGTGCGCCGCACGGTGGCGCTGGAGGTCAACGACGTGCACAGCCTGCTGGAGCTGGTGCAGGAGGGGCTCGGCATCGCGGTGGTGCCGCACCACTTCTCCCGCAAGCCCGAGGCGCGGGACCTGGTGACGGTCCGGCTCGACGGGGCGGTCCAGCCGTACTACGAGAGCGTCGTGGTGCTTCCGGACGCACGGTCCATGAGCCCCGGAGCTCGGGCGCTCATGACGCTGGTGCGGGAGGAGACGGGGCGCTGACGGTTTCCGGGGCGCGGCGGCTCAGGGACTGCCCGGCCGGCGGCCACCCGGCAGCGCTCAACCGCTCAGCGCCTTCGCGAACGCCCCCGCCGTCTGCTCGACGCCGCTGCACGTGTCGCTCGCCTTCGAGGTGTTCCCGCCGGTGCACGGCCGGTCGCGGAAGGCCGCCCACTGGGAGAGCGCACCGACTCCCACGCTCCGGGCGAAGCTGCGCAGCGACGCCGCGTCGGCGAGCGTGAAGGTCTCCCCCGCCACGTCGTTGACGCCGATCATCACGGTGATGTGCAGGGCCCGCCAGGCCTTCTTCTCCGACAGTCCGAGCAGGTCGGCGATCTGGCCGTGGGCCGCCTCTGCGGCCTGCCGGGCGTAGTCGCCCATGTCGCCGTCGTGCGAGGAGCTGTAGTTCATCGCCATGATGTTGACCGCGGAGACGTCGACGCCCTGCGCGACGGCGTCGTCGAGGACGGCGGTTCCGTCGGCCTCCAGCCCGTCGGGCATGACCGGCAGGGTGTACGTGATGTCCACGTCCCGCTCCTGCTGGAGCAGGTGCAGGGCCTCGTTGCGGCGGGTGACGGACGCCGTGTCGGTGAGCGCGTCGCCCTCGATGTCGAAGTCCGCCCTGGTCGCGCCGACGGCGTCGAGCACCTGCCCGTAGGCATCGGCGAGTTCCCGCGCGCTGTCGCAGGCGAGCGCCGGTTCGGTGCCCGCGGCGCCGCCGAAGGAGACCCGGACGTCGGCGCCGGAGGAGGTGAGCGCGGCGACGCGTGCGACCACCGCGGGGTCGGTCGCCGCGGCGCTGCCGCCCCACACCGGGGTGCACGCGTCACCGTCGGCGACCACGAAGGCCAGGTTGTACGTGTCCGGGGAACCGGCGGTGTCCGTGCCGGCGGCGGTCGTGGCGCTGGCGTAGGGGGTGTACGCCGTCGCTCCGGCGGCGGACGCGGTGGCGCCGGGGCGGCGCGGTGCGGAGCCGGCGCTCTGGTCCGCCACGGTGCCGGTCGCGCAGCCGGAGCAGACGAGCAGGAGTGCGAGAAGTCCGGCGAAGGCAGCGGTGGCCCGGGGCGATGACATACGCATGGTGTTTGCACCTGCTTTCGGTGAAGCGTGTCCCGGAACTGCGGCGCAGAGGGAGGGGCGCACCGAAAACCTCTCACACACACCTGTCGTCCCCATCCACAGGAAATTCACGGCCGGACAACACGCGGACAGGCACCTGAGGGGTGAACACATCCACAGAGCAGCAGAGTTGCTGCCTCCACGGACAGGATGGGCAACGAACGGCGGCCCGTCCGCTCTCAGCCGGCGAACAGGTTGCGGACGTATCCACAGCGTTCGGCCAGCAAGTCCTCAGACTTCGCACATAGCGGTTGGTCAGCATACGCAAATGCATTCCGATACCGCTGTCGACAGAGAACCGGCCGTGCCCGGCCGACGCCGCAAACACGCGCGCACCGCCCGGACCGAGGCGCCGGAAGGGCCCGTCTTCGTGGACAGTTCGGGCCGCCGCGCCCGGCTGCTGCGCCGTGCGGGCATCGCGCTCGGCATCGCCTGCGCGGGGTACACGGCCGTGCTCGGCCTCTCCTTCATGGGCGGTATCTCCCTGTCCCCCTCGGCCCTGCTCCCCTTGGACGGCGCGCCCGCCACGCCGGGCGGTCCCGGCGGGGACATACCGCCGGGCAGCGGCACGGGCGCACCGCCCACCCCCGAGGCGGCACCCCGATGAGCAGGATCGGGCGGGTCCGCCGCCAGGCGGTCCCCGGGCCGCGCGTGGTCATCGCCCTTCTGCTGCTGCTCGGCCTCGCCTCCGTGATGCTCCTCGACGGCTATCTGCGGTCCGAGGTCGGAAACGACCAGCGGGTCCGCTCCGACGCGAGCGCGAGCAAGGTGCCGGACAGCGTCCTGAACGGCGGCCCCCTGCTCACCTTCCGGGGCGGCACGGCGCGGACGCAGTCGGTCCCCGACCGGACGATCGTGCTCACCTTCGACGACGGCCCCGACCCGGAGTGGACCCGCAAGGTGCTGCGCGTCCTGGACGACAACGACGTCCCCGGCACGTTCTTCCTGGTGGGATCGATGATCTCGCGCTACCCGGAGGTGGTGCGCCAGATGGTCGACGACGGCAACGAGGTGGGGGTCCACACCTTCACCCACGTCGATCTGTCGTACCAGGACACCGCCCGGGTCACCCGGGAGATCGCCCAGACCCAGCTGGCCCTCGCAGGGGCCGCGGGCATCACCACCACACTGTTCCGGGCGCCGTACTCCTCGGCGAACAACGCCATCGACAACTACAGCTGGCCCGTCTACAAGAAGCTCGGCGCGATGGGCTACACGAGCGTCTTCATCGACACCGACAGCGAGGACTGGCAGCGGCCCGGCGTCAACAAGATCATCGACCTGGCCACACCGGAGAGCGGGAAAGGCGCCTCCGTGCTCTTCCACGACTCGGGCGGCAATCGCGCGCAGACCCTGGCGGCGCTGCCCCGGTACATCAAGAAGATGAAGGCGAAGGGCTACACCTTCACCACCGTCAGCGGCGCCCAGCAGCGGGACGGGCAGTCGTCCCGGAGCCGGTCCGCGCAGGCGGCGGGGCAGCCCGCCACCGGTCCGTCCACCGGCTCCGTACCCGAACAGGCCGCGCACCGCGAGGCCGGCACCGCCACCCGCTGGGAGGGCCGTGCGCTCCTCGCGGCCGTCGCGGTCGCCGAGTGGACGGTTCCCGTACTCGCCGCCGTACTGATGGTCGTCGGGGTCGCCGTGCTGGGGCGGTTCGGGATGATGCTCGTCCTCGCCCGGCGCCACTACCGGCAGCGCAACAGACGCCGGTTCGTCTGGGGTCCCGCCGTCACCGGACCGGTGAGCGTCATCGTCCCCGCGTACAACGAGAAGGAGTGCATCGCCCACACGCTCCGCTCACTCGCGTCCAGTACCCATCCGATCGAGATCATCGTCGTCGACGACGGGTCGACCGACGGGACCGCGGAGATCGCCGAGTCCCTGGGGCTGCCCAACGTCAGGGTCGTGCGCCAGGAGAACGCGGGCAAGTCCGCCGCGCTCAACAACGGTGTACGGCAGGCGCGTCACGAGATCGTCGTGATGATGGACGGCGACACCGTCTTCGAACCCGACACCGTGCACCGGCTGGTGCAGCCCTTCGGCGACCCGGAGGTCGGCGCGGTGGCCGGCAACGCCAAGGTCGGCAACCGCGGCACGATAATCGGTGCCTGGCAGCACATCGAGTACGTGATGGGCTTCAACCTCGACCGCAGGATGTACGACCTGCTGCGCTGCATGCCCACCATCCCCGGCGCGATCGGCGCGTTCCGCCGCGGTGCGGTACTGGCCGTCGGCGGCATGAGCGAGGACACGCTCGCCGAGGACACCGACATCACGATCGCTCTGCACCGCGCCGGATGGCGGGTCGTCTACGCCGAGCACGCCCGCGCCTGGACCGAGGCGCCCGCATCGCTGGGCCAGCTGTGGCGGCAGCGCTACCGCTGGAGTTACGGCACGATGCAGGCGCTGTGGAAGCACCGGGGATCCCTGACCGACCGGGGGCCGTCGGGCCGCTTCGGCAGGGTCGGGATGCCGCTGGTGGTCCTCTTCCAGATCGTCACCCCCCTCTTCGCACCGCTGATCGACGTGTTCACCCTCTACGCGATGCTCTTCATCGACTTCAGGGCGTCCCTGCTGGCCTGGCTGGCCGTCCTGCTGGTGCAACTCGTCTGCGCGGCCTACGCGTTCCGTCTCGACCGGGAGAAGTACCGGTATCTGCTGATGCTGCCGCTCCAGCAACTCGCCTACCGGCAGCTGATGTACCTGGTGCTGATCCACTCGTGCGTCACGGCGGCCACCGGCGGCCGGCTGCGCTGGCAGAAGCTGAAGCGCACCGGCTCGGTCGGTACGCCCGTGTCCGGTACGGGGGCACGCTGATGGCGGGTGCGCACCGACGGGGGGCGCCCCCGGCGGTGCCGCGCGCCGAGGCCGCCCGGGGCCTGCCACGTGGGCCCGCCGGCGGGGGCCGAGACCGGTACTTCGACGTGCTGCGGGCCTTCGCGCTGGTCCGCGTGATCACCTACCACACCTTCGAATGGCCCTGGCTGGGGCTGGTGTTCCCGTCCATGGGCGTGATGTTCGCGCTGGCCGGTTCGCTCATGGCGCGTTCGCTGGAACGGCCGGCCAGGCAGGTGGTCCGGGGGCGGCTGCGCAGACTGCTGATCCCGCTGTGGGCCTTCGGCCTGGTGCTCGGCGTGGCGATGCTGCTGCACGGCTGGGTGCCCGGCGCGGACGTCCTGTACTGGGTGCTGCCGGTCGGTGATCCGCCGGGCGACGCGTGGGGCGAGCAGGCCTGGGCGGTGCTGTGGTACCTGCGGACGTACCTCTGGTTCGTCCTTCTGTCACCGGCCCTGCTGCGGATCTTCCGGCTCGCCCCGCTCCCGGTGCTGGCGCTCTCCCTCGTCCCCGTCCTGGTCCTGACGGCGCTGGGCGGCGTACCGGACGGGCGGCTGGGGAGCGCGGTCAGCGATGTCTCGGTCTTCCTGTTCTGCTGGCTGCTCGGCTTCGCCCACCGCGACGGGGTACTGGACCGGCTCCGCCCCGGCCCCGTCGTCCTCGCGGCGCCGGTCCTGCTGGCGGCAGGCGGCTGGTGGGCGTTGCACCACCGGGTCGACGGGTCCTACGACCTCGATGACATCCCGCTCGCCCAGGCCCTGTGGTCCGCCGGCTTCGTCCTGCTGCTCCTGCGGTTCCGGCCCGGCTTCGAACGGCTCGGCCGCCACCCGGTGGCCGAGCGGGTGGTGAAGGTCCTCAACGCCCGTGCCGTGACGGTCTATCTCTGGCACGAGGTGGCGCTGATGGTGAGCGTGCCGCTGATCGACCTGATGTGGAACGTGCCCGCGTTCGAGACGTATCTGCCGCTCGACAGCATCTGGCTGCAGTTCGGCGTGGCCTGGGTCCTCATCGCCGCGGCCGTGGTGCTCCTCGGCTGGGTCGAGGACGTCGCCGCGAGAAGGGCGCCGCGGCTGCTGCCCTGACGGATGCCCCGGGCCCCGGACGGTCTGCGCGTCCGGGGCCGGCACTCTCCTGTCGGGCCCCGGATCAGCCGACGGCGAGCACGAACCACCTGGCCGGCAGGTCGATCCGGGTGCCGTCGGGCAGCCGCTCGGTCTGCGGCAGGGCCGTGTCACCGCTGTCCAGCGTGGTCAGCCCGGCCGCCCTCAGGAGTTCGGGCACCTCCTCCTCTGTGGCGTCCGCCGGCTTGAGCCCGTGGTCGTAGACCCGGCGCAGCTTCTTGGGCGGCCCGTCCGGCCCCTGCGCCGCCTGCCGGAGCACGTCCTTGGAGGCCGGGGTCAGCTCGGCGACGAACGCCCGGCCGCGCGCCCCCAGCAGCGTCGCCACGGCCGCGGCGACCGCGGGCCTGTCCCCGGCCTCGCTCTGGTGGATCACCGCTCGCATGTAGACGTTGGCGTCCCCGATCCGCTCGTGCAGGGCGCGCACCGCGTCGCCGTCGGTCAGATCGAGCCGGGCGAACTCGGCGACGCCCTCGGTGTCCGCGCGGCGGGCATGGCCGATCGCGGCGTGCGAGAGGTCCACGCCGATGGCGCGGGCGAACCGGGTGGCGAGGTAGCGGGTCTGGGTGCCGTTGCCGCAGCCGAGGTCGACGACGGGCAGCGCGGCGTCGGCGTGCGGCAGGAGCAGTTCGCTGTGCGGTGCGGCGCTCAGTGAGGGGTCGGCGTCCCAGATCGCCTCGCCGGGCGCGTCCGAGGTGGCCGCCCAGAAGCCTTCCCACGCCTCGCGGTACCGCTGTGAAACATCCATGCGCACTCCCAAGTCCCGTCGCGCTGAAGCACCTTGCACACCAAGGAACTACCGCTCCCCGCTGGTCAGGGCAAGGGTGCGTACAGGACCGGCGGCCAGGGGCCGCCGCGTTTACCAGCCGTTGCGCGGGAGGCGGGGCAGCCGGGAGAGCGCCATCTCGAACCAGACGGTCTTGCCGCGGGCCGAGGTGCTGCTGCCCCACTCCCGGGCGAGGCTGCTCACCAGGACGAGCCCGCGGCCGAACTCGTCGTCGGCGGCGACTTCGAGGAGCGTGGCGGGGGCGGGCTCGTCGTCGCTGACCTCGCAGAGCAGGGCGCCGGTGCGGACCAGCCGGAGCCCGATGTGATGGGTGCGTCCGTGCTTCACGGCATTGGTGACGAGCTCGCTGACCATCAGTTCGGCCGCCTCCACGGCGTCCGGCAGCTCCCAGTCGAGCAGCTTGCCGCGGACCATCCGGCGGGCACGGGCCACCTCGCGCGGGTCCAGCGCGAGTTGCCACTCGACGACGTCGTCGTCGGGGATGCCGTTGAGCCGGGCCATCAGCAGCGCGACGTCGTCGTTGCGGCCGCCGCTGGGGTTGAGCGCGCGGATGATCGTGTCGCAGGCGTCGTCCATCGACGCGGCGGGGTGCGCGGCGGAGGCGCAGAGCGCGGCGAGACCGGCACCGATGTCCTGGCCGCGCACCTCGACCAGGCCGTCGGTGCAGAGCACCAGACGGTCGCCCGGCCGGACCCGTACGGTCGCGGTCGCGAAGGCCACCCCGCCGACCCCGATCGGCGCGCCGGTCGGCAGGTCGAGCAGTTCGGCCCGGCCGTCCTCCGCACGGACCAGCACCGGCGGGATGTGCCCGGCGTTGGCGATCTGGAGCTCGGAACGGATCGGGTCGTACACGGCGTAGAGACAGGTCGCCAGATACTGCTCGCCGAGGCGCTGGGCCAGGTCGTCCAGGTTGCGCAGCAGCTGTGCCGGCGGCATCTCCATGGTGGCCATCGTCAGTACCGCGGTACGCAGCTGGCCCATCATCGCGGCCGAGTTGAGGCCGTGCCCCATCACGTCACCGACGACCAGCGCGGTCCGGGAGCCGGGAAGCTTCACCGAGTCGAACCAGTCGCCGCCGACCCTGCCGAGCCGGGCGCCGGGCAGATAGCGGGTGGCGATGTCGCAGCCGGCCATGCGCGGCTCGACCTGGGGCAGCATGCTGTCCTGGAGGGTCTCCGCGACGTTCTCCTGGTAGGTGTACATGCGGGCGTTGTCGAGGACGAGCCCGGCCCTGGCGGCGAGTTCGGCGCCGGTGGTGCGGTCCATGTCGTCGAAGGGCTCCCGGCCGGGGCGCCGCATCAGGACCATGAAGCCGAGCACCACGTCGCGGGCCTTGAGCGGCACGATGAGCAGGGAGCGGTGGGTGATCAGCGGGCGCAGGTCGCGCTTCTCGAACTCGCCCGAGATCCGGTTGCTCAACTCCTCGCTGACGTAGGGGATGATGACCGGTTCGCCGGTGACCATGCACTGGAAGAACGGGGTGTGTTCCGGGAAGGCGATGGACTCGCCGACCGGCACGGTGTCGTCCCAGCGGCCCGGTTCGTCGTTGTGCTCGACCCAGACCCGGTGCCAGATCGTCGTGACGTCGGGCGGGCCGTCCGGGAAGCCCTCACCGGCGAGGACCGCGGCGCGCAGATGGGTGCCCGCGAAGTCCGTGAAGCGGGGCACCGCGGCGCTGGTGACCTCGCGGATGGTGCGCTCCAGATCGAGGGAGGAACCGATGCGGCCGCTGACCTCGTTGAGGAATTCCAGCCGTTCACGGACCGCCGCGTATTCGAGGTCCAGCTCGGGGCGGGGCGCCGCGCGGGGTGTGAGCCGGGCGTCGGCGTTGTGCCGCGATTCCCCGGAGTCCCGGTGTCCGGCGCGCTGCGGCACTCCCCAGTCAGGGGTCACCGGAATCCGGTCGTGGCGGCTGAAGTCCAGTACGGGGTAGCCGAGTTCGAGTACCTGGGAGACGATCCGGGTGGCCTCGTGGACGCTCATGCTGGGCAGGATCTCGGGCAGCCGCCCGGACAGCTCCCGGTAACCGGGGAAGTCGGTGTGCAGGGCGAATCCGGGTGCGATCGTCTCGGCGTCCCGGCCCTCCCCCGCCGCCGCGCCGCGCACCTGCGCGGAGTCCGCGGCGAGGACGAGCAGCCGCTCGGGGCCGGGGCCGACGAGTGGATAGGCCCACCACAGGATCTCGATCCGGCCGCGGTCCGGTTCGTCCACCCGGGCCCGGCCCGCCGCCGGGTAGCCGACGGTGCCGCTGAGGGAGCTGTCGAGTTCGGGGCCGTACTCGGCGTACATCCCGCCCCGGGACGGTTCGCCGTGGTCCTCCAACGCCCCGGCTACCGGGAGTAGTTCGCCGGCCGGGCAGCCGACCGCGTCGTCCCTGGCGACACCGAAGAGCTTTCTGGCCCCGGTCGACCAGTGCGACACGAGTCCGTCCGCGTCGACGACGACCACGGCGAGCGGCACACGGCCCGCCGTGGCGTCTCGCGGTGGTGGTGGTGTCCTCTGCGACGGCACACCGAGGTCCATGGGCGGAAGGCTCCTTCCCCACCGCAAGGTTCTGCGGTACGTGGCTCCACCGTACGGGGCCGCGACCGGCGCTCGCCGGTCATCGACCGAATCACCCCCGAAGGTGGTGCGCCCCGCGCACTCGGGGGCGCACTACCTTCATCACCTGTCTCGTGGGCTCAGTCCTCGTGGCCCAGTTGGAGGTCCCTTTCGGTGCGCCCGCCGCCCGCGACCTGGAGGACCGTGGCCACCGGCGGGTAGCCGGCGGCGATCACGGTGTACTCGCCGGTGGACAGGTCGACGAACCGGAAGGCACCGTCGGGCCCGGTGGTCACGGTGTCGACCACATTGCCCGCCGCGTCCAGGAGCGTGACCCGGGCGTCCTCGACGAGCCGCCCGCCACTGGCGCGTACGACGCCGCGCAGCACGGCGCCGCCGGCCAGTTCAATGTCCTGCCGGGTCTCGCGGGCCGCCTGCACGCTGACCGGGAGCGCGGCCGGCCGGAACGCGGGGGCGCTGGCCGCGAGGGTGTACTCCCCCGCCACCAGTTCCGAGATCACGTAGCCGCCCTCGCGGCCGCTGCGGGTGGAGGAGACCACCTCGCCGCGTACGTCGGTCAGGGTGACGGCCGCGTCGCGCACCGGAACGCCGTCCGCCGTCATCACGGTCCCCGCCAGCCGGCCCGCACCGCCGAGCACCACGTCGAGTTCCACGGGCCGCTCGCCCACGGTGACGCTGACGGCCTGCGGCTGGTGGCCCCCGGCCGCGGCGATGAGGACGTACGAACCGGCGCCGGGGACGCTGAGCGCGTACCGCCCCTCGTCGCCGCTGGCGCCCCTGCCGACCTGCTGCCCCTGGACGTCGATGAGGGTGAGGGCGGCGTGCGGGACCTTCGTGCCGTCGGGGTGCTGGACGCTGCCGCGGACGGGAACCCCCGAGAGCGGTGCGGCGGGCTGGACGCCCGCGCCGGCGCGGGCGGAGGGGATCGTCGCGGGCTCGGCTGCGGTTTCTGGGCTGTGGTGGGACACCAGCGGTTTCTCCTTGAGGAAGAAGGCGAAGAACAGGCCGAGCACGAGGACCGGCACAAGGTAGAGGAAGATCCGGGGCATCGCGTCGGCGTATGCCTGGATATAGCTGTCACGCAGCACCGGGTCCATGGCGTGGACCAGTTGCGGCGTGATCGACTCGGGGTCGGGCAGACCGGCTCCGGACGGCAGGCGCACCTCGAGCGCGTCGGCGAGCCGCCCGGCGAAGAGCGTGCCGAACACGGCCGCGCCGACGCTGCCGCCGATCTGCCGGAAGTAGTTGTTGGCGCTGGTGGCGGTGCCGAGGTCGGCGGGCCGTACGGAGTTCTGCACGGCGAGCACCAGCACCGGCATGATCAGCCCGATCCCGAGACCGAGCACCGCCTGCGCGATGCTGTACTCCAGCCGCGGGGTGTCCGTTTCGAGCCGGGACAGCAGCCACATGCCCACCGCCGCGAGAGCGCTGCCGGCGATCGGGTAGACGCGGTACTTACCGGTACGGGAGATCAGCTGGCCGGAGACGACGGACGCGGCGACGATGCCGCCCATCATCGGGAGCATCAGCAGCCCGGACTCGGTGGCGGTGGCCCCGTCGACCATCTGCAGGAAGGTCGGCAGATAGCTGGCGGCGCCGAACAGGGCGACCCCGACGACCGCGCCGACGAGGGCGCTGACGTTGAAGATCGAGTCGCGGAACAGCCGCAGCGGAATGATCGGTTCGGGTGCGCGGTGCTCGACGACGACGAAGAGCAGAGTCGTTCCGGCGGCTCCCGCGGCCAGTCCCAGGATGGTGCCCGAGCCCCAGGCGTACTCCGTACCGCCCCAGCTGGTCACCAGCACCACACAGGTGGAGGCGACGGCCAGCAGCAGGGCGCCGAGGATGTCGAGCCGCGGCCGGACGGTGGGCTTCGGGAGCTTCAGTACGACGGTGATGACCCCGAAGGTGACCAGGCCGAACGGGATGTTGATGTAGAAGCACCAGCGCCAGGAGGCGTGGTCGGTGAAGAAGCCGCCGAGCAACGGGCCCGCCACGGAGGCGAGTCCGAACGCCGCGCCGATGAGCCCCATGAACCGGCCGCGCTCCCGGGGCGGCACGACATCCGCGATGATCGCCTGGACGCCGATCATCAGCCCGCCGCCGCCGACGCCCTGCAGGGCGCGGAAGGCGATCAGTTCGTCCATGGTGCGCGACCAGCCGGCCAGCGCGGAGCCGATGACGAAGACGACGATCGCGAACTGGAAGACGCCCTTGCGGCCGAAGAGGTCGCCGAGCTTGCCGTAGACCGGGAGCCCGATGGTGGAGGCGAGCAGATAGGCGGTGACCGCCCAGGACATCTTCTCCAGGCCGTGCAGCTCACCGACGATCTTCGGGAGCGCGGTGGCGACGATCATCTGGTCGAGCGCCGCGAGCAGCAGCGTGAGCATCAGCCCGATGAAGATCAGGCGGATGCGGCGGGGGTCCGTCTCGTATGCCGGGGGCAGGAACGGAGCGGCTGATTCCGTCGCGGCCGGTGGCGGGGGCGGTTCGGACGTCTGCACCGTTCCGGTGTCGCCCGTACCGTCGGGCTCGTCCTTCACCAGAGTGATCCCACCCACCACGTGCCGCTCCCCTCGTCGCATTCTGCGCCGCCCATTTGTCGCATTGCGATATAAGGGAGGGCAAACGCGGCGAGGGGCGCTGACGGCGCACCCGGAAGGCTTAGCCGCCGGTGGGGGCCACTACGGCGCACCACCGGCCGGGCGGAAAGACCACCCGAACCGGTGAGGCCGGAAAGCGGGACCGGGGGTTACTTCTCCACCTCGGTGGCGAGATTCTGCAGGAGCTCGTCGTAGATGCGGCCGAGCCCCTTGGGCGCGAAGGTCCTCTCGAAGAATCCGCCGATGCCGCCGGCGCCGTTCCACACGGTCGAGACGACCGCCTTGGACTTCCCCTCGCCGGCCGGGGTGACGGTCCAGGTCGTGACCATCGAGGAGTTGCGGTCCTTCTCCACGAGCTGGCCCTCGGTGGGCTCGCTGACCTCCAGCAGGCAGTCGCGCACCCGCTTGCTGGTGGCCTGGAGCTTCCAGTGGACGAGGGTGCCCTCGCCGTCGCCGCCCTCACGCACCTCGTACTCGCTGAAGTGGCCGGGCAGCACCTTGCCGCGGACGTCCTTGTAGTCGGCCAGCACGTCGAACACCGCTTCCGGGTCCGCCGCGATGATCCGCTCTGTCGTGGCCTCGACCTGCGCCATGGCTGTTCCTCCAGCACTCGGTTGTTCGGGGTGTGCTGAGCCAACCACCTCCGGCACCCGGCTCAAAATCCGCTCGGGGACGAAGGGGAGGAAACGATCAAGGGAACAAGTGTTCTATTCTCGGGTCAGTGCTACCTAGGAGGCGTCCATGCGCTGGGACAATCTGGCCGATAACCCGGTATGCCAACCTCTCCCCTGCCGCTCTCCGCGCGCCGGAGGTAACGCCCCTGGCGGCGGGTCTGTGGGAGGAGGCGGAGCCGCCGGGTGAGATCGGCCCCGCCTCCCTTGTTCCGCGCCCATCGGGGGCGCGACCGTACCTAGCCGTCAGCAGGCGTGGGGGACACCCTGGGTGTCGGTACGGGGTCTTCTCCGGCACGGACGACGAACGCGAAGCCCGTCACGATCCGGCGGAATCCTCTGTGGTTGCTGCGGCCGGCGTGGCTCAGGCACTCCACGTCGACGGCTGCGGCATCGGTGGACGGTTCGGCGCTCCACTGGCATCCGAGACAGTCCGCCTCGTACGTGATCTCGGTGTCGGGATGCGGGGCGATCGTGTGCGAGACGTTGCGGATCAGTGTGCGAGTGCTCATCGATGCCCCCCATGCGGGTGCTGCCGGATCTCAACGTTGCAGTCTGAGACGGCCGACGGGTCCCCGCTGTTGCGTGCCGCCTCCCGCTGCCGGCCGAGCACCTTGCAGATGTCGCAGCCGTAGTTCGGGACCGGCTCCGGCGGCACCTGAGGATCCGTCAAAAAGACGGGGCCCCACATCCCTGTTTTATCCATTCCCGCACCTCCGCCGTTGACTTCTGGCTTCAGCATTTCGTCGTGGCGGACGGCGAAACAGGGACGGAGCGTCCTACTTCCGCGACGCTATTTCTCCACCCCGAGGAACTCAGCCAGTTTCCGGAGCCCCGGCGGGTGGGCCGGCAGCTCCCACAGGTCGCTCACAATGGCGACCGCAAGTGTGTGATGCCGCATCCATGTCGGAGCGACCCGACGCAGGCTCTCAAGGGCCTTTACAGCGCCTCCCGCATTGCCTAGGTCAGTGTGTGCGCGGGCGACGTCCAGAAGCAGCCAGGTGCGCCAAGACTCAGGCGTGTCTTTGCTCAGCCGCATTCCCTTGGCGAGGCGTAGCGCCTCCTCCGGCCGGTCGTGCTGAACGGCCAGACGTACGCGCTCAATGCGGACTGACGACTTACTGAAGACGCTCAGGAGCCGCCCGTCTCCCTCGGTCGGTGGCATCTTCGCCAGTCGGCCGGCAGCCTTCTCCGCGGCTCGCATCATCGTGTCCGCCTGCTCATAGTCGTCGAGCCTGGCGTAGGAGGTGGCGGCAGACATCGTCAGCCCGCCCCACACACGGATCCCCGCCGCATCGTCGGTGAGGCCGTCCCGCTCCAATCCGTCAGCGGCGTACAGGGCGATGCTCGTCGCGTCGTCCAGCCGGTTGGAGCGCTGGTAAGCCCACGCCAGGCTGTTGCAGATCATCGGGACCAGGAGCGGATCCTCCGACGCCTCCGCGGCAGCTATGGCGCGCTCAAGAGCAGCAAGGGCAAGGTCCAGCTTGCCCAGACGGATGCTCAGGTGTCCGGCCAGCTGGAATGCCTTGCCGAGCGCTGCCTGTCCTCCGTCTGCATCCTGCGACGCCGTCAGCCGTGCGTCAGCCAGGATCCCGGGGAGGAGGTTGAGTAGCTGCGGGAACTCTGCCGAATGATAAATCGACCAGGCATCCGCGATCTCCGCGCGCAGGAGGTCGGACGTGAGCACCTCCGCTCCGTCAGACTCCTGCGGAGGCGCGAACATGAGCGGGTGCACGGCTCGTCGCACGGCCACGAGTTGCGGCGGGTCTGCCTCGCCCGTTGACGGAACGCCGGGCGGGTCGCCCAGTAGCGTCGTCAGTTCGACGCCCAGCCCGCCGGCTAGAGCATGCAGCGTCGGCAAGCGGGCGGACCCCTTGCGCTTCTGCTCCAGCTTGCGGATGACGTCGACGGACACGCCTGACTTCTCCGCCAGCTCTTCCTGTGTCAGGGTCGATAGCCGGCGGAGTCGGGAGAGCTTGTCTCCGAGATGCTCGCTCACAGCTCAGACGGTACGCCGCCCGACGTCTGACGTCAGAGCCATCCCGCAGACCGCATGCGGGTGCGCCAGGACCGGCCATGGCTCTGGTTGCAGAACTGCTTGATACGTCCACGGCCGGGCACCTGCGCGACGTCGGCGCCGCACTGCGGGCAGGAAACGGGCTCGTTCTTGGCGGGCTCACAGTGGTTCATGGTTGATCCTCTCGGGTTGGTGGCTCTGCATGGCTCCATGTCGGTTCCTTGCAGGCTGAGTTGGGAATGTTTGGGGCTGCTCCACCATGTCGGCAGAGCAGCCCCCTGTGTGCTTCCTACACGTACCGGCCAGTCTCGATCGCGGCTCCGGTCTCGGCGTCGCGGACCGTGATGCGGTGATCCACGATGTCGGTGATTTCACGGTCACCAACCCACACGTGGTTCTCCACGCTGATGTTGGGAGCCGCGCCTCCGCTCCGCTGGCCTGCGGCCTCACGGAACATCGAGCGCGTGTCGGTGTTGCTGATGACCTGCGCCGGAGAGCTGAAGTACGCCAGCTCAGGGCCGTTCTCACCGACGATGGAGAACTGACCGACGGGCGGGTATCCACCTGCGGCAAACCCCTTCGGTGTCGGCATCTGGATTGCAGGCTTGAAGCCGTAATGCGACGTGAAGAGGCGATCGTTCCAGCCTCGCGCAGCCTTACCGACGACTACGCCACGCCCCCCGCGGCTTTCCACGTTCGTGCCGGCGAGGGTTCCGGCTGTGTGGCCGACCCCGGCATTCGTGATCCCGATTTGGAACGGCGACCGGAGATTCCGCACCCATCCTGCGGGAGCCGTGTTCCCGTTGAAGCTGTGCGTCGACCAGAGCCGGCCCCGGGGGTTCTGTCCCAGGATGACTTTCTGAATCGACGACATCAGACCCGAGCAGTCGAACGATGGGTTCATCGCACCTGCCCACTGGTACGGCTTGCCAGGCCTGCGACTTGGCGAACGCGAGAGCACGGCCGACGCCACCGCTTGCGGCCACGCCGGATCCGTCCTCACCCCCCATGCCAAGGATGGAGTTCGCCATCTGCTTGATGAACGCGATCGGGATCTTGGTGACCGTCTCGCCCCACTTGGAGTTGGCGAACTGCTTCATCGAGTTCTTGACCCAACTGGACGCCTTCTCGAACACGGCGTCAGGATTCGTCAGGAACTCCGCAGCGTCGACAACACCGTTCTTGATCTTGTTGCCTGTGTTCTTGATGCCGTTCCACAGGTTGCCGACGACGCCACCGTTGGCAAACGCCGGCGTTCCGTTGGCGATTGCTGCCTGAACGGCCCCAACGCCACCTGAACGGGCGGCGGCGTTCAAGGCGTGGATGGAACTAGTGTCCTGAGTCGTTAGTTCGTCCTTTTGGCCAGTCTGGCACGCAAGCAGCTACACAGCGGTACCAGTTGACCCTCTGTCGGCACTCATTGCAGTTATCCCCAACTGCCTGTGGATAACCTCCCGTCCGCCCGGTACCTGCGGGGAGGCGGAGGAGCGCGACGAGAGGCCCACGGATGTGACCGACGCCACACGAGCTGATCAGTCCGCAGCCAGATCCGCGACGTCCTCAGGCGCCCATCGGAGGATCACGCGTGCAGGATCCAGCGTCTTCGGCCCCCGTTGCCCGGGAAGGATCACGATCTCCTCGAAGGCGTCGGCCATCATGTCCCGTTGATCATCCAGCATTGCCGTCCCGAACACTTCCCTGATCGTCTTTCCCGTGTCAACAAGCGTCACGAGCCGCTCAGGTGCCGTTGCCGTTAGCTCCGCCCGCCGCGCTTGAAGCCCCTGGAGCTTTGCGAAGCCGTCGGTCGTAGCGGACTGTCCCAGCTCCCTGACGGCGTGAGCGATATCCGCCTCCACCATGGACAGTTCCTCGGCGTTTGAGACGCGGACTTCTTCGCGGAAGTACCGGAGAGGTCCCACAGCCTGTAGGTACTGCTCCGTGACGTACTCCTCCAACTTCTCAGCAGCGATGCTGACGCCCCCCTCGCACACTCCGCCCTGAGACCCGGTTTGACACCGATAGACGACGCTTCCGCTCCGACGGGCAACCGTCAGCTTGTTCGGGCAGCCGTGGCAGTAGAGCAGCCCGGAGAGCAGCCGGGCGGGATGGCGTCCCGTTGACCTCGGGCGCGACGGATCGGGCGCGAGAAGTGCCCGCAGAGCCGCGGACTGGGCCGTGGTGATGACGGGAGGGTACGGAGCTTCGATGTGTCCCTTGTCGTCCAGCAGTAGCACGCCGTTGACGGTGATCCTTCCCAGTACCGCATCACCCGTCAGCGCCCGCTTCAGCGCCACACGGGACCACTCCTTAGCCCTCCGCGGCTTCCGTCCCTCGTGGTTCAGCCGACGGCACACGCGCGTCAGGTTGTCACCCGCAAGAATCCAGTCCGCAGCGTCCCGGAGGACGGCAGCTTCGGCCGGCTCGATATCCAGCGCCTGCCCCGGCCCGTTCGGGTTGTCGACGGCTCGGTAGCCGAACGGCGAGCCCCCGCCAGGCCACCTGTGCGCCTTTCGCAGGCGACGTACTGACGAGCGTGACCGGTCCCTCATCCGCTCTCGCTCAGACCGGGCCACCTCGGCCTGGAGCACGAACCGAAACCTGAACGAGTCCCCGTGCGCGCTATCGATTCCGCGGGCGTCCAGGAGCCTGACAGGGTGATGCGCGAATCGCCCGGTCGTGGGGTCTTTCCCCTCCACTACGTCCAGGAGTGACGCAGCGACGTTCAGCCCCTCGCGGGTCAACCGGTCAACGTGGAACGTCGCCAGTACATCCGCGCGCTGCTGCCGAGCATCGGAAAGCCAGTCCTGGAATTCCTTACGGTCGCGAAACCCGCCCGACAGCCCGTTGTCGACGTGGAGTGCGACCTCGCGAAGACCCTCGCGTGCGCAGAGTTCGCGCAGCTCCTTGATCATTCCCTCAAGGCTTGCGTTCGTCTCCCCAGCCTTGACACTTAGCCGCAAGTACAGTGATACGCGGTTGCGTTCCATGGCCTCCCCTTAGGGCGTGTGTGAGGTCGTGATCACCCTGGTGTCGGGGTGAGGTCGTTGATCCAGATCATGGATGCCCGCAGGTGGAGTCCGGCATCGTAGCTC
>NZ_JBIVTZ010000016.1:0-219843 GCF_044756945.1 Streptomyces sp. NPDC091387 | reverse complement strand
CTGCCGGCCGCCGGGCCGACCCGCAGCCGTCTCACCCAATCCAGTCCCCGCAGGTCAACACGATCCGGCCCGACTATCTTCGCTGCGACAGGTCACCGGCCGACTGTCAGAGGCGCCCCGTACGGTCGCCCCATGGCAGCCAAAATCGATCTGACGCTCGACTGCGCGGACGCCCGGACCCTCGCCGTCTTCTGGAAGACGGCCCTCGGCTACATCGACGAGCCACCGCCGGCCCCCTTCACGACGCGCGAGGAGTGGCACGCGTCCTTCGACCTGCCGGAGGACGACTCCGTCGACGATGCCGCATGGCTCTGCGATCCCGACGGCAACGGCCCCCGCCTGGCCGTCCTCAAGGTCCCCGAGCCCAAGACGGCGAAGAACCGGCTCCACATCGACGTCCGCGTACCGGGGCACGGCAGCCGCGACGAGCGGTGGGCACGGATCGAGGCGGAGTCCGCCCGGCTGGTGCGGGCGGGCGGCACCGTCCTGGAGGTGTTCGACGGGCACCACGTGATGATGGCGGACCCGGAGGGCAACGAGTTCTGCGTCGCCGCCGCCGCTGCGTGACGCTCCCGGGGCCGAGGCCGCCGCCGGTCAGGGGCGGTCTCGGCCCGGGGTCAGCCGCCCACCCGCTCCACCGGAATCCACACCTCCGCGTCCGCGTGCGCACCGTCCTGCGACACCCTCGTACGCGAGAGCGACGGACCTGGCCGGCTCCGGTACGGGTTCGACGGGAACCACTGCGTGTACACGTCCCGCCAGAGGTACTGGACCGCCGCCGGGAACTCCCCCGAGGACTCGAACACCGCCCACGTCCCCGGCTCCACGCGGAGGCTCTCCGACGCACCGGGCACCTCCGCGTCACTCACCACCCCCTGGAAGTAACCGAGTTCGGTGCCCTCCACGTCATCGGCGCAGTGGTCGCTGACGACGGCGAGGACCCCTCCGGGCTCCCCGTCCGCATACGCCTCCCAGCGCCCCAGCGTCTCCTTGCCGATGCCTCTGACGAACTCCACGATGGCCGGGTTCATCCCCTCGTAGACCAACGGGACCCGCGTCCCCCTGCCCACGAGCCTGAACGCGTCCTTCTCCACCACCCGGTACCGCATACTGCTCCGCCCCTCGACGATCAGCCGGAAGGACATCCGGGGCTGGGAGTGCAGCGCCGCACCCGTCCGCCGCGCCTCGCCGGGCCCGACCCCGTGCACCGCGCGAAAGGCCCGCGCGAACGCCTCCCCCGAGCCGTACCCGTACCGCACCGCGACATCGAGCAGCGTCCGCTCCCCGGCGAGCACCTCGGCCCCGGCAAGCGTCAGCCGCCGCCGACGGACGTACTCGGAGAGCGGGATGCCCGCCAACGCGGAGAACATCCGCCGGAAGTGGTACTCGGACGTCATGGCGATACGGGCCGGCTCGGCCATGTCGATGGGCTCACCGAGGTGCTCCTCGATGTAGTCCACCGCCTGATTCAGCCGCTCCAGCACTCCTGGCCGTCCTTCCCTCGCCGGTCCGCACGCCAGGGAAGCCCCACTCCGCAGGCAGAACGGAGCCGGCCTCTGTGCGTTCCCGGACGCTCCCGGGTGAATACGGTGCCACCACCGTCATGATCCTGGCCTGAAGGCCAGGATATGAGCCGTGACTCCACCCCCGGCCCCCGGCACGGCTGCCTCGGACCTCTGGCAGCACTACGACAGCAACCCGGCCCGCCGCGTCACGAAGGGTGGCGGCGCGCCCGCGACGGAGTGCCGGGCCGCCGACGTTCGCACCCGGCGGGCCGACGGCTCCCCCGGCACCATGCGGCGCTGGGTACTCGACACGTCTGTGTGGGAGAAGCTGCTGGCCGGGCACGGCTTCGAACTGTCGGACACGGACACGATCCGCGACCCCGGCCCGGCGGGCGCACCGCCGATGACCACCTTGATCTTCCGGGCCAGGAGGCGCAGTGACGGCAGGTTCTAGGGAGTGTTTCAGACGTGGATCAAGGCCATGCGGTGATGCTCCATGGCGGACCCGGTCGGACCAGTCGTTCAAATGATGTTGAAGCCTCGGGCGGCGTCGTAGATGTCGGCGTCCACGACGTAGATGACATCCGTGGTCACGATGAAATGGACCATGGCTCCGTCCAGCCAGCTGGAGCGCGTGAGGTCGTCGTTCGTGAAGGCGAGGTGAGTGGAGGGGCCGCATGGGTCATCGGTGACCCGACCGACGAGGCGGTTCAGGGTCCGGCGATCATCGGGCGGGAGGTAGTCGCGGAGCCGGGCCGCTCGCTCGGTGAACTCAACACGGCGCTTCATGATGGCCGGAGTATAGGTGGACGCGCATGATGCGCCGAAGCCCAAGTCACGGCCGGACGGGCGACGTCCGCGCCCGGCCCCTACGCCTCGAACGCCTCGGCCACCGCGAGGCTGTCCTCGTAGACATGGTGCCGGGTGACCAGGCCCTGCTCGAACGTGAGGTGCAGGGCGAACCGTGCGCGGTAGGCGCGTCCGGTGGGGCGGGCGGTCTGCCGGATCTCGCCGAGCACGACCGCGTCGTCGCCGTCCACGAGGATGCGCTCGATCTCGGTGGCCGCGGACCCGGGCACGTGGTGCTCGGCGAGCTCGCGGTAGTGGGCGGCGGCATCGGCGCGGGTGGACCGGTGGCGGATCCACGGGGTGGCGGTGCGGCCGTGTTCGGCCTCCGGCCAGTCCAGCTTCCACTCGCCCCGCTCCGCGTACAGCTCGGCGATGCGCTCGGGGTCGCCCTCGCCGATCCGGTGCAGCAACTGCTCCACGGCGGCGCGGGTGGTCGTGGGGGTGGCAACGGCCATAACTGGTCCTCCAGTTCGCAATCCACGCCCTCCGCGTGGACGTCACCATTGTTGCCAGGACGGCCGGCCCACGGCGATTACCTCCCGGGTAAGCGCGCGTCCCGGCGAGGCCCCCGAAAACCACTGGAGCGGTGCCGTCGTGCGCAGTTACGGTGCTGCCGCACCACGTCGTCCAGGCAAGGGCGTTCCGTTGTACACCGTTTGAGACCTCCCACCTGTGGATCTGTCGCGCGTCGCGCCCTGTGCGCCGCGCTGCTTTTTTATCCGGCTGAGCGGCAGGACGTCCGGCGACTTCAGCTTCCTGCTCAAGCGCTGAGCCGTCCATCACGTCAGGGCCTGCCCGGTATGACCACCGGACAGGCCCTGACAAGCGTCTCGGGATACCCCTGCCCGACCTCGAGGGCTCCCGGACGCGGCCGTCGCATCCAGGCACTGCGGGTCAGCCGCCCTGGCCGGCGCTCCCGATCGGGCCGACCTTCACCGGGGTGCCGCTGCCGTCCGTGGCGGGCAGCGTGCCCCGGCCCGGCCATGCGAGCGTCACCGACTTCGTCTCGTTCGGCGGGGTCACCACGAGACCCGTGATGCGGACGCCGGAGCCGCCCGACTCGTTGAGCGGGTAGTTGACGGCGAAGGCGATCTGCGACCCGTTCTTGAGGGTGTACGGCTCGCCGGGCGCGCCCGTGCGCTCGGCGGACAGCGACCCCGCGTTGGTCTTCAGGTCGACGCCCGCGAACCCGGAGATCACGCAGTCCTGGCCGCTGGTGTTCTTCATCTCCACCGCGACGGTCCCGTCGGGGTCGCCGTCGATGAAGTTGTCGATCGCGGTGATCTCCAGCCCGTCGGTGCGGCACTTGGCACCCTTGCCGCTGCCGCCGGACCCGGTCCCGCCGGCCGTGCCCTTCCCGCCGGTGCTCGTTCCCCCGGTGCTCGTTCCGCCGGAGCCCTTGCCGGCGGAGTCCTTCCCGCTGTCCTGATCCGCACCGCCGGTCGAGGAGGACGCGGAGGAGGCGGACGACGGGTCGTTCGTTCCGGCGGCGCCGTCGTCGCCGTTCTGGCAGGCCGTGAGCGAGAGACCGGCGGCGACGATCAGGGCGGCGAAGGTGAGCTTTTGAGCGCGCATGGATTCTTCCTCAGCATCGGTGGGGGGCGCCGCCCGCTCGGTACAGATCGGTACGGATCGGTACGAGCGGGCGTTCCTGACCACCAAGAGCGGTCCGGAGCGACGGACCGTTCCGCCCAACCACCGCCTAAGACACGCCTGTTACACGCATGTCCTGGCGATGGGCGGAACACCGGCACTCACGCCACCGCGCCGGCCAGCCGGGACGGCCGTTCCCGCCCCGTTCCGCGGCCTTTCCCGGACACCGCCCGCTGGGACAGACCCGTGACCCGGGGGATCTTGACCGGCGTCGGGCGGAAAGGGCTTGAGTGATCCTTCATCCCCGGCCCCGGAGCGCCGCGACCGCCGCGTCGAAGGCCGAGTCGCGGTTCTTCGCGAACTCCTGCTCGGTGAAGACGGGTGTACGGATGTGGGGCGGGATGCCCGCCCCGGCCGGCCGATGAGGGCCTGGGTGAACGTCTCGCCCGCACTGAAGGTCGTCCCCGCCGTCAGCACGGCGACCGGACCGCCGTACCGGGGGACGCCGTGCACCGGATTCACGGCGATGGGCTGCGGACGCGTGTACTGGGTGCGCTTCCGGTAGGCCACGTACGCCGTGTCGGTCAGGCGCTCGGCCCGCGCACCTGGGCGAAGTGCCGGTCGTCCGAGAGCGGGACTTTCCCGTCCTTCACAGGCTTCGGCGCTACCGAGACCTTCTCGGCCTCCACGTGTTCGGCCTTGTCGCCGGTCCGAGAAGGGGTCGCGGCTGCCGATTTCGAAGGTGACGGGTGCGCTGCTGCGGAGGACTCGGCGTGGGCGCCGAGGAACGGCTTGGGGGCCCGGTAGCAGGGGACGTCTTCGGTGCTCCCATCTGCCTGCCTGAGTCAGGGGCAGACATTGTGCCGTTGTCGGCTTCCGGACAGCGAGGCGTTCGGGATCGTGGGCCATGTGTGATGGGCAGGGTGCTACCTGGGTGTGGGGCTCCCGGCACTCAGCTGTAGTAGGCGATCTTGTCGTCAAGGACCTCCATGGCCCGGCACAGCGCTGCCACCCGCTGCTCCAGGGCGGCACGGCGCTCGCGGAGGAAGACGACTCGGTCCTGCGGCGGGTGTTCGGCGCGCAGCATGGCGACGAACCCCCGCAGGTCCGCGATGCCGAGGCCGGCCTCGCGGAAGCACGTGACCAGGCCGATCCAGAAGACGTCGTCCTCGGTGTACTCCCTGCGCCCGCCGGCGGAGCGCCGGATCGGGCCGATGAGCCCTTCACGCTCGTAGTACCGCAGCGTGTCGATGGACACATTGGTACGGTCGGCAGCCGCCGCCGGGGTGAGGATGGTCATGGAGCTCCTTCGGTGTGCCGCTACCGCGCTTCGGCGAAGCGCGCCAAGTGCTCGTCGCCGAGCCGCACCCGGCGTGCGGCGAGCACTTCCTCGATCTGCTCCACCCGGCTCGCGCCGACGATGGGGTCGATCCCCTGCAGCATCAGCCATGCGAGGACCACCTGATTCCTCGTGGCCGAGAACTCGTCGGCGACATCGTCCAGGACCGCGAGCACCCGAGCGGTCCCGGGATGATCATAAGTTTGCGGAAGCGGCTTATCCGCTCGTACGTAAGAACCCCACATCAGCGAGCTGTACGACCACACGGAGAGCCCCTCCGATCGCGCGAGGTCCAGATCCTCGGCGGCGAGCATGCGATGGCCGCCCTCCGCGACGGGGGTGAGCGGGCGCGGCTGGACGAGTGAGTGGCGCAGTTGCAGGGACGTCCACGGTTCCACGCCTCGCTCCCGCGCAAGCGATCGGGCGCGTTCGACGCGCCAGGCAGCGTGGTTCGCGGCTCCGACTCGTAGGGCCACTCCCTTCGCGACCAGATCGCCGAAGGCGCCGACAGTCTCCTCCAACGGCACGGTGCGGTCCTCGGCGTGGGCCCAGAGCAGATCGACGTGATCGACTCCCAGGCGTCCTAGGCTCTCTTTCACGCCGTCGTGGACGGCGCGGGCGCAGAGTCCTTCGGCGCTTTCCGGCCAGGAGTGCGGGACGAGCGGGTTCTGCCGGACCTTCGTCGCGATCCGCACCGCGTCGCGCGCGCCCGGGCGGGCCCGGAGCCACGAGCCGATGACGCGCTCACTGGCGCCCCCGACACCACTGGGGTCGGCCCAGAAGGAGTAGCAGTTCGCGGTGTCGAGCCAGACACCGCCGCCGGCGACGAAGGAGTCAAGGATCGCGAAGGCCCGGTCGGGGGCAACGCGGGTGCCGAAGTCCATGGTTCCAAGGACGATCTGAGGGTCAGTCGCATTCATGCCCCCCATCCTCGGATCTGGAGCGCGCTCCAGGTCAAGAGCAGGTGTGTGGACGGTCCGGGACCCGACCTCCGGGGAAGACGGGGCCGTCCAGCCGCTTGGCGTCGCAAACCCCGACTGTGTGGGAGACAAAGACGCTTTCCCACCTCAAGACCCGGTATCTGTCGATGCTTTCGACAGCTCCAGTCTGTAGTGCCGAGGTCGACAGGTTGAATCCTGATTGTTGGCCAGCCGAAAAACTGCCGTGCGGTCCGGCTCAGCTCTCTTTCGCCCAGTAATCCACCAGCATCTCCCTGGGCCAGACGGGCTCGCGGACTGCGCCGCGCGGCCCCATCTCCGTGAAGAATGGCGAGACGTCGTAGATCTTTGTGCCAACCACCGCGTCCAGGTCAGCCACTCGGAGCTGGAGGCCGTCGACTTTCAGCAGGCGCGGGAAACTCTGCGCCAGTTGGTTGGGACGCCGATGGTTACGGTGCGCGAACGTCCCCGTGGCAGGCCACTCTGCGTTTCCCCGCGGACTGCGGGCGTGATATTCCACGTCATCGGACGAGGCCTGATCGAAGTGCCACACCACCACCAAGTGGGAGAACTCTTCCAGGCCCTGCACGGAGTCGAGGGGGAACTCGGTCTCGTCGAGCTGGATCACGGACTCAACCCCGCCCCAGTAGTCATCGGCCACCTCGGTGCGCCCTGCGACTACTTCCCCGATCGGCTCGATCTCCAAGGCCATGGGCCAACCCCTCAACTCAAAGCGTGGATGCTGACGGTCAATCTACTTGCGCGAGGTACGAGGCCGCGCGGGCGTCGAGTGCACCCACCACGGGGATTAAGGAAAGGGCCCAGCTCACCGGAGCCGTGCACCAAGGCCATCGAACAATCCACGCGCGGCTCAGGCAGGCGTCGGCATCGGAAACCCTCGGCTGATTTTGGCGTGGATGCGCGCCTGTAATGCCTCTTGGAAGGCGTCCCACGCGCCGGGGGCCAGGAGGAGAACGGGGCCGTCCAGCCGCTTGGAGTCACGGACGACGACGGTGTGGGCAATATTGCGGGCGACCTCGACGCACTCGCCGTTGCCACTACTGTAACTGGATTTGACAAACCCGAATGACTTCACTTACTACTCCTTTCCCCAATGCAGGACCAGTCAACACCCGAGCAGGTGCGGTCAGAACGCCTACGTCCTACGGCTGCCGCCCCAAGGCCTCCTGAAAGGCGTCCCACGCAGCAGGAGCCAGGAGGAGGACGGGGCCGTCCAGCCGCTTGGAGTCGCGGACGGCGACGGTGTGGGGGACGTTACGGGCGACCTCGACGCACTCCTGGCCCGCGTTGCCCCCGCTGTAGCTGGACTTGACGAACTTGTACCGAGCCACGTGGTCTACCGCTCCTTGAGCATTCCATCGATGAGCTTGGCCGAGTTGTGCTGAGCCAACGCCATCCGCGCGATGCGGTCGAAGAGTCCGCTGTGCCGGGCCGCATCAGTATCGCTCTCCAGCCAGAGAGTGGTCGAGGTGGTATCCATGTGGACCACGTCGAGGGCCCCCTGCTCTGCGAACGACACAATGGTGAAAGCACTGGTCATGCCAGGGTGGGCACCTGCGAGGTGGGGCATGATCTGCAGCCTCACATTCGGTTGCCGGGCCGCGTCCAGCAGATGGCCGAGTTGCTCCCTCATCACCGCGCGTCCTCCGACCAATTGACGCAATGCGCTCTCATGCACCACCGCCCACAGTTCAAGCGGTCGATCGCCCGACAGCCGCGCTTGCCGGGCCATCCGGGATTCCACGAAGGGCTCGATCTCACCGGGCTCTTCCCAGGACCCGTTCCCCACGGCAAGCGCTCGCGCATAGTCCGGGGTCTGAAGCAGACCGGGCACGATGGCCAATTGCCACGTCCGCAGGCTGGTGGCGATGTCCTCCAGTGCCACGTACTCGACCATGGACTGAAGTGCGGGGTACTGGTTCCACCAACCGCTCGCCTTACGGCGTTCGCGGTCGGCCTTGGCCAGAGCCAGCAGTTTCGCGACAACGGTGGCGTCGTCCTCGCCGTACAGGTGACAGAGGGCCCTGATGTCAGGGTCTCTTATCGGTACGAGCCCACGTTCGATCTTCGCTACCTTCGCGACCGACGCCGTCAGCGCCTCCGCCGCATGCGATTGGCGCAAGGAGCGCGCCTCTCGCAAGCGCAGCAACTCACCACCGAGACGTCGTCCGAGCACGGTCGAAACCGTGCGCCCCCGGTCCGGGCTGTTACCTGCCACAAAGAGCTCCCCTTCGCCTGTCGCATCAGTCTGGAACCCCGTCGCATCGAACAACAACTAGGGCAGAGAATTTTCTGCCCGGATTACTTGCTGCCCGCCGGGCGAGGCCACTACCGTCAGTACTAAGCCGCTCACCCAGCGGCACCGCCCGGCGGAAGTGCACCGCCCTGCCCTGCTCAGGATCGGCATCGCCACCGCCCCCTCACCGAGAGGCACGCGTCCATGACCGCAGCCCAGGAGAAGGCCCCCGCGTCCACCCCCGAGCCCGTCCTCCAGGAGGACCGACTCGACTACACCCCCACCGCCCGCAGCGTCAGCTACAGCCGACGTCGGGCCGTGCGGCTGGTCGCCGAGTGGGGGTACCCGAACCATGTCGGGGAAGTCGCCCTGCTGGTGTGCGAGTTGGCGACCAACGCCCTGCTGCACGGCTCCGTGCGGGGGAGGCTCTTCCGCGTTCACCTCATCCTCACCGCCACCACCCTCCGCATCGAGGTCAGCGACCCGCGCGGCGAGCGGTTGCCGGCGGTGCGCGAGGCGGAGGACGACGAGTGCTACGGGCGCGGGCTGCTGATCGTCGCCCGGCTCGCCGACCGCTGGGGCGTCGAGCCGCGCACCGTCGGCAAGACCGTGTTCGCCGAACTGGTCCTGCGGCAGCGGCCGGACATGCCGAGGGGCCCGCGCGAGCTTCGCGCGGGCCCCTCGCACACAGCTACGCCCAGGTGATCAGGCGCTTCGGCTGTTCCAGGATCGCGGCGACATCCGCCAGCACCTTGGAGCCGAGCTCGCCGTCGACCAGGCGGTGGTCGAACGACAGGGCCAGGGTGGTGACCTGGCGGGGCTTGACCTTGCCCTTGTGGACCCACGGCTGGAGCTTGATCGCGCCGACCGCGAGGATCGCGGACTCGCCCGGGTTGAGGATCGGCGTGCCCGTGTCGACGCCGAAGACGCCGACGTTGGTGATGGTCACCGTGCCGCCCGCCATCGCCGCGGGGGACGTCTTGCCCTCGCGGGCCGTGGAGACCAGTTCGCCCAGGGACGCGGCCAGTTGCGGGAGGGTCTGCTCGTGCGCGTCCTTGATGTTCGGCACGATCAGTCCGCGCGGGGTCGCGGCCGCGATGCCCAGGTTCACGTAGTGCTTCTGCACGATCTCCTGGTTCGCCTCGTCCCAGGCGGCGTTGACCTCGGGGTGCCGCTTGATCGCGACCAGGAGCGCCTTGGCGATGATCAGGAGCGGGTTGACCCGCACCCCCGCCATCTCCTTGTCCTCCTTGAGCTCCGCGACCAGCTTCATCGTGCGCGTCACGTCGACCGTCACGAACTCGGTCACGTGCGGCGCCGTGAACGCGCTGCCGACCATCGCCTGTGCGATGGCCTTCCGCACGCCCTTGACGGGGATACGTGTCTCCCGCGCCCCCATCGAGGCGACCACGGCCGGGGCCGAGACGGGGGCCGGGGAAGCGACCGGAGCCTGCACCGGCTCGGGGGCCGGGGCCTGCTCCGGTGCCGCCGCCGCGTGCACGTCCTCGCGGGTGACGACGCCGCCCTCGCCGGTCGGGACGACCGTCGCCAGGTCGATGCCCAGGTCCTTCGCCAGCTTCCGTACCGGAGGCTTCGCGAGCGGCCTGGTCTCGGGTACGGCGGCGGTGCCCTGCCCGTTCATCTCGCCCTGGATCGCGGCGGACGCGGCGGCGGGCGCCGCCTCCGTGCCCTTGCGGGCGCGCCGCTTCGTGGAGGACTCGGCCACGCCGTAGCCGACCAGGACCGGCGTACGGCCCTTCGGGGCCTCGGCCTCCGGCTCGGCGGCGGGCGCGGCGGCCGGCTCGACCGGAGCCGAAGCCGGGGCCGGGGCCGCAGCCGGGGCCTCGTCACCGCTGCCGGGCGCCACGTCCACCGTGATGATCACCTCGCCGACGTCGACGGTCGTGCCCTCGCCGAAGCGCAGCTCGTGCACCACCCCGTCGAACGGGATCGGCAGCTCGACGGCCGCCTTCGCCGTCTCGACCTCGCAGACGACCTGGCCGTCGGTGACGGTGTCGCCCGGCTTGACGAACCACTTGAGGATCTCGGCCTCGGTCAGTCCCTCGCCCACGTCGGGCATCTTGAACTCACGGAAGCGAGCAGCGTTGGAAGTGTCGGTCATCGTTGTCACGCCCCAGTCCTCAGTACGCCAGCGAGCGGTCGACGGCGTCGAGCACACGGTCGAGACCCGGCAGGTACTCGTCCTCCAGCCGGGCCGGCGGGTACGGGACGTGGTAGCCGCCGACCCTCAGCACGGGTGCTTCCAGGTGGTAGAAGCAGCGCTCGGTGATCCGGGCGGCGATCTCCGCGCCGGAGCCGTAGAACACCGGCGCCTCGTGCACCACGACGAGCCGGCGGGTCTTCTCGACCGACGTCTGGATGGCGTCGAAGTCGATCGGGGACATCGAGCGCAGGTCCACGACCTCGACCGACTTGCCCTCCTCCTGGGCGGCCGCGGCGGCCTCCAGGCAGACCTTCACCATCGGGCCGTACGCGACCAGCGTGAGGTCCGTGCCGGTGCGGGCGACGGAGGCGCGGTGCAGACCGCCGGGGATGGACTCGGTGTCGAGCTCGCCCTTGTCCCAGTAGCGGCGCTTCGGCTCGAAGAAGATGATCGGGTCGTCGCTCTGCACGGCCTGCTGCATCATCCAGTAGGCGTCCGACGCGTTGGACGGGGAGACCACCTTCAGGCCCGCGACGTGCGCGAAGAGCGCCTCGGGCGACTCGCTGTGGTGCTCCACCGCGCCGATGCCGCCGCCGTAGGGGATCCGCACGACGACCGGCAGCTTGATCTTGCCGAGCGAGCGGGCGTGCATCTTCGCGAGCTGCGTGACGATCTGGTCGTACGCGGGGAAGACGAAGCCGTCGAACTGGATCTCCACGACCGGCCGGTAACCGCGCAGCGCCAGGCCGATCGCCGTACCGACGATGCCTGACTCCGCGAGCGGGGTGTCGATGACGCGGCCCTCGCCGAAGTCCTTCTGGAGGCCGTCGGTGATCCGGAAGACCCCGCCCAGCTTTCCGACGTCCTCACCCATGATGAGGACCTTGGGGTCGGTGTCGAGGGCCTTGCGCAGCGACTCGTTGAGCGCTTTCGCGATGGACATCTTCTGCATGGCCATGGCTACTTGCCCTCCTCGGCGAACGATGCCTGGTAGGCGGCGAACTGGGCGCGCTCCTCGTCGACGAGGGCGCTCCCGTCGGCGTAGGCGTGGTCGAAGATCGCCAGCCGGTCCGGGTCGGGCATGGCCCGCACCGCTTCCCGCACCCGCTTGCCGAGGACTTCGCTCTCCTCGTCGAGGCCGGTGAAGAACGCCTCGTCGGCGGCGCCCACCTTCTCCAGGTACGTGCGCAGGCGCAGGATCGGGTCCTTCACCTCCCAGGAGACGCGCTCCTCGTCGGCCCGGTACTTCGTCGGGTCGTCGGAGGTGGTGTGGGCGCCCATCCGGTAGGTGAACGCCTCCACGAGGGTGGGGCCCTCGCCGCGGCGGGCGCGCTCCAGGGCGGAACGGGTGACGGCCAGGCAGGCCAGTACGTCGTTGCCGTCGACCCGGACGCCGGGGAAGCCGAAGCCCTGGGCGCGCTGGTAGAGCGGCACCCTGGTCTGCTTCTCGGTCGGCTCGGAGATCGCCCACTGGTTGTTCTGGCAGAAGAACACGACCGGGGCGTTGTAGACCGCGGAGAACGTGAACGCCTCCGCGACATCGCCCTGGCTGGAGGCACCGTCACCGAAGTACGCGATCACGGCCGAGTCCGCGCCGTCCTTGGCGACGCCCATGGCGTAGCCGGTGGCGTGCAGGGTCTGCGAGCCGATGACGATCGTGTAGAGGTGGAAGTTGTTGGTGTTCGGGTCCCAGCCGCCGTGGTTCACACCGCGGAACATCCCGAGCAGATTGGTCGGGTCGACGCCGCGGCACCAGGCCACGCCGTGCTCGCGGTAGGTCGGGAAGACGTAGTCGTCGTCCCGCAGGGCCCGGCCGGAGCCGATCTGCGCGGCCTCCTGGCCCAGCAGCGAGGCCCACAGACCCAGCTCGCCCTGACGCTGGAGGGCGGTGGCCTCGGCGTCGAAGCGACGGGTCAGGACCATGTCCCGGTACAGGCCGCGCAGCTCTTCCGCGGTCAGGTCGATCGAGTAGTCCGGGTGCTCGACGCGCTCGCCCTCGGGCGTCAGCAGCTGAACGAGTTCGGGTCCGGAACCCTGTGGCGTCTTCGCGGGCGTCTTCGCGGCGCTGGTCCGCTTGCTGCTGCGTCGCGGTTTACGCGCGGCAGCAGTGCTCTCCACGGTCACGTGCGTGCTCCTCCGTCGGTCCGGCCCCCGGGGTCTGCCGGGAGACCAGTGCGGCTCGCCTGTGTCCGTACCCGTGCACGGGGTGGGTGCCGCTCGGTCCGGGAACAGGCGTGACAGGTGCCCCGGCGAGCGCCCTGTTATAAGGCACGTTACCCAGTGCCTCGCGTAACTGCGAAACCCTATCTGACCTGCGATTTTGCTTGGATATCCAAGTAAATCGAGGAATTCGGGAACACTCGCTGGTCACAGCACTGGTAACAGCCTTGCAGGCAGCCGGAACAACGGCACGTTATCCCGCCGGACAGCGGCAGGGAAGGGGTGAGTGTGTGAGACTGCGTTTGTGAGCAAAGAAGGAAAAATCACGGTTTTTCTGCTGGATGACCATGAAGTCGTCCGCCGCGGAGTCCATGAGCTGCTCTCGGTGGAAGACGATATCGAGGTGGTCGGCGAGGCCGGTACGGCGGAGGACGCGCTCGTCCGCATCCCCGCGACCCGGCCCGACGTCGCCGTCCTGGACGTACGGCTGCCGGACGGCAGCGGGGTGGAGGTCTGCCGGGAGATCCGGTCGCGGGACGAGTCCATCCACTGCCTGATGCTCACCTCGTACGCCGATGACGAGGCACTGTTCGACGCGATCATGGCGGGCGCCTCCGGATACGTGCTCAAGGCGATCCGGGGCAACGAGCTGCTGAGCGCCGTACGGGACGTGGCGGCCGGGAAGTCGCTGCTCGACCCGGTGGCCACCGCACGGGTACTGGAGCGGCTGCGCGACGGCAAGAAAGGCCGCGGCGACGACAAGCTCGCGGGCCTCACGGAGCAGGAACGCAAGATCCTGGATCTGATCGGTGAGGGGCTGACGAACCGGGTGATCGGGGAGCGGCTGCATCTCGCGGAGAAGACGATCAAGAATTACGTCTCCAGCCTGCTCTCCAAACTCGGTATGGAGCGCCGCTCGCAGGCCGCCGCGTATGTGGCGCGCCTCCAGGCGGAAAAGCGCTGAATCCACCCAGAAGGGGCCGCGGCCCCGGGCAGACTCGGGACTTTGGTCCCGCGGCGCCCGGGGCCGCGGCCTCTTATTCCGTGCCCCGCGGTGACGGACAGTGGAGGTCATGTCCACCGAGGAAGAACTCCACGCAATCGACCTGCTCGGCCGGGTCCCCTACGGCCGGCTGGCGACGAGCATGAGGGCCCTTCCGTTCCTCACGGTGGCCCGCCATGTGGTGATCGGCGGACGGGTCGTCCTGCGGATGCACAGCGGCCTCGGCTACCACGACGCGTGCGACGGCACGGTCGTCGCGTACGGGGCGGACAACTTCAACGCGGCCACCTCCGCGGGCAGCCGCGACCTGTGGTCCGTGCAGTTCACCGGGCCCGCGGAGGTCGTCGAGCCGGCCCGCGCCGAGCGGGAACTCTTCGGTCCGGCCCCCGTCGAGGTGAACGGGGAGCCCTTCACCCCGGCCTTCCTCCGGCTCGACCCGCATTTCGTCAACGTGCACACTCTTGACTTCCACGCAACTCGTCAGGAAGCCCGACACAGCGTGATCTAACATCTGGCGGGTGCCGCGCTCATCTGTAACCCTCCCGCCTGTTCCCCCGGTCGGCGAGGTGCTCCGCCGCTACCCGCACACAGGTGAACCGCTCACCTGCGAACCCCTGGACCAAGGCCTGCTCAACCACGGATACCGGGTCTCCACCACCCGCGGTTCCTACTTCCTCAAGCACCACCTGGACGACACCACCGGCGACCGCGCCACGATCGTCCGCCAGCACCGTGCCACCCAACGGCTCCAGTCACTCGGGGTCCCGGTCGCCCCACCCATCGAGGACAACGAGGGTGGCACCGTCACCGAGATCGGCGGCCGCTGCTACGCCCTGCACCCCTGGGTCGACGGACTGCACCGGGCAGGCGCCCAGCTCACCGTGGACCAGTCGGTACGGCTCGGGGCGCTCCTCGGAGCCGTACACACCGGTCTTGAACAGGTGATGGAGACGGGCGCGGGGGCCGCGGGCAGACCCACCGGCCATGCGAGCCCCGACCCCGCCGACACCTTCGCGCTGATCGACGAGCTGCTGGTCGCGGCGCGCGGCCGGCGGCCCCGCGACTCCTTCGACGAACTGGCCGAGCACCGGCTCCTGGAACGGCGCACCCTGCTGGACCAGCACGCGGGCCGTCGGCCGCCCACCCCCGGGGTTCCGGCGACCGGCTGGGTGCACGGCGACTTCCACCCGCTGAACGTGCTCTACCGGGACGCCGACCCGGTGGCGATCCTCGACTGGGACCGCCTCGCCGTGCAGCCCCGCGCGGAGGAGGCGGTACGGGCCGCCGCGATCTTCTTCGTCCAGCCCGCCGGTGAACTGGAGCTGGTGAAGGTACGGGCGTACGCCCGCGCCTACCGGCGGGCGGCCGGGGCCGGGGCCGCCGAACTGGCCGCCGCGGTGCACCGGGTGTGGTGGGAGCGGCTCAACGACTTCTGGATACTGCGCTGGCGCTACTGCCTGAACGACCGAAGGGCCGACCCGCAGTTCCCTGCGGTGTCGGCCCTGGCGGTGTGGTGGACCCGTGAGTACGACGCGGTGTGCGAGGCCTTCACGGAGTGAGGACGGTGGCTACGGGGTGCGGTGGCGGCTCACTGGCCGGTGCCCACCGTGCCCGCGGCGGTGCCGGCGCTGGCGCCCTCCGCGGTGCCGCCCGGCTCCCCGGCCGCTCCGCCGGCCGGCGTCGTGCCGCCCGTGTCGCCGTTGGCGCCGCCGTCGGTCGCCGTGCCGCCCGTGTCGGTGCTCGAACCGCCGTCCGTCGCCGTGCCACCCGTGTCAGTGCTCGAACCGCCGTCCGTCGCCGTGCCCGGGGCCGTGTCCGTCGGGCTCGGCGTGGGGGTCTCCTCGGTCCTGCTCGGGGTGGCCGACGGGCTGTACGAGCGCCTCGGCGGCGTCTCCTGCTGATTGCCGGTGGAGTTCCCCGGCAGCTGGGTGTCCTCGCTCTGCTCCTCGCTCGGCGAGGGCGAACTCTTCGTCGGGGAGGGCGAGCTGGACGTCGACGTCGGCTTGTCCTTCGGCTTCTCGCCGCCGCCCTTCGTCGCGTTGACCGCGATGGCGACGCCCGCACCGATCGCGATCAGTGCCAGCACGACGAACAGCCACAGCTTGCCGCGGCCACCGCCGCCGCCCGCCCGGCCGCTGCCGCCGCCGTCGTATCCGCCGTCGTCGGGGTTCATCGGCGGCAGGATCGGCCCCTGCGAGGTGTCCCCGTGCTGCGGGTGCCCCATCGCACGGGTGGCGCCGGTCATGCCCCGGGGCGGGGTGGCACCGCCCTCGTGCATCACGACCGGGCCGGTGTTCCACGTACCGGTGTGGCCGCCCTGGACCTGGAGCATCTGCAGGCTGTACTGGACGAGCCCGCGCATCTCCTCCGCGCTCTGGAACCGGTCGTCCGGGTCCTTCGCGAGCGAGCGCATGACAAGCCCGTCCAGCTCCGCGGGCACCGCGTCGGAGACCTCCGACGGCGGGACCGGAATGTCCTGAACGTGCTGGTACACGACGGAGAGCGGCGTCTCACCCGTGAACGGGGGCCGCAGTGCCAGGAGTTCGTACAGCAGACAGCCGGTGGCGTACAGGTCGGAGCGGTGGTCGACCGCCTTGCCCAGCGCCTGCTCGGGGGAGAGGTACTGCGGCGTCCCCATGACCATGCCGGTCTGCGTCATCGTCGACTGCGCGCCGTGCAGCGCACGGGCGATGCCGAAGTCCATCACCTTGACCGCGCCGGAGTGCGTGATGATCACGTTGGCGGGCTTGATGTCCCGGTGCACGATCCCGTGCTGGTGCGAGTAGGCGAGCGCCTCAAGCACCCCGGAGACGATGATCAGCGCCTGCTCCGGAGGCGGGGGCTCGGCGTTGAGCAGCAGGTCGCGGATGGTGTGGCCCTCGACGAGCTCCATCACGATGTACGGGACGGTCTGCCCGGCCACGGTGTCCTCGCCGGAGTCGTACACCGCCACGACCGCATGGTGGTTGAGCCCTGCGACCGACTGCGCCTCACGCGTGAACCGGGCCTTGGAGACCGGGTCCTCCGCGAGATCGGAGCGCAGCAGCTTCACGGCGACCGTACGTCCGAGCCGGACGTCCTCGGCCGCGAACACCTCGGCCATGCCTCCCCGGCCGAGCCGGTGGGTCAGCCGGTAACGCCCGTCGCCGACAACACCGCCGATGCCCCAGGAGTCGGTGCCATCCGGAACTCCGCCGCCGTTTGCTTCGGGTTCGGGTGCCATCAGTCCTCGCCGTCGTTTCTGTCCGCGCGTCCGCGGGTTCTCACGGTGCCTTGGGCCCTTCCGTTCGGATCATGCCGGGTTCGGCCCGGTCCGCACGAAAGCCCCTTGCTGCATTGCCACGTCACGCTACAGCCTTCGTCGGACACACCGATTTCGAGAGGGACCGGCCATCCAACCGGCTGACGAGCCGCACACGCAAATTACATGCGGGTCCTGTAACGCTTCCGAGACGCTTCTTGTGCGTAGGGTCACGGAACGGGCACCCGGCTTGACGTGTCGGACCCCTCGGGCAGACTTGGCGCTCATACGGATCTTCGCGTGAGCAGCGCGCCCGAGGGGGAAGCAAGTCATGAGCCAGGACGGCGCACAAGGGGCCCAGGGTCGCTACGCGGGCGGTTCGGTCGCCGGCGGCCGCTACCAGCTGCGTGACCTGCTCGGCGAAGGCGGGATGGCGTCCGTATATCTGGCGTACGACTCCGCGCTCGACCGGCAGGTCGCCATCAAGACGCTCCACACGGAACTCGGACGCGAGCAGTCCTTCCGCGAGCGGTTCCGGCGCGAGGCCCAGGCGGTCGCGAAGCTCCAGCACACCAACATCGTCTCCGTCTTCGACACCGGCGAGGACGAGCTCGGTGGCGCGCTGATGCCGTACATCGTCATGGAGTACGTGGAGGGGCAGCCGCTCGGCTCCGTGCTCCAGTCGGACATCCGCGCCCACGGTGCGATGCCCGCCGACAAGGCGCTCAAGGTGACGGCCGATGTGCTGGCCGCCCTGGACACCAGCCACGAAATGGGCCTGGTCCACCGCGACATCAAGCCGGGCAACGTCATGGTGACCAAGCGCGGCATCGTGAAGGTCATGGACTTCGGGATCGCCCGCGCCATGCAGTCCGGTGTCACGTCGATGACGCAGACCGGCATGGTCGTCGGCACCCCGCAGTACCTCTCCCCCGAGCAGGCCCTGGGCCGCGGGGTCGACGCCCGCTCCGACCTGTACTCGGTCGGCATCATGCTGTTCCAGCTGCTGACCGGCCGCATCCCGTTCGACGCTGACTCGCCCCTCGCCATCGCGTACGCGCATGTGCAGGAGGAGCCGGTCGCGCCCTCCAGCATCAACCGGTCGATCACCCCGGCGATGGACGCGCTCGTCGCCCGTGCGCTGAAGAAGAACCCGAACGAGCGCTTCCCGAGCGCCGCGGCGATGCAGGACGAGATCACGCGGGTGCTTGGCGCGAGCGGCCAGACGAGCGCCCCGGTGATCATCAGCGGCACCGGCGCCCCGGCGAACAGCGGCTCCGGCGTCGGCTCCGCGGTGTTCCCGCCGGTCGACCAGTCCGCCCCGGCTCCGCAGCACGTCCAGACGCCGTACCAGCCCGGCCCGTACCAGTCGCAGCAGCAGCCCGGCCCCTACGGTCCGCCGACGCCGGCCCCGTCGTACGGCTACCCCCAGTCGGCCCCGGCGTACCAGAGCCAGGCGCCGATGTCGCCGATGCAGCAGCAGACCCCGCCGCCGTACTCGGTCTCGCCGCAGCAGGCGTCCCCCTCTTCTGGCGGCGGCTCCAGGCGAAACGTTCCGGTGATCGTGGGCTCGATCGTGGTGGCGCTGATAGCGATCGGCGGCCTGATCACGGTCCTGTCGATGAAGGACGACACGGACAAGGGCGCCGACGCCTCGTCGAGCGAGTCCCCGGCCGGCGAGCACCGCGGTCCGGAGCGGAACCGGACGATGGAAACCGATAAGTGCACGGACGCGATGGAGAACTCCGACGACCCGAACAAGGTCGACGCCCCCCGGTTCATCTACAAGGACATCCTTTCCGCGCGGGCGTGCGCGGACGCGGCGGGCTGGACCATCAAGATCATCAAGGAGCCGGGGAACGCGTACGCCGAGGACCAGGTCGTCGACCAGTTCCCGACGTCCGGAACTGCCATCTCGAAGGTCGGAGCACACTTCGAGCTGAAGGTTTCCACCGGCGATCCGGCCTAGTTTCCGTACGTAATCGGCATGCGGCCATGCGGCCGTCCACCCATGCGGCCGTCCGGCCATCCACCGATGCGGCCATCCGGCCAGAGACCCGGCGCCTGGGCGACGGCCGGCGCCCTGGGGCGCGCGCTCCGGCACCGGACGCGCATCACCCGAGATGCCGGACGGACCGTCACATGTGACGCTGACCACATGGCTTCAGGACACCTCCCCTCGCGGCCCTCACGGTGCGTGGCCTGCCTCGTACTGACGGCAGCCGCGACCCTGGGGTCCCTGACGGGCGGCGAGGCGGCCGCGGGACCGCGTACGGCGGCGAGCACGGAGCCTTCCGCGCACCCACCCGGCCCGCCCGGCGCCCCGTCCGGCTCCCCCGCCGGCCCTCTGCCCGGTGTGACGCCGTCCGCCACCCCCACCGTGCCGCCGTCGGCCGATCCCTCCACGACGTACGGGCCCGGCGCGACCGCGGGCCCCTCGGCCGCGCCCGCACCGCCCGAGCCCCTGCCGTCCGCCCACGCGGGCCCCTCGTCCGACGCCTCCGGATCGCCCTCCCCGAGCGGCGGACCGCCGCGGCCGGGGGACGGACAGTCGCCGTTGGCCGGACTGCTCACCGGGGAGGGACGGCAGCGCCCCGGGCGGCAGCTGACGCCCCAGGAGATCGCACGGGCGGACGACGCCGCCGAATCGGCCGACGAGGAGGAGTCCACCGCGACGGACCCCGCCGCGGTGCCGGCCGTCACCCCTGACGCCAGCGCCTCGCCCGAGACCGGCCGGCTCGCGCGGCAGGCCCTCGACGGACCGGCCGTACGCCAGGTCCAGGAGATGTCGCTCGGCGTGGGAATCTCCCTGGTCGGGCTGGGTCTCGGCTTCCTCGCGCTGCGTATGCGCCGCACCGACTGACCGCCGCGCCCGGACCGGTTCAGCCCCTCCGCACCAGGTCACGGAACTTGCACCCGGCAACATACTCGGTATACATACTCAGTATGTCGATCCGCCACGGGCTGCTCGCCCTCCTGGAACGGGGGCCGCGCTACGGCTCCCAGCTCCGCACCGAATTCGAGTCCCGCACCGGCTCCACCTGGCCCCTCAACGTCGGGCAGGTGTACACGACGCTGGGCAGACTGGAGCGGGACGGCCTGGTCGCCCAGGACGGCGAGGACGACCAGGGGCACTCCCTGTACTCGATCAGCGACGAGGGGCGCGCCGAGCTGCGCAACTGGTTCGAGACCCCCGTCGACCGCAGCAGTCCGCCCCGCGACGAGCTGGCCATCAAGCTCGCCATGGCCGTCGGCGCCCCCGGCGTGGACATCCGGGCCGTCATCCAGTCCCAGCGCCACCACACCGTCAAGGCCATGCAGGACTACACGCGCCTCAAGGCCCAGGCCCTCGCCGACGAGCCCGCCAACCGCGACGAGGTCGCCTGGCTGCTCGTACTGGAACAGCTGATCTTCCAGGCCGAGGCGGAGGCCCGCTGGCTGGACCACTGCGAGTCCCGGCTGGTCCGTCTCGCCCAGGCCGCCGCCACGGAGCCGGAGACCCCGGCGGCCACGCCCGGCCCCGCACGTACCGCACGGGCCCGCGCACGCCGCTGAGCCACGGCCCGGCGGCCCCACACCGCTGAGACCACGGCCCCGGGTCCCGTCCGCTCGGCCACTCGGCCACTCGGCCACTCGGCCACTCGGCCACTCGGCCACTCGGCCGCTGGCCTGGACACCGCGACACCGCGACACCGCGACACCGCGACACCGCGACACCGACCACAGAACCGCTTCTAGGGGGAACCACCCGTCATGTCACCGCACGCCCCGTCCCCAGCCGCCCCGCCCCTACCGGTGGATGCGCCGGTGCTCGAACTCCGCTCACTCACCCGCACGCACGGCACGGGCATCGCCGAGGTGCACGCCCTGCGCGGCATCGACCTGTCGGTTCACGCCGGTGAGCTCGTCGCCGTGATGGGCCCTTCCGGCTCGGGCAAGTCCACCCTGCTGACGATCGCCGGCGGCCTCGACACCGCGACCTCGGGCCACGTCGTCATCGAGGGCCAGGACATCTCCTCGCTCGGCCGCAAGGGCGTGGCCGCCCTGCGCCGCCGCAGCGTCGGCTACGTCTTCCAGGACTACAACCTGATCCCCGCCCTGACCGCCGCCGAGAACGTCGCCCTGCCGCGTGAGCTCGACGGCATCCCGGTGCGCAAAGCGCGCAAGGAGGCCCGTGCCGCCCTGGAGGAGATGAACCTCCTGGAGATCGGGGACCGCTTCCCGGACGAGATGTCCGGCGGCCAGCAGCAGCGCGTCGCGATAGCCCGCGCGCTGGTGGGGGACCGGCGCCTGGTGCTCGCCGACGAACCGACCGGGGCGCTCGACTCCGAGACCGGCGAGGCCGTCCTCGCGCTGCTGCGCAAACGCTGCGACCAGGGCGCGGCCGGGGTGATGGTGACGCACGAACCGCGCTACGCCGCCTGGGCGGACCGGGTCGTCTTCCTGCGGGACGGTTCGATCGTCGACCAGACGCTGAGCGTCGGGGCCGATTCGCTGCTCGCCGCCGGGAGCGGCGAGTGAGCGTGTTCACGGGGTGGCGCGCCGCCCTCCGGATAGCCCGGCGCGACGCCCTGCGCGCCAAGGGCCGCAGCGCACTGGTGGTCGCGATGATCGCCGTGCCCGTGCTCGGGGTCACCGCGCTCGATGTGACGTACCGCAGTGTGGAGCTCACCACCGCCGAGAAGCTGACGGCTCAGATGGGTTCGGCCGACGCGCTGTTCAACGACTCGCAGGCCGGCCCCCTGGACCAGTCGGTCACCGGGGACGACTACCGCCCCCTCAGCGACACCGCGCCGTCGCCCGAGGACATTCCCGCACTCGACCTGCGGACCGCGTTCCCCAAGGGTGCGCGCGGCATCAGCATCCAGTCCGTGCCCGCAAGCGTCACCACCGGGTACGGCGTCGCGAACGCGGACATCACCGAGTTCCGGACCGCGGACCCGCTGGCGCGCGGCAAGGTGGACCTCGTCGACGGATCGTTCCCCAAGGGCACGGGCGACATCGTCGCCACCGAGCCGTTCCTGAAGTCGACCGGGCTGCACGTCGGTTCACACATCACCGTGCGCGGACCGGAGCAGAAGTACACCATCACCGGCGCGGTCGAGCAGCCGGACAACCTGGCGGCCAAGGCGCTGTACGCCGACCCGGGCGCGGTCATCGCCCCGTGGAAGGCCACCGCCGCCCGCGACAAGAAGGTGCTGCCGCCGAACGCCGGCGACCTGACCTGGCTGGTGAAGGCGAACAACGGAAAGGGCGTCAGCTGGCCGGACGTGATGGCGGCCAACAAGAAGGGCGCCCTCGTCGCCTCCCGTCAGGTCGTCCTCGACCCGCCGCCGGACTCCGAGGTCCCGCTGATCCGGAAGCGGGGCAGCAACAACTACCCGTCCGGGAACTCCGACGAGCTCAGTGCGGCCCTCATCACGGTCGTCGCCATGGCGGTCCTGGAGGTCGTGCTGCTCGCCGGACCGGCCTTCGCCGTCGGTGCGCGCCGCTCGCGCCGTCAGCTCGGCCTCGTCGGCACCTGCGGCGGGGACCGGCGCCATGTCCGGGCCGTGGTCCTCTCCGGCGGGCTGGTGCTCGGCGGCGTCGGAGCCGTGGTGGGGGTGGTGGCCGGGCTGGCGCTGACGGCGGTGTTCCGGCCGCTGATCGAGGAGCGGGCCGGAAACCGCTTCGGCTCGCTCGCCCTGAATCCGAAGGAACTGCTGGTCATCGCCGCTGTCGGGCTGGTCACCGGGGTGCTGGCGGCGTTGGCCCCGGCGATCGTGGCGGGCCGTCAGTCCGTACTGGAATCGCTCACCGGGCACCGCGGGGTCCGGCGCGGCTCCCGGGTCCTGCCGATCGTGGGCGCCTGCGTCATGGGCCTCGGCATCGCGATCGCCGTCCTGGGCGGCACCACCGGCAACTCCACCGGGGTCGCCGCCGGCTCGGTGGTCGCCGAGCTGGGGCTCCTCTGCTGCATCCCGGTGATCGTCGGGCTGCTCGGCCGGCTCGGCCGCACCCTGCCGCTCTCGCCCCGGATGGCGCTGCGCGACGCGGCCCGCAACCGCGGACGAACGGCTCCGGCGGTCGCGGCGGTCATGGCCGCGGTCGCGGGCTCGGTGGCCATCGCCACGTACATGTCCAGCCAGGCGGCCGAGGGAGAGTACGACTACACGCCGATGCTCAGCCCGAACGCGGTCGTGCTGTACACCATGGACGACGAGGGCAACGCGGCACCCGGGCAGCTCCCGCTGGCGCAGGCGGCCGTGGAGCGGAACATGAAGCCCACCGGCGGACCCGCCGGGATCTCCCGGGTCTGGGCGGGCAGTGACTGCGACACCTACTACGACGACGAGGACAGCTGCGGCAAGCTGGACCTGGTCAAGCCCACCGGCAAGGGGCACACCTGCCCGCTCAACAGCAAGGGTGCCAAGGAGCTCGCCGTACGGCTGAGCGACGACGAGCACCGCAGCATGATGCACTCCCCCGAGTGCGTGGACGAGCGCTACACCATCAACACCTTCGGCGGCGGCGGGAGCAACATCGTCGTGGGCGACGCGTCGCTGCTGAAGACGTACGTGAAGCTCGACGACCCGGCCGCCGCCAAGGCGCTGGAGGCGGGCATCCCCGTGCTGCTCAACCGGGCGTACGCGAAGGACGGCCAGGTCACGGTCAAGGCGGTCCACCGGTACAGCGACAAGGACAAGAAGAACCGCGCCCTGCATCCGGGACCGGCCAGGACGACGACGGACCGGATGAAGGTGTACGTCGCGGACGCGAAGTACACGGAGACACCCGGAATCCGCATGATCATGCCGGAGAAAACCGCCCAGCGGCTCGGCCTGCACACCGCGAAGTACGGCACGGTGTACGCCGTCTCCCACCCTCCTACGGACGCCCAGCAGCAGCGGATCCAGGCCTCGATCGAGCAGGCCGGCGGGAACGTCTACATGCAGTCCGGAACCGAATCCAGAGACCGCGAGGACATCATGCTGCTGGTGCTGACGCTGTTCGCCGGAGTGGTGACCATGGGCGCGGCCGCGATCACCACCGGGCTCTCCAAGGCCGACGCGGAGGCCGACCTCACCACGCTCAGCGCGGTGGGCGCGCCCCCGGGGGTGCGGCGGAGGCTGTCCGGGTTCCAGTGCCTGGTGGTGGCGCTCACCGGGGTGCTGCTCGGCACGGCCGCGGGGCTGCTGCCCGCGGTGGCGCTGCGCCTGATCGACCTGCGCAACGCGCTGAAGGCGATGCGGCTGGACCCGATGGAGTCCGCGTACACCCCGATCGTGCTGCCCTGGGCGACCATCGGGCTGCTGGCCGTGGTCGTCCCGCTGCTGGCCGGGTTGCTGGCGGCGGTGTTCACCCGCTCCCGGCTGTCGCTGTCGCGGCGCGCCGGATGACCGGGCGGGAGGCCCGGTCAGCGGGCTGACCGGCTGCTCCGCGGTGGTTCCGGTGCCCCCGGAAAGGGTGGATCACACCTTTCCGGGGGCACCACAGTGCTGTCCGGCAGGTGTGCGAGACAATGGACGACATGGAGATGCCGAGGAATGAACGGTCGCAGGAGCACCCCCAAGTCCTCGTGGTGGGACAGGACGGAATGGCGATCGGCGGCGGTGGCACTGACGACGAGTCGCGCGAGGTCCCGGTGACGGAGATGGTCGAACAGCCCGCGAAGGTCATGCGCATCGGCAGCATGATCAAGCAGCTCCTGGAGGAGGTCAGGGCGGCGCCCCTCGACGAGGCGAGCCGCGTACGCCTGAAGGAGATCCACACCAGCTCGGTCAAGGAGCTGGAGGACGGCCTCGCGCCGGAGCTGGTGGAGGAGCTGGAGCGGCTCTCGCTCCCGTTCACCGAGGAGTCGGTTCCCTCCGAGGCGGAACTCCGGATCGCGCAGGCCCAGTTGGTGGGCTGGCTGGAGGGCCTCTTCCACGGTATCCAGACGGCGCTGTTCGCCCAGCAGATGGCGGCCCGCGCGCAACTGGAGCAGATGCGCCGCGCCCTGCCTCCCGGCAGTGGTCACGAGGAGGAGGAAGGCGGCGGCGACCCGCACGGGGCGATCCGATCGGGCCCGTACCTGTAACCCCGGTCCCGTACCCCCTTACGCCCCTGCCGATCTGTCAGAACGCCCGAAGAGCCCGGCACACGTTGTTCGTGTGCCGGGCTCTTCGGGTGCCGGGTCCGTCGGGTCCGGCGGGCCTTTTGTCCGGCGGGCCTTTCGGGTGGCGGGCCTTTCGGGTGGCGGGCCTTTCGGGTTCGGGTCGGGTGGTTCAGGCGGCTGCGGGCGAGCGGAGGAGCACCTTGCCGATGTGCGTGCTGGACTCCATCACCCGGTGCGCCTCGGCCGCGTCCTGCATCGGCAGCGTACGGTCCACCACCGGCCACACGACGCCGTCGGTGATGAGCGGCCAGACGTGCTCGCGCACGGCCGCGACGATCGCGGCCTTCTCGGCGAGCGGGCGGCCGCGCAGCGAGGTCGCCGTGACGGCGGCCCGCTTGGTCAGCAGGGCACCCAGGTTGAGTTCGCCCTTGGCGCCGCCCTGGAGACCGATGATCGCGAGCCTGCCGTTGACGGCGAGCGCCTGCACGTTCCGGTCCAGGTACTTCGCACCGATGATGTCGAGGATGACGTCGGCGCCCGCACCGTCCGTCGCCCTGCCGAGCTCCTCGACGAAGTCCTGCTCCCGGTAGTCGATCAGGATGTCGGCACCGAGTTCCGCACAGCGTGCCAGCTTCCCGGGTCCTCCCGCGGTCACCGCGACCCGGGCGCCGACCGCCTTGGCGAGCTGGATCGCCATCGTGCCGATGCCGCTGGACCCGCCGTGCACCAACAGGGTCTCTGCGGGGCGCAGATGGGCCACCATGAACACGTTGGACCAGACGGTCGCGGTCACTTCGGGGAGCGCCGCGGCGAGGACGAGGTCCAGTCCGGCCGGTACGGGGAGCAGCTGCCCGGCGGGTACGGCGACCTTCTCCGCGTAACCGCCGCCGGCCAGCAGCGCGCAGACCTCGTCGCCGACCGACCAGCCGGTGACACCGGGGCCGACGGCGGAGATCCGGCCCGCGCACTCCAGACCCGGGTAGGGGGAGGCCCCGGGCGGCGGGTTGTAGAACCCCTGCCGCTGGAGCACATCCGCACGGTTGACCGCGCTGGAGACGACATCGACGAGGACCTCGCCCTCACCGGGTACGGGATCGGGCACCTCGGCCCACACGAGCGCCTCGGGGCCACCGGGTTCGGGGATCGTGATCGCATGCATGGCCGCGAGGCTACTCCGTGCCGTGCCGTGCCCTGCGGTGCGGCGCCCTGCGGCGCGGTGCCCTGCGGCGCGGTGCCCTGCGGCGCGATGCCCTGCGGCGTGGTGCCGACGGCTGCGGCGGGGTGCGATCGGGGTGGCCCGGGTCAGGGGCGCGGGGCTGTCGGCGGGGTGTGGCTCGTGGGCGGTGCATTCGTGACCCGCACGATAGTGATCAGCCGGTCCGTCAGCTGGAGGGGGCTGGCCGCCGGATCGTCGTAACCGAGCAGCCGGTGACCGCGCAGCACGCTGACCACGAGATCGTCGGTCTCGCGGACGTTCTTGCCCACCTCGGCCTTTATCACCGGCCGTTCGACCAGATCGAGCCCGCTGCCCTGCTGGATCAGGTCCTCCATCACCGTGCCCGCACTGGGGCTGAGTACGGAGAGGCCGAGCAGCCGGCCCGCCGCACTGGCACTGGTGATCACGGCGTCGGCACCGGACTGCCGCAGCAGCGGGGCGTTCTCCTCCTCGCGCACCGCGGCGACGATCTTCGCGCCGCGGTTGAGCTGGCGCGCGGTCAGCGCGACCAGGACCGCCGTGTCGTCCCGCTGGGTGGCGATGATGATCTGACGTGCCTTCTGCAGCTCGGCCCGCAGCAGCACATCGCTGCGTGTCGCATCACCGAGCACTCCGGTGAACCCCTCGGCGTTGGCGATCTCTATCACCTTGGACGCCGGGTCGACGATGACGATCTGTTCCTTCTTCAGGCCGGTCGCGCAGAGGGTCTGAATGGCCGAGCGGCCCTTCGTGCCGAAGCCGACGACGACGGTGTGGTCACGCAAGTTGGTTCTCCAACGCTTCAGCCGGAAGTCCTCCCGGGTCCGCTCCGTGAGGACCTCAAGGGTGGTGCCGACCAGGATGATGAGGAAGAGCACGCGCAGCGGTGTCACGAGCACCACATTGATGAGCCGGGCGCCGTCGCTGTACGGGGTGATGTCGCCGTACCCGGTGGTCGAGAGGGTGACCGTCGCGTAGTAGACCGCGTCCAGGAGGTCGACCTTGCCATCGGCCGCGTCGTGATAGCCGCCGCGGTCGACCCAGACGATCAGCACCGTGGCAGCCAGCACCATCAGCGCCATCATCAGCCGCTTGGCGACCTGTCGAGCCGGTCCGTCGACGACCCGGCGCGGAAGCATCACCCGGGTGGGTACGCCATGCTCCTCGGCACGCCTGGCCATCGCGTCATGGCCGGGAAGTTTCACGTGAAACACCCTTCAGTCCACGGCGTCGCCGGGGCCCACGGTAGATCGAGGATCTCCACCTCGGTGCCGGACCGTACCCCGCCCGGCTCCACGACGGCCAGCCCGTCCGCGGCGGCGATCCCGCGCAGCATGGCGGGACCGTTGTAATGCAGGGGTACGACGTGATCCGCCCCCTCGCCGGTTCCGGCGCCACTGTGGCCGAACTCACCGGGGCCTTCAGCGCGGTGGACCACGGGGACCAGCCGGGTGTCGTGCGGGTGGCCGTGCACGTCGCCACGGACCGCGACGCGGTAGAGGCCCTGCGACGTCCGGCCCGCCAGCCCGCTGAGCAGCGGCTCGGCAAGCGTGAGCAGCCCGGACACGGCGGCCAGGGGGTTGCCGGGCAGCCCCACGAGATACGGCCCCCCGGCACGGAGCCGGGCCAGCAGCATGGGGTGTCCAGGACGGACGGCGACACCGTCGACGAGCAACTCGGCCCCCAGATCGGCGAGCACGGGGTGCACATGGTCGACCGGTCCCGCGGCGGTGCCGCCGGTGGTGATGACCAGATCGGCTTCGGAGAGGACGAGCGCCTGCCGGAGGGCTTCCGCGTCGTCACCGAGGCGGCAGGGGGCGGAGACCTCGGCGCCCAGCGCGCGCAGCCAGGGGCCGATCATCGGGCCGAGTGCGTCACGGATCAGCCCGTCGTGGGGCAGCCCTGCCGTCAGCAGTTCGTCGCCCAGGACGAGGACATCGACGCGCGGCCGGGGACGGGTGAGCAGTTCGTCGTACCCGGCGGCAGCGGCCAGCCCGAGAACGGCGGGCGTCACCAGCGTTCCGGCGGGGAGGAGCTGCTCCCCGGAGCGGCACTCCTGTCCGCGCGGCCTGATGTCCTGCCCGGGACTCACCTGCCGCAACGCGTACAGCAGCCCCCTGGCCGCGTCGGCCTGGGCGTGTTCGCTCCGGATGACGGCGGTGGCGTCGGCCGGGATACGGGCGCCGGTGGCGATGCGGACGGCGTCACCGTCGGGGAGCGGCGCGGGGGCGGCGTGGCCGGCGAGGACGCCCCCGTCCTCCCGGACGTACCACGGCCCCGGCCCTGCGACGGCCCAGCCGTCCATGGCGGAGGTGTCGAAGGACGGGAGATCGGTGAGCGCGGCGAGCGGCTCGGCCAGCACGTGTCCGAGCGCGTGGTCGAGGGAGAGGCGTCCGGTGCGGGGCGGAACCTGGCGCCCGGCGCGGGCCGCGACGGCACGGGCCTCGCCCCACGGGGTCGCGTGGGCACGCCGCCGGCCGCGCGCACCGGGGCGGTGCTCGTCCTCGGAGGCGGGGGTGGGATCGGAGGCGGCTGCGGGGGATGGGGATGGGGATGGGGTGGGGGACTGGTCGGGGTCGGGGGACTGGTTGCGGGACCGGTCGGGGCCACTGGCCGTTTCAGGTCCGGGGCGGGGGCGGGGGCCGGGACCGGGTTCAGGGCGCGCGTCGCTGTACGGCCGTCGGCCGACCAGCGCGAGGGCCTGCGCGACGGCCCGCTCCTCGTCGGCCTCGGCCTCGGCTGCGCGGCGCGCTGCGGCGTCAGCGGACTTGGAGGACTGGGAGGAGTGAGCGGGCTCGGCGGGCTCGCGGGACTGGGCTGGCTCGGCGGGCTCGGCGACGGTTTTCGCGGCAGCCGGGGGCCGCCGGAGCCGCCCGGTACTACCGCTGCGGCCCGTCATGGCGTCTCGGTCTCGTCCGCCCACCGGAGAGCGAGCGCGGCGGCCTTGCGGGCCGCCTCGGCCACCGCCTCGGGTCCGCCCCCGTCGCTGCTCGCCTTCGCCGCCGCGTACCCGACCAGGAAGGTCGTCAGGGGCGCGGCGGGCCTGGCGACGCCGTGGGCGGCGTCACGGGCGAGGTCGAGCAGGACGGCGGTGTCGACGTCGAGCTCGATGGCCAGTTCGTTCTTGACTGCGGTGATCCATTCGTCCAGCACGGTCCCATGGTCTCTGATCCGGGCCCTGGCCGAAGCGATGTCCTCCCAGGTGTCGCAGTCGAACGAGGCGAGCGGGTCCGCAGCCACCCGGGAGAGCCGCAGCTCGTGCGTCAGCAACCGCAGGGGCAGTCCGGCGAGTCCACCGTGCTCAGCGGCGAGCAGAGCCAGTTCGCGGCGCAACGGCTCCGCCCGGTAGACGGCCACCAGCGGCTGGTCACGGCCGTCCTGATCGGTGCAGACGGCGCCCTCGTGGTCGCCCTGGCCGACAGCCGCCAGCAGGGACCCGACCGTGTCCGCGCCGAGGAACGGCAGATCGGCCGAGAGCACCAGCAGGCGTTCCGCCGCCGTGTGCCGCACCCCGGCACCGAGCGCGGCCAACGGACCGCCGCCCCGGGGCTCTTCACACGCCCAGGTCACCGGGCGCACCGTGGGCCGTCTGCCCCCCACCACCACCGTGGTCCCGGCGTCGGAACAGGCAGCGAGCACCCGGTCCAGCAGTGCACGGCCACCGATCCGGAGCCCCGGCTTGTCGGCGCCGCCGAGCCGCTTGGCGGCACCTCCGGCGAGAACGATGGCGTCATACGCGGTCATGCCCCGAGTATGCGGGCCGTCCGCCCCGGTGGGTCCTCCCCGTCCGCGATCCCGTGGATCAACGCGGAACGGAACAGGGAGAACCAGCAGCAGGAGAACCGGCGGCCGTGCCTACAGCATCCGCAAGAGCAGCGTCGGCTGTTCCACACAGTCGGCCACGTAGCGCAGGAAGCCTCCCGCCGTGCCGCCGTCGCAGACCCGGTGGTCGAAGGTCAGCGAGAGCTGGACGACCCGCCGGACGGCCAGCTCCCCCTCGTGCACCCACGGCTTGGGGACGATGCGGCCGACACCGAGCATCGCCGCCTCGGGGTGGTTGATGATCGGGGTGGAACCGTCGACCCCGAACACCCCGTAGTTGTTGAGCGTGAACGTGCCACCGGTAAGCTCCGCCGGCTTCAGCGTCCCCGTCCTGGCGGCCTCGGTGAGCCGGGTGATCTCGGCCCCGATCGACTCCGTGTCGCGCGCCTGCGCGTCCCGTACGACCGGGACGACGAGCCCCCGCTCGGTCTGGGCCGCGAACCCGAGGTGGACACCGGAGAGCCGCACGATCTCCCGCGCTTCCTGGTCCACCGTGGAGTTGAGTTCGGGGTACCGGGCCAGGGCGGCCGTGCAGATACGGGCGAGCAGCGCGAGCACCGACACCTTGGGCCCGGCACCGGGACCACCGGCGCCGTTCATCGCCGCTCTGGCCGCCATCAGCTCGGTGGCATCGGCGTCCACCCAGCAGGTGGCGTCGGGGATCTCGCGCCGGCTGCGCGCCAGCTTGTCGGCGACCGCGCCCCGTACTCCGCGCAACGGAACCCGTTCACCGGCCGGACGCACCGGTGCCCGGTCCGTCACCGCGGCCTGCTGCGGGGCCTCGGCAACGGACCGGATGGCGGACTCCACGTCGGCCCGCAGGATCAGCCCGTCGGGCCCGGAGCCGGAGAGCTGCCGCAGATCGAGATCGTGCTGCCGCGCGAGCTTGCGCACCAACGGGGAGACAACGGCGACCGGCCCCCGTACCCCGCCCGGAACGACGCCGGAACCCGCTGCGGCCTCAGCGGACACAGGAGCAACGGAAGGAACGGGAGTAAAGGAGGTGGCGGGAGCGGCGGCCGGCGCCGAGAGTCCCTCCGGGCGGACCCGCCTCCGGCGCACCGCCGGCGCGCCGGTCCCGTACCCCACCAGCACATTGCCCGACCCGGACGATTCCGCCCCGGCGGCCCCCGTACCGGACCCGGATTCCGCCGTACTCCCGGACGGCTCCACGGACCCGACCGCGACCGTCAGCAACGGTGCCCCGACCGGGAGTTCCGCACCCTCCTCGCCGAACCGCGCGGTCACCACGCCCCCGTACGGGCACGGCACCTCCACCATCGCCTTGGCCGTCTCGACCTCGACGACCGGCTGATCGATGGCGACGACATCGCCGACCTCCACCAGCCAGCGCACGATCTCGGCCTCGGTCAGCCCCTCACCGAGATCCGGAAGCTTGAACTCGAGTACCTGCGGCATCAGTGCTCCGCCTCCCACTGCAGTCGCGCGACGGCGTCGAGCACCCGGTCCACGCCCGGCAGGTGGTGTCGCTCCTGCATCGGCGGCGGGTACGGGATGTCGAAACCGGCGACGCGCAGCACCGGCGCCTCCAGATGGTGGAAGCAGCGCTCGGTGATCCGGGCCGCGATCTCGCCGCCCGGACCGCCGAAGCCGGTGGACTCGTGGACGACGACCGCACGGCCGGTGCGCCGCACGGACGCGGCCACCGTCTCGTCGTCGAACGGCACCAGCGAGCGCAGATCGACGACTTCGAGGTCCCAGCCCTCCTCGACCGCGGCCTCTGCGGCCTCCATGCAGACGGGCAGCGACGGCCCGTACGTGATCAGCGTCGCACTGCGTCCGGACCGGCGCACGACGGCCCGCCCTATGGGCTCCACGGCGGCGGGCGCCTGTGGCGACCAGTCCGCCTTCGACCAGTAGAGCCGCTTGGGCTCCAGGAACACCACCGGATCGTCGGAGGCGATCGAGGCCCGCAGCAGCCCATAGGCGTCATCGACCGTGGCGGGCGTGACTACGTGGAGACCGGGGGTCGCCATGTAATACGCCTCGGAGGAGTCGCTGTGGTGCTCGACGCCGCCGATTCCGCCTCCGTACGGCACCCGGACCGTGATCGGCAGCGGCATCGCGCCCCCGGTCCGGTTCCGCATCTTGGCGACATGGCTGATGAGCTGCTCGAACGCCGGATAGGCGAAGGCGTCGAACTGCATCTCGACGACGGGCCGCAGCCCGTACATCGCCATGCCGACGGCCGCCCCGAGGATGCCGGCCTCGGCCAGCGGGGTGTCGGTGCAACGGTCCTCACCGAACTCCTTCGCCAGGCCGTCGGTGATCCGGAAGACACCGCCGAGCGTCCCGACGTCCTCCCCGAGGACGTGCACGGAGGGGTCCTCCGCCATCGCGTCGCGCAGCGCACGCCCGAGGGCCTGCGCCATGGTGGCGGGTTTGGCCCTCGCCGTCCGCTCTCCGGCCGTGGCCGCTGCGGTGGTCATCGCCCTGCTCCCCCGTCGTCCGTGCCGTGCTGCTCGTTCTCCGCGTCCAGCTCGACGCGCAGGCGGGCCGCCTGCTCACGCAACTGGGTGGTCTGCTCCGCGTACACATGGGTGAAGAGATCCATCGGGTCGAGCACCGGATCCGCGTTCATCCGCTCGCGCAGTCCGGCGGCCATCCGCTCGGCGGCCGTGCGCGCCTCCTCTATGCCGTCGTCGTCGAGCAGTCCGCGCCCGGTCAGCTCCCGCTCCATGAGCTGGACCGGATCGTGCGCCCGCCACGCCTCGACCTCGCTGTCGCCGCGGTAGCGGGTCGCGTCGTCGGCGTTCGTATGCGCGTCCATGCGGTAGGTGATGGCCTCCACGAGCGTCGGGCCGCCACCGCTCCTGGCCCGCTGGACCGCCTCGGAGAGCACCTGGTGCACGGCCGCCGCGTCGTTCCCGTCGACCAGCCGGCCCGGCATCCCGTACCCCACGGCCTTGTGCGCCAGGGAGGGTGCCGCGGTCTGCTTGGCCAGCGGTACGGAGATGGCGAAGCCGTTGTTCTGCACGAGAAAGACGACCGGGGCCTTCCAGACGGCCGCGAAATTCAGCGCCTCGTGGAAATCGCCCTCACTGGTGCCGCCGTCACCGACCATGGCGAGCGCGACCACGTCGTCCCCCTTGAGCCGCGCCGCGTGCGCCAGGCCCACGGCATGCGGCAGCTGGGTGGCGAGCGGGGTGCAGAGCGGGGCGATGCGGTGCTCGCGCGGGTCGTAGCCGGTGTGCCGGTCGCCTCGCAGCAGCGTCAGCGCCTCGACCGGGTCCAGCCCCCGCGCCACGGCCGCGAGTGTGTCGCGGTAGCTGGGGAAGAGCCAGTCCCGCTCCTCGAGCACCAGGGCGGCCGCGATCTCGCAGGCCTCCTGCCCCGTGCTCGACGGATAGACGGCGAGCCTGCCCTGCTTGGTGAGGGCGGTCGCCTGGGTGTTGTACCGCCGGCCGCGCACCAGCTCGGTGTAGAGCCGCCGCAGCAGCTCGGGATCTGCGTCGGCCGCGGCGTCCGTACCGAGCACGCGGTACGGCTCGGGGTCCGGGAGCAGCGGCGCCGGGTCGGTGAGCGGCTTCCACGCCGGGGGCGGCGTGGGCCGGTAGGCGGCCGCGCCGGGCAGCTCTTGGACCGTCATGACAAGCACCTCCTGGCAACGAGGGGTATCGAGCGGCAGCTTTCGACATCAGGGGTGCCCGATATCGAAGGGGTATCGAGGGGTGGTGAAATATGTCCATATATCAAGCACTACGCGAGACACGTATGTGGTGTGCCTCACCTACCGATTGTTCGGTCGCGAGCGCATTTTGGCTACAGGCGCCGTCAGCCTGTGGACAAACGGTTCTCCACAGCCTGGGATGGAGACAGCTCGTCCAGGACAGGGAGGCGCGGGAACATGGCAGCTGAACAAATGGCCGACGGGAGCGAGGACCCCGGCCGGATTCCTCCGGCACGGCCGCTCGACTCCATCGACCGTGCCATCCTCCGGTTGCTCCAGACGGACGGCCGCACCTCGATACGGTCGGTGGCCGATCGCGTCCACGTCTCGCGCGCCAACGCCTACGCCCGGATCAACCGGCTCATCGACGACGGGGTGATCCGGGGCTTCAGCGCGCGGGTGAACCACGAACGGGCGGGGCAGGGGGCCTCCGCCTACATCACGCTCAAGATCGTCCAGAATTCCTGGCGCACGGTCCGCGAGCAGCTCCAGGCGCTGCCGGGAGCCACGCACATCGCGCTGGTCAGCGGCGATTTCGACGTCCTGCTGCTGGTGCACACGCAGGACAACCAGTCACTGCGCGATCTGGTGCTGACCAGGATCCAGTCCATCCCGGAGGTGCTCTCCACCCGCACCCTGCTGGTGTTCGAGGAGACGGACCTGGCCCCGGGCCCCGACCGCCCCACAGAGCTCACCTGAGACGAGAACAACTGCCGTAACACGCGCTCAGCGGCTGGACTTCATGCCGTCGAAGGCCAGCTGCACGACGGTGTCCGCGAGCTGCTCCCGCTCCGCACCGCCGTCCGGCAACGGCCGGTACCACTCCACCAGCGAGTTGACCATGCCGAAAAGCAGCCGGGTCGCGAGGCGTATGTCCACGTCGGAGCGGAGGTCGCCGTCCGCGACCGCGGCCTTGAGCAGATCGCCCACCCGCTGGTCGAACTCGCGCCGCCGCTCCAGCGCCCAGCGCTCGGTCTTCGTGTTGCCCCGCACCCGCAGCAGCAGCGTGACGTAAGGCAGTTCGGCTATCAGCACCTCGACGGTACGGCGGGTGACGTACTCGACCCGCCCGATCGCGCGGCCTCGCGTCGCACCCGATTCGTCGAGGATTCCGAAGAGGCCGTCCAGCGCCCGGCTGACCGCCCGCCGCAGCAGCTCTTCCTTGCCGGTCACATGGTGATAGATGGACGACTTGGAGATCCCCGCCGCCTTCGAGAGGTGCTCCATGGACGTGCCGTCGTAGCCGCGCTCGTTGAATACACGGACAGCGACGGTGAGCAGAGTCTCCGGGGTGTACGTGTCCCGCTTGGCCGTGGTCATGCCAGCGATCCTCCCCTACGAGTTGTCCACAGGTTTCGTGGGGCCCCTTGTCCCGACCGATCGTTCGGTTACTCTAACTCTGTCCGCCCGTCCCTGCCCAGCTCGATGAGGAGTTGGTCCGTCATGGCCGCCGAGCTCTCCCCGCACCTGCTGACCGAGAAGCACCGCCCCACGCTCGACCGGGCCCTCGACGCGATCCGCTCGCGTGCCTACTGGTCCCCGCACCCCGAGCACCCGAAGGCGTACGGCGAGGGCGGCTCCCCCGGCAGCCTGGGCGCCGCCGAGGGCAAGGCCGCCTTCGACGCCGTGCTGAACACCCGTATCGATCTCGGCCAGCCGGGCACCGACGGATGGACGGGCGGGGAGGTCTCCCCGTACGGACCGGAGCTCGGTGTCGAGTACCCGCACGCCGATCCGGACGTCCTGATCCCGGCGATGCGCGCGGGTATGCCGGCCTGGCGCGCGGCGGGACCGGAGACCAGGGCCCTGGTCTGCCTGGAGATCCTGGCCCGGATCAGCGCCCGCACCCATGAGTTCGGCCACGCGGTGATGCACACCAGCGGGCAGGCCTTCATGATGGCGTTCCAGGCCGGTGGCCCGCACGCCCAGGACCGCGGCCTGGAAGCGGTGGCGTACGCGTACGAGGAGCAGGTCCGCGCCCCGCACACCGCGGACTGGTCCAAGCCGCAGGGCAAGCGCGACCCGATCGAGCTGCACAAGACGTTCACCGCGGCGGGCCGCGGCATCTCGCTGCTGATCGGCTGCAACACCTTCCCCACGTGGAACGGCTATCCGGGCCTCTTCGCCTCTCTCGCCACCGGCAATCCCGTCCTGGTCAAGCCGCATCCCCGTGCGGTGCTTCCGCTGGCCCTCACGGTCCAGCTGGCGCGCGAGGTGCTCGCCGAGGCGGGCTTCGACCCCAACCTGGTCGCCCTGGCCGCGGAGCGGCCGGGCGAGGGCATCGCCAAGTCCCTGGCGGTCCGACCGGAGATCAGGATCATCGACTACACCGGTTCCACGGCGTTCGGTGACTGGCTGGAGGCCAACGCCCTTCAGGCACAGGTCTATACGGAGAAGGCCGGGGTCAACACGATCGTCCTCGACTCCACCGACGACTACCGCGGCATGCTCTCCAACCTGGCGTTCTCGCTCTCCCTCTACAGCGGCCAGATGTGCACCACCCCGCAGAACCTGCTGATCCCCCGGAACGGCATCACGACGGACATCGGCGAGAAGACGTACGACGACGTGGTCGGCGACATCGCCGCGGCGGTCACCGGGCTCCTGGGTGACGACGCGCGGGCGAACGCCCTGCTCGGCGCCCTGGTCAACCCGGATGTCCGGGCCCGTCTGGAGGAGGCCGCGAAGCTCGGCGAAGTCGCTCTGCCCTCCAAGGAGGTGGCCAACCCCGACTTCCCGAAGGCGGTGGTCCGTACGCCGCTCATCGTCAAGCTGGACGGCCCCAAGCCGGACGACGACTCCCCCTGCCTGTCGGAGTGCTTCGGCCCGGTCTCGTTCGCGGTCGCGGTCGACTCGACGGCGGACGCCGTGGAGCTGCTGCGCCGCACGATCCGCGACAAGGGCGCGATGACGGTGGGCGCGTACACCACATCACCCGAGGTGGAGGACGCGTTGGTGGACGTCTGCCTGGACGAGTCGGCCCAGCTCTCGCTGAATCTGACCAGCGGGGTGTACGTGAACCAGACGGCGGCGTTCTCCGACTTCCATGGCTCGGGCGGCAACCCGGCGGCCAACGCGGCCCTGTGCGACGGGGCCTTCGTCTCCAACCGCTTCCGCACCCTGGAAGTCCGCCGCCAGCGCTGACGGGCGCTTCCCGTCACCCCGTCCGGCACACCACTCAGCCCGTCCGGCGTTTGAGGACCGGGGGCCCGGGGGCAGAGCCCCCGGTTACGGGAAGGGGCGGGTAGGGGACAGCCGCCGCGGGCACCCCACCCGGCCCGCTCGTCCTCGCCCCGGTCCCTCACCCAGAGGCCGGGCCCGCCGCACCCGCACCCGCACCCGCACCCGCACCCGGAATATCCGCATACCGCTGCACCCACGCATGCATGGCAATCGCCGCCGCCGCACCCGCGTTGATCGACCGTGTGGATCCGAACTGCGCGATCGAGCACACCATCGACGCGTGCTTACGGGCCTCCTCGGTCAGTCCCGGCCCCTCCTGCCCGAACAGCAGCACACACCGCCGCGGCAGCTCGGTCCGCTCCAGCGGCACGGCGCCCGGCAGATTGTCGATGCCGATGATCGGGAGCCCCTCGGCCGCCGCCCAGGCAGTCAGATCCGTGGTCTCGGGATGGTGGCGGACATGCTGGTAGCGGTCGGTGACCATCGCCCCGCGGCGGTTCCAGCGCCGCCGCCCCACGATGTGGATCTCCTTGGCGAGGAAGGCGTTCGCCGTGCGCACCACCGAGCCGATATTGAAGTCGTGGCCCCAGTTCTCCACCGCCACGTGGAAGTCGTGCCGCCGCAGATCCAGATCGGCGACGATCGCCTCCCGGGTCCAGTACCGGTACGCGTCGCCCACATTGCGCCGGTCGCCGTGGGCGAGCAGCTCGGGGTCGTAACGCTCGCCCACGGGCCAGGGCAGCGGGTGCGGCCCGACGCCGATCTCCGTCCCGAACCCGTCGTCGTACTGGGCCGGCTCGTCCACCACGGGCGGCTCAGCCTCCACGGACGGCTCGGCCGTCGCGGACTCATCGGTCGACGGATTCCTGCTGGTACTGCCGGTGCTCCCGGTCTCGCTGCTCACCCGACGAGCGTATGGCCCCCGGAGTCGCTGTGCTGCGGTGCCTCCCGGTCCTCGGCGCCGCCCCGGGGCCCCGGCACCTGGCCGCGCGCCCGGAACAGCAGATCCCGCCCGAGCGCCGCCCGGCCCCCCAGCCACACCAGGAAGACGGTCGGCAGGAAGACGGCGTCCGCGGCGATCATGGCCATCGAGAAGAAGGGCAGCCCCAGCAGCAGGGCGATACCGGCGTGCTCGCCGATCATCACGACGAGCAGGACGTTCTTGACCCGCCGGTTGAACAGGGTGAACGGGAACGCGACCTGCACGATGACCGTGGCGTACGTCAGCACCATCACCATCACCCCGCTTGATGCGAGGATGTCCGAGAGGCCGGGCCACGGCGTGAAGTAGTCGAGCTTGAGCGGGTAGTAGAGCGCTGTGCCGTCCTGCCACCTCGTACCCTGGATCTTGTACCAGCCCGCGGTGGAGTAGATCAGGCAGACCTCGGCCATGATCACGACGAGGGTGGCGTTGTGGGCGAGATTGGCGATGACGTCGAGCAGGGTGCGCGGCTCGCTGTGCGGCGCGTACCGGTTCACGGCCCACCAGGCGCCGTGGCCGGTCCACAGAATCCAGAACAGCGCCGGCAGCCAGACGGTTCCGCCCAGGCTGTCCGTCACCGTGGCACCGATCAGAACGGCGCCGAACGCCACCCACAGCAGCGGACCGGCCACGTCCCCGCGCACCGGACGCCCGCCGCCGGCCTTCCTGTCCGGCTCAACACCCCCGTCCGCACCATCCGCTCCGGCCGCCCGCGCTCTGCGTGCCGCACGGCGGGCGTCCAGGGACCAGACCTGACCGCACCGGGTCAGCACCAGGTAGATCGCCATCAGATGGAGGACGTTGTCGCCGCCGTCACCCATGAAGATGCTGCGGTTCTGCAGCGAGAGCACACCGGCCATGAACAGCACGGACATGGCGCGGGTGTGCCAGCCCACCAGCAGCAGCGCGGCGGCGATCAGCGCCAGCGCGTACACGATCTCGAACCAGACGGTGCTGTCCGACCACATGAGTGTGGTGAAGGCCTGGTTGTTCGATATCAGCTTCTCCGCCATGTCCCAGCGCCACGGGGCGTCGGGGCCGTACATCTCGTGCCGGTGCGGCAGTTCCCGCAGCAGGAACAGCAGGTACGTGGCGGAGAAACCGATCCGGATGACGGCGCTCTGGTACGGGCCGAGGGACGAGGCGGTGATGCGCTGGACACCGCGGGCGAGCCTGCTGTCGCGGCCGGGGCGGGGCGTGCTCACTGGTCCGTCTCCTTCGGGTCCGCCGAGCCCTCGGGCAGGTCGGCTGCGGTGACGGTCCACCAGGGCAGGACCCGGTAGGACGGCTTCGTACTGATCTTCTCGTCGCTCCACGGGGGCGCCGGGACGGACCGCACCTCGGAGCGGACCTGGATCCGTTCGACGGTGCCGCCGTAGTCGTGTTCGCCGAGGCGCAGCATGACGATGCGGCGGACGTACTGCTCGGAGAGGTTGCCGCGCAGCCCGTTGGGCCGGTTCTGGTTGTCATGGGACCCGAGGTAGAAGTCCCAGCCCCGGCGGAGTTCGTTCTGCTGGACGTGGCTGGGCAGCGGATTGGCGCGTATCGCCTTGCCGTCCTCGCCGGAGAGATTCATCCAGGGGGTGGTACGACGGCCGTCGGCGCCGGCTATCTCAGCACGGACGTGCACGGCGATGTTCTGCTGCAGCGGATTGGGAGCGAAGAGCTTCCAGTTCTGCTCGAACTCGGGATAGACCCATTCGTCGATCGCCTTGCCGTGCTGCTTGGTCATCGTGTTGGAGGGGGCGACGTGCAGGAACACCATCGCCAGCTGAGTGCAGGTGATCAGCCCGATCACCGCCAGCGCCACAGCGGCGGCGACCTGGTACGGAAACGACAGCCCCGCCATTCCGGCACGAGGCTCCGGCCCGGAGCGCGGATCAGGCTCCGTCCGCGGCTCCGGCTCGTGGCGCGGTCCTGACTCGGGACCGGGCTCGGGTCCCGGCTCGGGAGGAGGCTGCGGACCGGGTTCGGTGCGCGGATCAGGAACCGTTGGAAGCGTCCCCGAATCGGGACCGGCAACGCGCCCGTCCCCGCCGCCGACGCCCCTGTCGTCGTACGAATCCATCCCGCCCCGATCCCCGTCGATCCCGGTCAGTTATCCACAGGGTTGACACCCTACGGGCCGCAGACTCACCATTGAAGTCATTGAACCGAACGATCGGTCGGTAGGGAGTCCGGGATGGCGGCAGTGACTGCGGGCCAGACAGCGCAGGCGACAGCGGGCAGTACTGATGGGGTGGACGGTGCCCTGGCAGCGGCCTTCGACGCCGCGGTGGCGGCCGACGAGCGCATCGAGCCGCGTGACTGGATGCCCGATGCCTACCGCGCCTCGCTGGTCAGGCAAATGGCTCAGCACGCCCACTCCGAAATCATCGGCATGCAGCCCGAGGCCAACTGGATCACGCGAGCGCCCTCGCTGCGCCGCAAGGCCATCCTGATCGCCAAGGTGCAGGACGAGGCGGGACACGGCCTCTATCTGTACAGCGCGGCCGAGACCCTGGGCACGGGCCGCGAGGAGCTGCTCGACAAGCTCCACGCGGGCCGTCAGCGGTATTCGTCGATCTTCAATTACCCCACCCTGACCTGGGCGGACGTGGGCGCGATCGGCTGGCTCGTGGACGGCGCCGCGATCACCAACCAGGTGCCTCTGTGCCGCTGCTCCTACGGCCCCTACGCCCGCGCGATGGTCCGTGTCTGCAAGGAGGAGTCCTTCCACCAGCGCCAGGGCTACGAACTGCTGCTGGCCCTCAGCGGCGGCACGGCCGCACAGCACGAGATGGCCCAGGACGCGGTGAACCGCTGGTGGTGGCCGTCCCTGATGATGTTCGGCCCGCCGGACGACGCCTCGTCGCACTCCGCCCAGTCGATGACCTGGAAGATCAAGCGGCATTCCAACGACGAGCTGCGGCAGCGCTTCGTCGACATCTGCGTCCCGCAGGCAGAGGTCCTGGGACTCACCCTCCCCGACCCGGACCTCCGGTGGAACGAGGAGCGCGGTCAGCACGATTTCGGGGCGATCGACTGGACGGAGTTCCAGGAGGTCCTGAAGGGCAACGGCCCGTGCAACGAGGAGCGCCTCACCCAGCGCCGCCGAGCACACGAGGGAGGCGCCTGGGTCCGCGACGCCGCCGCCGCGTACGCACAGAAGCAGACAGTGGTACCGACCGTGGAGGCGACAGCATGAGCAGCTCGACCGACTGGCCGCTGTGGGAGGTATTCGTCCGCTCGCGGCGCGGCCTCTCCCACACCCACGCCGGCAGCCTGCACGCCCCGGACGCCGAGATGGCCCTGCGCAACGCACGCGATCTGTACACGCGCCGGTCCGAAGGGGTCTCCATCTGGGTGGTGCCGTCCGCCCGGATCACGGCGTCCTCGCCGGACGAGAAGGACACGTTCTTCGAGCCGGCCGGCGACAAGCCCTACCGCCACCCGACGTTCTACGAGATCCCGGACGGGGTGAAGCACCTGTGACCGCGGCTCTCGCCCTGGGCGACGACGCGCTGGTGCTGTCGCACCGGCTGGGGGAGTGGGCGGGCCACGCCCCCGTGCTGGAGGAGGAAGTGGCCCTCGCCAACATCGCCCTGGACCTGCTGGGCCAGGCCCGCCTGCTGCTCTCCCTCGCCGGGGACGAGGACGAGCTCGCGTACCTGCGCGAGGAACGCGCCTTCCGCAACCTCCAGCTGGTCGAGCAGCCGAACGGCGACTTCGCCCACACCATCGCCCGCCAGCTCTACTTCTCCGTCCACCAGCACGGACTGTACGAGCAGCTGGCGGCCGGTGACGGCGAGTTCGCCGGGATCGCGGCCAAGGCCGTCAAGGAAGTCGCCTACCACCGGGACCACGCCGAGCAGTGGACACTGCGCCTCGGCGACGGCACGGCGGAGAGCCACGACCGGATGCAGCGCGCGGTGGACGCGCTGTGGCGTTTCACCGGTGAGCTGTTCCAGCCCGTCGAAGGTGTGGAGGTGGACTGGGAGGCCCTGCGGAACAACTGGCTGGCATCCGTCACCGCCGTGCTGGAACGGGCCACGCTGACCGTACCGGCCGGTCCGCGGTCCGGAGCCTGGACGGCCGGAGCAGGCCGGCAGGGCATCCACACGGAGCCCTTCGGCCGGATGATCGCCGAGATGCAGCATCTGCACCGCAGCCACCCGGGGGCGTCATGGTGACCCGGACGGCGCTGGAGGAGGAGCTGCGCCACCTCGCGGGCTCCGTCCCCGACCCCGAGTTGCCCGTGCTGACACTGGAGGAGCTGGGTGTGCTCCGAGGGGTCGAGGTACTCGCACCGGGCCGCGTCACGGTCCGGCTCACCCCCACCTACACCGGCTGCCCCGCGATAGAGGCGATGTCCATGGACATCGAGCGGGTGCTGCTCGACCACGGCATGACCGAGGTCTCCGTGGTCACCGTCCTCGCTCCCGCCTGGTCCACGGACGACATCAGCGCGGAAGGGCGGCGCAAGCTCACCGAGTTCGGCATAGCGCCCCCTCGGCCCCATGACGCGGCCTCCCCCGCCTCCGGGCCCGTGCCGCTCACCCTGTCGGTGCGCTGCCCGCACTGCGGCTCCACCGACACGGAGCTGCTGAGCCGGTTCTCGTCCACCGCCTGCAAGGCGCTGCACAGATGTGTGACCTGCCGCGAACCGTTTGATCACTTCAAGGAGTTGTAGATGTTCCATCCGCTCCGGGTCAGCGCGATCGAACGGCTCACGGACGATTCGGTCGCTGTCGACTTCACCGTGCCGCCGGAACTGCGCGAGACCTTCCGCCACAAGCCCGGCCAGCACCTCAACGTCCGCTACACCGTCGGCGGCGAGGAGGTCCGGCGCTCGTACTCGATCTGCGCACCGGCCACCGAGCGGCCGGCCGACCCGGAACTACGAGTGGGCATCCGTCTCGTCGACGGCGGCGCGTTCTCCACGTACGCGCTCAAGGAACTCACCGTCGGCGATCAGGTCGAGGCGATGCCTCCGATGGGCCGCTTCGTGCTCACGCCGCGCGCCGGGCAGTTCGCGGCGGTCGTCGGCGGCAGCGGGATCACGCCGGTGCTGTCCATCGCCGCGACGCTGCTGGCACGGGAGCCCGAGGCCTCGTTCTGCCTGATCCGCAGCGACCGGACCGCCGCGTCGACGATGTTCCTGGACGAGGTCGCCGACCTCAAGGACCGCTATCCGGACCGGTTCCAGCTGGTGACCGCGCTCTCCCGGGAGGAACAGCAGGCCGGCCTCCCCTCGGGCCGGCTGGACCGCGAGCGGCTCACCGATCTGCTGCCCGCGCTGCTGCCGGTGGCCGAGGTGGACGGCTGGTACCTGTGCGGCCCGCTCGGCCTGGTCCGGGCCACCGAGAGCGCGCTGCACGGTCTGGGCGTCGAGCGGACCCGCATCCACCAGGAGATCTTCCACGTCGACGACGGGCCAGGAACGTCCGCCCTGCCGCGGATCGAAACCCCGGCCGGCAGCATGCTCACGGCGACCCTGGACGGCCGCTCCGGCAAGTGGCCGGTGCAGGAGGGCGAGTCGCTGCTGGAGACGGTTCTCCGCAGCCGCTCGGACGCGCCGTACGCCTGCAAGGGGGGCGTGTGCGGGACCTGCAGGGCCTTCCTGGTCTCCGGTGAGGTGCGGATGGACCGCAACTTCGCGCTCGAACCGGAAGAGACAGGGGCGGGCTACGTGCTGGCCTGCCAGTCCCACCCGGTGACCGGGGAGGTGGAGCTCGACTTCGACCGGTGACAGCCCAGCACCTGCACCGCACGGCAGGCACTGCACCACACCGCACCGCACCTGTTCCCTTCTTGTAGAACCTGTTCTATCTTGACGCTCCGTCAGGTCCGGGTACGGGCGCAGCGGTTCGCGGGAGGCCAGGACAGTGGACTTCACCTTCACCGAGGAACAGCAGGCAGCCGTAGAGGCGGCACGGGCGGTCTTCTCGGGCGTGGTGCCCGACGCGGTCCCCAGCCCCGCACTCGTACCGGGTGCGGTGGCCGAGGACATCGACAGACCGCTGTGGGCCGGTCTCGCCGCAGGGGACCTGCTGAGCCTGACGTTGTCACCCGAGCACGGCGGGGCGGGTCTCGACCTAGTCGCGCTCTGCCTGGTACTGCGCGAGTCCGCGAAGGTTCTTGCGCGGGTCCCTCTGCTGGAGACGTGCGCGGTCGCGATGACGCTCCAGCGCTACGGGGACCAGGGGCTGGCCGCCGAGCTGCTGCCCGGCGTCGGCCGCGGTGAGCTGGTCCTCACCGTCGGAGCCAATGGGCGCACCGGCCACGATCCGGCCGAACTCGCCGTCACGGCCCGCCTCGACGGCGACCGCGCCGACGTCGGCGGGGGCGGAGACAGCGACGGCGACTCCGAAGCCGTCTGGGTACTCGACGGTGTGCAGTCGGCCGTGCCGTGGGCCCAGACCGCGAACTGGATCGCGGTGCCCGCCCACACGGGCGACGGCCGGGCCGTCCTGGCCCTGATCCGGCGCGGCCAGGACGGCGTCACCATCGCCGAGCAGGTCTCCACCAGCGGCGAACTCTTCGGCGAGGTACGGCTGGACGCGGTACGGATCACGCGCCGCGAGCTGATCGACGCCGCCGGCGCCTGGGAGTGGCTGCACGCGCTGCTCACCACCGGAACCTGCGCACTCGCGCTGGGCCTGGGTGAGGCCGTACTGGCCATGACGAGCCAGTACACCGGAAAGCGTGAGCAGTTCGGCTTCCCTGTGGCGACCTTCCAGTCCGTCGCCGTACAGACCGCGGACCGCTACATCGATCTGCGGGCCATGGAGGTGACCCTCTGGCAGGCCGCCTGGCGGATCGCCACCGGCGAGAGCGGGGCGCTGCCCCCTGCGGGCGATGTCGCCGTGGCGAAGATCTGGGCATCCGACGGGGTCCGCCGGGTCGTGCAGACGGCACAGCACCTGCACGGCGGCTTCGGCGCGGACACCGACTACCCCCTGCACCGCTTCCACGCCTGGGCGAAGCAGATCGAGCTCTCCCTCGGCCCGGCCGCGGCCCACGAAGAGGCACTGGGCGACCTACTGGCCGCGCACTCCCTCGACTGAACACCGCCGGGCCCCGAAGAGACGGTAGAGGCCCGGGGCAAGGAACCCGGGACGAAGGCCCCGGGGCAAAGAGCAAGGGGCAAGGGGCAAAGAGCCGAGGCCGGAGAAGCCCCGGTCAGACGACGAAGGCCGGGTTTCCGCTGTCGGTGACCATCGGGCGCCCGGCACCGTCCCAGGCGAGCATCCCGCCCTCGATGTTCACGGCGTCGACGCCCTGCTGCACCAGGTACTGGGTGACCTGGGCGGACCGGCCGCCGACCCGGCACATCACGTGCACGCGCCGGCCGTCCTCCGCCGCCTCGGTCAGCTCACCGAAGCGACCCACGAAGTCGCTCATCGGGATGTGCAGGGCGCCGTCGACGTGCCCGGCCGCCCATTCGTCGTCCTCCCGGACGTCCAGCACGAAGCCGTCCGCCGGCACCGCCGCGGCATCGACCGTGGGAAGCGGGCCGAAGTTCATGGGTCATGCCTTCTCTCGTGAATACGTGAATGCGTGAATGCGTGAATGCGCGAATGCGCGAATGCGCTCCGAAGTCACGGAAACGCTACTGCACCAGACCTGCCAGTTCAGTCTCTCGCTGCGACACCTCGCCCAGCAGCTGATCGGCGATCTCTTCGAGCAGGTGATCCGGATCGTCCGGGGCCATCCGCAGCATGGCGCCGATCGCGCTCTGCTCCAGCTCCTGGGCGAGCACCGTCAGCAGTTCCTTGCGCTGGGTCAGCCAGTTCAGCCGCGCGTAGAGCTCGTCGGCCTCGCCGAGCTCCGCCTCCGGGGCAGCCGGCCCGGCCGCCCACTCCTGGGCCAGTTCCTTGAGCAGTGCCTCGTCCCCACGGCCGTATGCGGCGTTGACGCGGGTGATGAACTCGTCCCGGCGGGCCCGCTCCTCCTCGTCCTGGGCCAGGTCCGGGTGGGCCTTGCGCGCCAGCTCGCGGTACAGCTTGCGGGCCTCCTCGGTCGGCCGGACCCGCTTCGGCGGCCGGACGGGCTGCTCGGTCAGCATCGCGCTCGCCTCGGGGGACAGCCCGTCGGAGTCCATCCAGTCGTGGAACAGCTCGTCGACGCCCGGCATGGGCATCACGATCGCCCGCGCCTCCTGCGCCTTGCGCAGATCCTCGGGATCGCCGGTCCGCGCGGCCCGTGCCTCCGCGATCTGCGCATCGAGCTCATCGAGACGCGCGTACATCGGGCCGAGCCGCTGGTGGTGCAGCCGGGAGAAGTTCTCCACCTCGACCCGGAAGGTCTCCACCGCGATCTCGAACTCGATCAGGGCCTGCTCGGCCACCCGCACGGCGTGCGCGAGCCGTGCCTCGGGCCGCGCCTGCTCGGCGGACCCGCCGCCTTCCCCGCCGGCGGTTCCGCCGTCAGCTCCGCCCGCCTCTGCGGTACCGGGCGCCGCAGTACCGGCCTCGGCAGTACCGGCGTCTGCGGCATCGGTGGCCGGGGCTCCGCCAGGAGCGGTCTCCGCGTGCGGTTCGGCCGGACGGCCTGGCTGCTCGTGCTGCCGGTCGTGGTCCTGCCGGTCATCGTCGTTCCGGGTGGTCGGCACCCCGGCGGCTTCGTGGGTCACCCGTCCAGCGTATGGCCACGGCCCACGCCCCCGGGACGCGCGGTCGGCGGAACGGGCGTCATACGCCCGGCTCGGCGGCTGTCCGGCCCGTGCCTATCGCCCGCACCAGCTCGGCGTGGTCCGCCTCCGTACGGTCCGCGTAGGTCACCGCGAACGCCGCCACCGCCTCGTCCAGCTCGTCGTTCTTGCCGCAGTAGCCCGCGATCAGCCTCGGATCGGCGCTGTGCGCGTGGGCTCGGGCCAGCAGCGCGCCGGTCATCCGGCCGTAGTCGTCGACCTGGTCGGCTGCCAGGGCCGCCGGATCGACGCTGCCCTTGCGGTTCCTGAACTGCCTGACCTGGAAGGGCCGCCCGTCCACGGTCGCCCAGCCCAGCAGCATGTCGCTGACGACCTGCATCCGCTTCTGCCCGAGCACGACTCGACGCCCCTCGTGCGCCACCTCCGGCACGTCGAAGCCCACGGCGGGCAGATGGGGTGCCAGCACCGAGGGCCTGGCCTCCTTCACCTGCAGCACCAGCGGCTCACCCCGGTGATCCAGCAGCAGCACCACATACGACCGGGTGCCCACGCTCCCCGTGCCTACCACCCGGAACGCCACATCGTGGATCGCGTACCGGGCGAGCAGCGGAACCCGGTCCTGCGAGACGGTGCCCAGGTAGTCGCCGAGCCCCGCAGCCACGGACGCGGCCTCCTCGTCCGGCACCCGGCGCAGCACCGGCGGTGCGTCGACGAATCGGCGGCCGCCGTCCCCGGAGTCCTCCGTGGACTTCGCGGCGAAGCGTGCGCTGGTGTTGCTGCGGGCCTTCTCGGAGACCCGCTCCAGTGTGCCGAGCAGATCCCGCGCGTCCGTGTGCGAGACGAGTTCCTCGTCGGCGATGGCGTTCCAGGCGTCGAGCGCGGGCATCTTGGCCAGCAGCCGCATCGTCCGCCGGTAGGCGCCCACCGTGTCGTACGCACCCCTGCGGCAGGTCTCCTCGTCGGCGCCCGCCTCGCGGCCCGCGAGCACCAGCGAGGTGGCGAGGCGCTTGAGATCCCACTCCCACGGACCGGTCACCGTCTCGTCGAAGTCGTTCAGGTCGATGACCAGGTTGCCCCGCGCGTCGCCGTACAGACCGAAGTTGGCCGCGTGGGCGTCACCGCAGAGCTGGGCTCCCACCCCGGTGACGGGGGTGCCCACCAGATCGTGGGCCATCAGCCCGGCCGAGCCCCGGAGGAAGGCGAACGGGGTGGCAGCCATCCGCCCCACCCGGATCGGCGTGAGCGCGGGCACCCGGCCCCGGTTGGACTCCTCGACCGCCCGCACCGCATCGGGCCGGCCCGCCGGCAGCACCAGCGACTCGTGCGCGGACCTGGGCACCCGCTCCCGCAGCGCCTTGCCCGCTTCCCTCGGCGACTGCGGACCGCCCCGGTCCTTCGGGTGAGCGCGGCGGGCGAACCCGGGCACCACCGGAATGCGCGGAGCGTCCTTCGCCGCCCGCTGCACCGGCACGGTCGCTTCGATTTCACCCATGGCGCACCGCTCCCCCGACCTCGCCCGATGCCGCCGTCCGGCGCCCCCGGTACAACATCAACTGCCGACGACGGTACCGCCGTTCACCGGCACCCGTCTGCCCCTGTGGATGACCGGCCAGACTACCTGTGGACAACTTCCCGGCCCCGACCCACCGGTCCCCGCCCTGCCCGTCCCCGCCCGCCCCAGCCCGTCGGCTAACAGCTGCCGCCGCCGCCCTCCTTGAGATGCGTCTCGGCCCAGCGCCCCAGTTCTTTGAGCGCGGGCTCCATCGCGGCACCGGCCTGCGTCAGGCGGTAGGAGACCCGCAGCGGCGGACCCTCGTCGACTTCCCGGACCACCAGGCCCGCCGTCCCCAGTTCGGACAGCCGGTCCGAGAGCATGCGCTCGCTGATGCCGGGAATCGCCCGCCGCAGATCGGCGAAGTGAACGGGCTGCTGGAGCAGCACCGAGACGATCGGCCCCGTCCAGCGCTTGCCGAACAGCTCGAAGACGCGACTGATGCTCACGTCGACCCGCCGGCACGCCTGCTCGCTGTGATCCGCCATAAGCCCAGAGTACTGCGCCGGCATGAGGGGCTTACGATTAGTAAGTCACTATGTTATCAATAGGGACGTACGAAAGCTTGGCCCGCCACACCGGCCCGCCACCGCACCGAAACCCCACCGCGCCACCGACACCCGTGGAGACCCTCATGGCCACACTTCTGCACCTCGACTCCGCCGTCTTCCCCCAGGGCTCCGCGTCGCGCGAGGTCACCGCCGCATTCGTGCAGGCCTGGACCGAGCAGCACCCCGACGGACAGGTCATCTACCGCGACCTCGCCGCCGACCCGCTGCCGCACCTGGACGCCGCAGCCGTCGTCGCCGGCGTCGAGCACCCGCTGCGTGGCGAACTCGCCGCCGAGCTGGCCGCCGCCGACGCGGTCCTGATCGGTGCGCCGATGTACAACTTCACGATTCCGTCGACGCTGAAGGCGTGGCTCGACCACGTGATCATCGTCGGCCACAACGTCGGCCCTGACAGCCCGGTGGCCGGCACCCCGATCACCGTCGTCGCCAGTCGCGGCGGTTCCTACGCCGCCGGCACCCCGCGTGCGGGGGCCGAGTTCGTCCAGAACTATCTGGCGACGCTGCTGACGGCCATGTTCGCCGCCGAGGTCGACTTCATCGTCCCGGAGCTGACCCTGGCCCACAGCAAGCCGGAGATGGCCGAGCTCATCCCGCTCGCCGAGACCTCCCGCACCAAGGCACTCGCCGACGCCGCGGAGAAGGCCAAGAGCCTCGCGTCCCGACTCGCCGCCTGAGGCAACTGCGGCGACCGAGACGCACAAGACACCTGAGACGCCCGAGACACCCGGCACACCCGGCATACGGGAATTCGCAGGGCAAAGGGGCACGCAACAAGGGAGGCCGGGGTCAACGGACCCCGGCCTTCCCGCATAACGATCCCACCACTCCTGAACCCGCCACGAAAACCCGCGGAGGCCCGACCACCACCACAGAAGTCCCGCCGGCGCCTCCACCGACGCCCCCCTCCAGCGCCCCACCTGAGGCCTCGCCACGGACCTCACCAGGACCCCACCAGGACCCCACCAGGCAGAACCAATCGGGCGTTTCACGTGAAACCAAGCCCGGCCTCGATCCGCACCGGACGCGGCGGCCGCCCCCAACCAGCCCCGAGCGGGAGCACATACCCGGAGCGCAGACCCCGAGGGCAAACCGAAGAAGCCCCGCAGACCGTGGTCTGCGGGGCTTCCATCTTGTGCGCGAGGGGGGATTTGAACCCCCACGTCCCTAAGGACACTGGCACCTGAAGCCAGCGCGTCTGCCGTTCCGCCACTCGCGCAAGAATGGTGTTCCAGAATCTCCCACTTTTCGGTGCGAGCCCCTGGCGACATCACGAAGATTAGCACGCTGGACAGGGCGGATTCACATCCGTTTGTTTCGCCGAACGCCTGACGGGAACCGGGAACCCGGAGCCGCCGCCCCCCACTCCTCCTGAGTGCACCCAAGGTGCGGGACACTGTCAGGAGGCCACCTCTACGATCCGTGTGAGGGGGGACACTCATCCGCAGTGCAGACAAGGGGAACCAGCCGATTTCCCGACGCGTGGATACGATCAGTAAGCAGTACAGGGACGACGACACCGGAGGAGGTGCCCCATGGGAGTCATGAAGCGTTTCGAGCAACGTCTCGAAGGTCTCGTCAATGGCACTTTCGCCAAGGTCTTCAAGTCCGAGGTGCAGCCGGTCGAGATCGCTGGAGCCCTCCAGCGGGAGTGCGACAACAACGCCACCATCTGGAACCGCGAGCGGACCGTCGTCCCCAACGACTTCATCGTAGAACTCAGCGCCCCCGACTACGAGCGGCTCAGCCCGTACTCGGGCCAGCTGGGCGACGAGCTCTCCGGACTGGTGCGGGACTACGCCAAGCAGCAGCGGTACACCTTCATGGGCCCCATCAAGGTCCATCTGGAGAAGGCCGACGACCTCGACACCGGCCTCTACCGGGTCCGCAGCCGCACTCTGGCATCGAGTTCGTCACAGCAGGGCCAGCCCGACCAGCAGGGGTTCCAGAACGAGCCAGGACAGCCGGCCCAGCCCGCGCGTCCCGGCCAGGGGCGCCCCGCCGCCCCGCAGGCCCCCGGCGGCTACGGCTACCCGCCCACCTCCGCCCCGCCCATGCCCGCGGCCCCGCCGCCGGGCCCCGGGCGTCCCGCGACACCCGCATCCGACCGGCGCCCGCCGGCCAATCCCAGCCCCCTGCCGAACACGCAGGTGCGACGCTGGATCGAGATCAACGGCACCCGCCATCAGATCTCCCGCCCGACGTTGGTGATGGGCCGCAGCACCGACGCCGACGTGCGGATCGACGACCCCGGCGTTTCCCGTCGGCACTGTGAGATCCGGACCGGAACGCCCTCGACGATCCAGGATCTCGGGTCTACCAACGGCATCGTGGTAGACGGGCAGCACACAACCCGCGCTACGCTCCGCGACGGCTCGCGGATCGTCGTGGGCAACACCACCATCGTTTACCGGCAAGCCGAAGGGTGAAGCGGGGGCAATGTCAGAGCTGACCCTTACGGTCATGCGGCTAGGTTTTCTGGCTGTTCTGTGGCTGTTCGTGATCGTGGCCGTCCAGGTCATCCGCAGCGACCTGTTCGGAACGCGCGTAACGCAGCGCGGCTCACGCCGCACTGCGTCCGACGCGCGCCCGCCACAGGCACGCCAAACCGCCGCGGCACCGCCGCAGCAACGCCAGCAGCCCGGCCGCCAGCGCCGGGGCTCACCGACGAAGCTGGTCGTGTCCGAGGGCACCCTCACCGGCACCACGGTGGCGCTCCAGGGCCAGACCATCTCGCTCGGCCGGGCCCATGACTCAACGATCGTGCTGGACGACGACTACGCGTCCAGCAGGCATGCCAGGATCTACCCCGACCGTGACGGCCAGTGGATCGTCGAGGATCTCGGGTCCACCAACGGCACGTATCTGGACCGGACCCGTCTCACCACCCCGACGCCTGTTCCGCTGGGCGCGCCGATCCGGATCGGCAAGACCGTCATCGAGCTGCGGAAGTAGTACGACAATGAGCGAGCGGAGCGAGCCGGCCGCGGCGGTCCGGGCATCGGACCCGGCCAGGCTCCCGACCGGAGGGTGGGCAGTGTGGCTCGAGACCGGCTGTACCCCGAACCGACGGGCGAGGTGCGCATGAGTCTTTCCCTGCGCTTCGCCGCCGGATCGCACAAGGGCATGATCCGGGAAGGCAACGAGGACTCCGGCTATGCCGGACCGCGTCTTCTCGCCATCGCCGACGGGATGGGCGGCCAGGCAGCCGGTGAGGTCGCCAGCTCCGAGGTGATCTCCACGCTCGTCCAGCTGGACGACGACGTACCCGGCTCCGACATCCTCACCTCGCTCGGCACGGCGGTCCAGCGGGCCAACGACCAGCTGCGCATGATGGTCGAGGAGGACCCACAACTGGAGGGCATGGGCACCACGCTCACCGCTCTCCTCTGGACCGGCCAGCGCCTCGGCCTCGTCCACGTCGGCGACTCACGCGCGTACCTGCTGCGTGACGGCGTGCTGACCCAGATCACGCAGGACCACACCTGGGTCCAGCGGCTGGTCGACGAGGGCCGGATCACCGAGGAGGAGGCCACCACCCACCCGCAGCGCTCCCTGCTGATGCGCGCGCTGGGCAGTGGCGACCACGTCGAACCCGATCTCTCCATCCGTGAGGTCCGGGCCGGCGACCGTTACCTGATCTGTTCCGACGGCCTCTCCGGCGTCGTCTCCCACCAGACGATGGAGGAGACCCTCGCCAGCTACCAGGGCCCGCAGGAGACCATCCAGGACCTGATCCAGCTCGCCCTGCGCGGCGGTGGCCCGGACAACATCACCTGCATCGTCGCGGACGTCCTCGACGTCGACAGCAACGACACCCTGGCCGGGCAGCTCAACGACACCCCGGTCATCGTCGGCGCGGTCGCGGAGAACCAGGCCGCCCAGCTGAACGACGGCGGCGCGATGGAGACCCCCGCCGGACGGGCGGCAGGCCTCGGCCGCCCCGTCCCGCCGCCCGCGGGTGGCTTCGGCCCTCCCGGCAGCGGTGACGACTCCGGCTACGACGGAATGCCGGACGGGTCCTTCGGGTCCTACTCCGACGAGGACTTCGTCAAGCCCGGCGGCCGCAGGTGGCTCAAGAGGTCGCTGTACGTCGTGCTCGCACTGGCGGTCATCGGCGGCGGTCTGTACGGCGGTTACCGCTGGACCCAGACCCAGTTCTACGTCGGCGCGAAGAACGACAACGTCGCGCTGTACCGGGGCATCAGCCAGGACCTCGCCTGGGTCTCGCTCTCGAAGGTGGAGAGCGACCACCCCGAGATCGAACTCAAGTACCTCCCGGCGTACCAGCGCAAGCAGGTCGAGGCGACCATCGCCGAGGGCAACCTCGCCGACGCCCGCGAGAAGGTCACCGAACTCTCCACCCAGGCCAGCGCCTGCAAGAAGGACGCGGAGCGCCGAGCCGCCGAGAAGAACGCCCCCAGCGACGAGGGCCAGGCCGGCAGTACGGACACGGATGCCACCAAGACGTCCTCGACGTCCGGCACCGCCAAGACCAAGCACACTTCAGCGACTCCCACTCCTGGTCCCAGCCTCTCGGAGGAAGAGAAGAAGCTGGTCCCGCAGTGCGGTAAGCAGTAAAGCCGTAGGGGGCCTTCAGCACCATGAGCGTTGTCACCAACACAACCACCATCGGCGCGATCGACGCACCGAGCCGGCGCAACACCGAACTGATGATGATGGTCTTCGCCATCGGCATCTCGGTGTTCGCCTACGCCAACGTGGGCCTGGCCATGGACGGCGAGCTGCCCTCCGGCATGTTCGGATACGGGCTCGGCCTGGTCCTGCTCGGCGGCGTGGCCCACCTCGTGGTGCGCAAGTTCGCCCCGTACGCGGACCCGCTGCTGCTGCCGCTGGCCACACTGCTCAACGGGCTGGGGCTGGTGCTGATCTGGCGGCTGGACCAGTCGCCGAAGCTGATCAGGGACGCCAAGAACCTCTACGGAGTCTTCACCCCCTCCGCTCCCCGTCAGCTGATGTACTCCGCGGTCGGCGTGGCTCTGTTCGTCGGTGTGCTGATCCTGCTCAAGGACCACCGCATCCTGCAGCGCTACACGTACATCTCGATGGTGGCGGCGCTGATCCTGCTGATCCTGCCGATGTTCTTCCCCGGCAAGTTCGGCGCCAAGATCTGGATCACGATCGCCGGTTTCTCCATCCAGCCCGGAGAGTTCGCGAAGATCATCATCGCGATCTTCTTCGCGGGCTACCTCATGGTCAAACGCGATGCGCTGGCCCTCGCCAGCCGCCGTTTCATGGGGTTGTACCTGCCACGCGGCCGTGACCTGGGACCTATCCTCGTCATCTGGGTGCTGTCGATCCTGATCCTGGTCTTCGAGACGGACCTCGGAACGTCGCTCCTGTTCTTCGGCCTCTTCGTGATCATGCTGTACGTCGCGACGGAGCGGACCAGCTGGATCGTCTTCGGTCTGCTGATGTCCGCGGTCGGAGCGGTGGGTGTCTCCACGTTCGAGTCCCATGTGCAGCAGCGTGTGGACGCGTGGATGGATCCGTTCGCCTGCTACAAGACGGACGGCGCATGCGAGCAAATCGGCAATGCCATCATGTCCTTCGGATCCGGTGGCACTCTCGGCAGCGGCTGGGGTCAGGGCCACTCCGACCTGATCGGCTTCGCCGCCAACGCCGACTTCATCCTCTCCACCGTCGGTGAGGAACTCGGTCTCGCCGGCATGATGGCCGTCCTGCTGGTCTACGGTCTGATCGTCGAGCGCGGTGTCCGTACCGCCCTCGCCGCCCGCGACCCGTTCGGCAAGCTCCTCGCCATCGGCCTCTCCGGCGCCTTCGCCATCCAGGTCTTCGTCGTCGCCGGTGGTGTCATGGGCCTCATCCCGCTGACCGGTATGACGATGCCGTTCCTCGCCGCCGGCGGTTCGTCCGTGATCGCCAACTGGGCCCTGATCGGGGTCCTGATCCGCATCAGCGACACCGCGCGCCGCCCCGCGCCCTCCCCCGCGCCTACCTCCGACGCCGAGATGACCCAGGTGGTCCGCCCGTGAACAAGCCCCTGCGCCGGATCGCGATCTTCTGCGGAATCCTCATCCTGGCTCTGCTCGTCCGCACCAACTACCTCCAGTACGTCCGGGCCGACGAGCTCGACACCCGTAAAGAGAACCGCCGCGTCCGTATCGAGCGGTACGCCCACGAGCGCGGCGACATCATCGTCGACGGCGGCAAGGCCGTCACCGGGTCCAAGGAGACCAAGGACAGCGACTTCAAGTACAAGCGGGTCTGGCAGGACGGACCGATGTGGGCCCCCGTCACCGGCTACTCCTCGCAGGCCTTCGGCGCCACCCAGCTGGAGAGCATCGAGGACGGCATCCTCACCGGCAACGACGACCAGCTCTTCTTCGACCGCACCAAGTCGATGTTCACCGGCGACAAGAAGCAGGGCGGCAACGTCGTCACCACGCTCAACTCCGCCGCGCAGAAGGCCGCCTTCACGGGCCTCGGCGACAAGAAGGGCGCCGTCGCCGCTCTCGACCCGCAGACCGGCGCCATCCTGGCGCTCGCCAGCACGCCCTCGTACGACCCCTCGGTCTTCGCGGGCAACTCCGACAAGGACTCCAACGCCTGGCAGGCGCTCCAGAAGGACAAGGACAAGCCGACGCTCAACCGAGCCTTGCGCGAGACCTACCCGCCCGGCTCGACCTTCAAGGTCGTCACCGCGGCGGCCGCCCTGGAGAACGGCCTCTACACGGACATCGACGCCAAGACGAGGTCCCCGCTGCCCTACCGCCTCCCCCTGAGCACCAAGAACCTGGACAACGAGAACAACATCCCGTGTGAGAACGTCTCGCTCCGGGAAGCGCTGCGGATGTCCTGCAACAGCGTCTTCGGCAAGATCAGCGATGACCTCGGCAACCAGAAGATGATCGACGAGGCCGACAAGTTCGGCTTCAACAAGGAAGTCTTCGTTCCGGTCCGCACCAACGCGAGCATCTACCCCAAGGACAACCGGCCACAGAACGCCATGGCGGGCATCGGCCAGGCGTCCAACCGCGCCACCCCGCTCCAGATGGCGATGGTCGCCTCCGCGATCGCCAACGACGGCAAGCTGATGCAGCCGTACATGGTCGCCAAGCGGCAGTCGCCCAGCCTGGACGACATCTACACCCACCAGCCGGAACAGCTCAGCCAGCCGCTCTCTGCTGAGAACGCCCAGAAGCTCCAAGAGATGATGAAGACCGTCGTCGAGTCGGGAACCGGCAGCAACGCCAAGATCCCCGGCGTCACCGTCGGCGGCAAGACGGGTACGGCGCAGCACGGTCTCGGCAACAGCGAGAAGCCGTACGCCTGGTTCATCTCGTACGCGAAGACCGACAGCGGCTCTCCCGTCGCCGTCGCCGTGGTCGTCGAGGACAGCAAGGCCAACCGCGACGACGTCTCCGGCGGCGGTCTGGCCGCCCCCATCGCGAAGGCCGTCATGCAGGCGGTCATCGACGGCAAGAAGTGACGCCCGTCACGCCGGGCACCATATCCGCACGTTGGGATACCGGTCGGATATCAGGTACGGGCTGCGGGCTGATCAGGTAGAGCGCGGCCGGTAGCGTATGCGCGAACAGCACACCGCCGGACCACACACCGGTGCGGTCAGGACTGACGGAGAGGGCTGGAACAGTTATGGAAGAGCCGCGTCGCCTCGGCGGCCGGTACGAGCTGGGCTCGGTGCTCGGCCGTGGTGGCATGGCCGAGGTATACCTCGCCCACGACACCCGGCTCGGCCGCACCGTAGCTGTGAAGACGCTGCGGGCGGACCTCGCCCGCGACCCGTCCTTCCAGGCCCGGTTCCGCCGTGAGGCCCAGTCCGCCGCCTCGCTCAACCATCCGGCGATCGTCGCGGTGTACGACACCGGTGAGGACTACGTCGACGGGGTCTCGATCCCGTACATCGTCATGGAGTACGTCGACGGCTCGACGCTCAGAGAGCTGCTGCACTCGGGCCGCAGGCTGCTGCCGGAGCGCACGCTCGAAATGACGGTCGGCATCCTCCAGGCACTGGAGTACTCGCACCGTGCGGGCATCGTCCACCGTGACATCAAGCCGGCCAACGTCATGCTGACGCGCACCGGCCAGGTCAAGGTCATGGACTTCGGCATCGCCCGCGCCATGGGCGACTCCGGTATGACGATGACCCAGACCTCGGCCGTCATCGGCACCGCCCAGTACCTCTCCCCGGAGCAGGCCAAGGGCGAGCAGGTCGACGCGAGATCAGACCTGTATTCGACCGGTTGCCTGCTCTACGAGCTGCTGACGGTCCGGCCGCCGTTCATCGGCGACTCACCTGTCGCGGTCGCCTACCAGCACGTACGGGAAGAGCCGCAGACCCCCAGCAACTTCGACCCCGAGATCACGCCCGAGATGGACGCGATCGTGTTGAAGGCCCTGGTCAAGGACCCGGACTACCGCTACCAGTCGGCCGACGAGATGCGCGCCGACATCGAGGCCTGCCTCGACGGCCAGCCGGTCACCGCGGCGATGGGCGCGGCCGGCTACGGCGGCTACGACGGGTACGGCAACGACCAGCCCACCACCGCCCTGCACTCCGCGGACCCGAACGGCGCCCAGACGTCGATGCTGCCCCCGGTAAACCCGGAAGACGGCGGCTACGGCTACGACGACCGGCCCGGCCGCCGCCGTCAGAAGAAGAGCAACACCTCGACGATCCTGCTGGTCGTCGCGGGCATCCTGGTGCTGATCGGGGCGGTCCTGATCGGCAAGGCGGTCTTCGGTGAAACGAACAGCGGCGCCGACGAGTTCAAGGTGCCCGACATGGTCGGTTCGACCGTCAAGGAAGCACAGGGGCTCGCGGACAACGCCAACATCGTGCTCAAGATCGGCCCGAAGGAAGCGTGCAAGGACCAGCCCAAGAACAAGATCTGCCGCCAGACCCCGACGACTGACGAGAAGATGGCCGAGAAGGAGACCGTCACGGTCTTCGTCTCCACCGGTGCGCCGAAGGTCAGCGTCCCGGACGTCACTGGGGATTCCGAGAACAGCGCGCGCAAGCTCCTTGAGGAGCAGGGCTTCACGGTCACCGTCCATTCGGTCGAGTCCGCAGACGCCCAGCCGGGCACCGTGCTCGAGCAGTCGCCGAAGGGCAACGCCAAGGCCGAGAAGAACTCCGAGGTGAAGCTCTCGGTCGCCAAGCGGGACACGGCATCTCTGCCGGACCTCCAGGGGCGGACTTTCGACCAGGCAGTGGCCCAGCTCTCCCCCCTCGGCTTCACCAACGTCGCTCAGAAATCGGTGGACTCGACCGAACCTGCGGGGACGGTCGTCGACCAGAAACCGGCCGGCCCGAGCCAGCAGCCGAAGGACGTCCAGATCATCCTGAATGTGTCCAAGGGCCCGCCGGAGCCGACGACAAAGCCCGTTCCCGAGGTCAGGACGAAGAAGGTCTCCGAGGCCAAGCAGATCCTGAACGATGCCGGCTTCACGAACATCCAGTTCGCGGAGAACAGCTCGGACAATGACGAAGCCAGGGTGACCGGCATCGACCCGCAGCCGAACACCCAGGCCGACCCGGCGAACACCACCATCACCCTCACCACGATGGGCGGCGACGGTCCCGGCGGCGGAGACGGGAACATCTTCGGCGGCCCGTCCGGCTCCCGGCACTGACCGCGTCCCACCCCGTCCGCGCGTCCGGCACGGACACAGCGCAGGGCCCCGGCACCGCAACGGTGACCGGGGCCCTGCGCTGTGTCTACGGACGGGAAGGGGGGCAGGGATGGGGAACAGGAGCGGGAGCGGGACGGACGCGCGTCAGCGCAGCTCCGCCGGCTTCGTACGGTCGCGGTCGACCTTCTCCGTACGGACCAGCTCGCCCCACACGATGTAGCGGTACTTCGACGTGAAGACGGGCGTGCACGTCGTCAGCGTGATGTAGCGGCCGGGCTTCTTCTTGCCCGAGCCCTTCGGGACCTCCTGGAGCACGTCGACGTTGTACTTCGACGTCTCCGGAAGCTCCTTGAAGACCTTGTAGACGTACCAGGTGTCCTTGGTCTCGAAGACGACCGCGTCCCCGGTCCGCACCTTGTCGATGTTGTGGAACTTCGCCCCGTGGCCGTCCCGGTGGGCGGCCAGGGTGAAGTTGCCCTTCTCCGCGGAGGGGAGCGCCGACTTCACCGGGTCGGTGTAGTAGCCGGCGACGCCGTCGTTGAGGTTCTCGGTATCGGTGCCCTTCTTGACGAGCACCTCGCCGTTCCTCATCGACGGGACGTGCAGGAAGCCGATGCCGTCCTTGGTGTCCAGCGCCCCCGGGCCGTCGGCCCAGCGGTCGCGGACGGTGTGGCCCTGCTTGGTGGCCTCGCGGTCGGCGAGCACGTTCGTCCACCACAGGGAGTAGACGACGAAGAGCCCGAGCACCAGGCCCGCGGTGATCAGGAGTTCACCGAAGACGCTGACCGCGGTCGCGATGGGATGGCGGCCCCTGCGCCGCACCGGGGGCGCGGACTCGCCGGTCTGCTCTTGGTCCTCGGTCCTCGCTGCCACCGCACCGCCCCTGTCGTGATGATGTTCGGCCCGTTCAGCCCACGAGCGCGTCGGGCTTTCCCTTGCTGCGCGGCCGTTCGTCGACCATCTTGCCCCAGACGATCAATCGGTACGTACTCGTGAATTCGGGCGTACAGGTCGTCAATGTGATGTACCGACCGGGCTTGGTGAATCCGGACTGCGGCGGCACCGGGCCGATCACCGACACATTGGACGGCGAGGTCTGGGGCAGCACGCTCGTCATCTCGTACGTGTAGTAGGCGTCCTGCGTCTCGACCACGATCGAGTCACCGGGGCTCAGCCGGTTGATGTAGCGGAACGGCTCGCCGTGGGTGTTGCGGTGGCCGGCCAGCGCGAAGTTGCCCTGCTTGGCCGAGGGCATCGCCGTGCGCAGCGGGTCCTCGCCGTAGTGGCCGACCATGCCGCGGTCGAGGACCTTGTCCTTGCTGGTGCCCTCGGCGATCGGCGTGACCACGTCCAGCTTCGGGATGTGGATGATGGCGAAACCCTGCCCGGCCTCGAACACGCCGGGGGCACGTTTGCCGCTGGCCCAGTCGTCCTGGATCTTGTGCGTCTCGTTGCCGGCGATCTGGTCGGCGCGCACGTTGGTCCACCACAGCTGGTACGTGACGAACAGCAGCATCAGCACGCCCAGCGAGATGAACAGCTCGCCGACCACCCGGCTGGCCACGACCGCCGGGCTGTCCTTGGCCGCCCGCGCCGCCCGTCGCGCCTCGACGCGTGACATCGGCTTCGCGGGGCCGGCCGGTCCGGATCCCGGCCCCGGCTGCGGGTCGGGCCGTCTGCGGCCGCGGCCCCTGGCCGCACGGCGCCGTTCGGCCCGGCCCCCGGTACCGGGCGCTTCCGCGGACTCCGCGGATCCCACATCCGGCCCGGCAGGTACGGCAGGTACGGCAGGTACGGCGGATTCGGCAGGTACGACCGGTCCGGCAGGTACGGCTGCCATGACCTCCGTGGCGTCCTCGGCCGCCGGATCGCGTTCCGGTTCCGGGCGGTGTTCCGGGCGGTGTTCCGTCCGCGCGCGGGGGACGACCGGGGGAACTATTCGCCGGGTGCCCGGCGTCCGCAGTGCGACGGTCTCGTCCTGACGCGGGGGCACTGCGGCCGGGCCCGCCGGGACGGGCGCCTGCCGCCCGTACCAGTCCCGTTCGTACCCCTCGGGGTCGTACCACTCACGCGGAGGGTCCTGAGCCGTCTGCGGCCCGTGTGGCGCCTGCGCAGACCGCGTACCGGCGCCGCCCGGCGCGCTGCCCGGGTCCGCCGTCCCCCCGGCGACGTCCTCCGCCCGGGACCAGGGTGCGGCGTGCTCCCCCGGCAACGGGTCGTTCAACGGGTCCGCCAACTGGCCGACCGCCGCCTCGAACGCGCCTGCGGCCTCGTACGTCCCCTCTTCGTGCGGGCCGTCCTGACCGGCGTCGCGGCCGTGGCGGGGTGGGGTCACGCGACGGCCTTGCCCACCACCGGCGCGAGTCCCGCCGACCTCTCGACGGCTCCGGCGTCACCGCACTGCGCCAGCCAGTTCGCCAGCATCAGATGACCGTGCTCGGTGAGCACCGACTCCGGATGGAACTGCACTCCCTCGACCGCGAACTCCCGGTGCCGCAGCCCCATGATGATGCCGTCGGGCGTGCGCGCCGTGACCTCCAGCTCCTCGGGGACCGTGTCCGGTTCGGCGGCGAGCGAGTGGTAGCGGGTCGCGGTGAAGGGGGAGGGCAGACCGGCGAAGACACCCTTGCCCTCGTGGGTCACCGGGGACGTCTTGCCGTGCAGCAGTTCGGGGGCGCGGTCCACGACACCGCCGTACGCCACCGCCATCGACTGCATCCCGAGGCAGACCCCGAAGACCGGGACGCCGGTCGCCGCGCAGTGCCGCACCATGTCGATACAGACGCCCGCGTGCTCGGGGGTGCCGGGGCCCGGCGAGAGCAGGACGCCGTCGAAGCCGTCCTGGGCGTGGGCCGTGGTCACCTCGTCGTTGCGCAGCACCTCGCACTCGGCGCCCAGCTGGTACAGGTACTGCACGAGGTTGAAGACGAAGCTGTCGTAGTTGTCGACGACCAGGATGCGGGCGCTCATCGGCCGACCCCCGTCGCGCCCGCGCTGTCGACCGTCACGTCGCCGAACGGAAGCAGTGGCTCCGCCCACGGGAAGACGTACTGGAACAGCACATAGACAACCGCCAGGGCGAGGACGAGCGAGATGACCCCGCGCAGCCACACGTTGCCCGGCAGATGACGCCAGATCCAGCCGTACATGCTGACCCCTCCATTCGGTACGGGACCAGACTAAAGGGCCGGGGCAGGGCCGTGGGTCAGCTGTGGAAAGCCGCCGGTCTTCCGTCGGTCACGGGCTGGGTCGCGTCCAGGTGCGCCCAGGCGATCAGCCGGTGGCTGCTGCCCCACTCGGGCTCGCAGGTGGTCAACGTCAGATAGCGGCCGGGCCCGTCGAAACCGGACTTGCGCGGGACGGGGTCGATGACACCGACATCGCTCGGCACGGTGCGGTAGGGCTTCTTGTCGATGCGGTACGTGAACCACGTCGTCCCGTCCGTCACCAGCACCGGGTCCCCGGGGCGCAGCTTCGGGAAGTCCTTGAAGGGATCGCCGTACGTGCGGCGGTGGCCGGCCACCGCGAAGTTGCCGGTGGCTCCCGGGCGGGCGGTGCCGCGGTAGTGCCCGAGGCCCTTCTGCAAGGTCTTGACATCGGTGTTCTCCAGGACCGGCCACTCCCAGCCCTTGCCGAAGCGGGGTATGTAGAGCATCGCGAACGGCTTCCCGTCGCGGTACGCCTTGGGGGCCGGGGACTTCGGAGCCGGCGACGACGGTGAACCCGGTGATGCCGTTGACGACCCGGATGACGGTGATGCCTGTGATGCCGACGGGGCGGGTGTGGACACCGTCCCCTGCGCCCACTGACGCTGCAGGTCGTCGATCTGTCCCTCGGTCGCACCGGCGGCCTTCACTCCGGTCCAGAACAGTATGTACACCACAAAAAGGACGATCAGGGCACCGATCGTGATGCACAGTTCACTGAACGTCCTGACGATCAGTCGCACCGACACCGGTCGGCCTCCCCGCAGCTGCTCGCTACTTCACCGGCTCCGCATAGTGGAGATCCACTGTGCCCGAGTAACCGGGAAGAGTCATCGCCTGGCGCTCGTCGACTTTCCAGCCGAGCCCGTACGCCTTCACGTACAGCAGGTAGTTCTGGATCGCCGGGGAGGCGTCGAGCGCCTGCTTGAGCTTGCCGGGGTCACCGACAGCGGTGATCTTGTACGGCGGGGAGTAGACCCGGCCCTGGAGGATCAGGGTGTTGCCGACGCAGCGCACCGCGCTGGTGGAGATCAGCCGCTGGTCCATGACCTCGATGCCACCGGCTCCGCCCTGCCACAGGGCGTTGACGACCGCTTGCAGGTCCTGCTGGTGAATGACCAGGTCATTGGGTTGCGGATCGGGATAGCCGGGGTTCGCGGTGGCGTTCGGCGGGGCGTCGTCGAGGGTGACGGACACGGCTCGGCCGGAGAGCTTCGCGGTGCCGGCCGCCCGCTCCAGCGCCTTGAGCCGGGCGTCCTCCGCGCGGGTGCTGCCGTCGTCGCGCTGGGCCAGGGCGTCGATGTCCCCGCGCACGGACGCGGCGGATTCCTCCAGGCCCGCGTTCTTCTCGCTGCGCTGCTGGATGAGGTCGGAGAGCTTCAGCAGTGAGGAGTCGGTGCGGATGTTGGTGCCCTTGGCCGTGTTCGCACTGGTGACGAAGATGAGGCCGGCGAGGGCGAAAACGGCAGCGGTGAGCACTCTGACCGGGTACCGGAGGCTGCGCCGGACCGGCCCTGGGGGAGAGTCGGCAGAATTGCTCAACGTACCCTTATCTCCTTCGGCGCCACGGAAGCACTACGCTAACGGACGCCCGGGGGAGGCAGCATTTCCCCCTCGCGCCACGTCCGGCGTCAGCCAACAGTTCCCTGCGCGGTAACGCAGCGCATCGACAGGAGAGTTCCTCGTGCCGAAGTCACGTATCCGCAAGAAGGCCGACTTCACGCCCCCTCCGGCGAAGCAGGCAACCACCATAAAGCTGACCAACCGCAGTTGGGTGGCGCCGGTCATGCTGGCGCTGTTCCTGATCGGTCTGGCCTGGATCGTCGTTTTCTATGTGACCGACGGCGATCTGCCGATCAAGGCACTGGGGAACTGGAACATCGTCGTCGGCTTCGGCTTCATCGCCGGCGGCTTCGGCGTCTCCACCCAGTGGAAGTAGCCCTGCGGAGCGCCTAGGGCCGGTATGGGGTTGTCCCGCGTACCGCAACCCTTGCCCTGAGTTACCCACAGCGTTATCCACAGGCGGGGGAAAAGGTCAGACGATCTGTGGATAACTCCTTGGCCGTTGACACCGATGTGACTGCAGCCGCCCCCGAGCGGGGCGGCACGCCCCTTGTCCCTGCTGGAAAAACCCAGCTCAGCGACAAGGGGCACAGTTGTACCCACTGAATGCACAAGATCAGGTGCACGCTGTGGACAACTTCGGTCACAAACGGTCCGTATCGAGCTGACGGGGTGCTTTCTACGTCAGCGAGGCTGTTCTGAGCACCACGATCAGGACCACCACGACCAGGGCCACGGCGCAGGTGCCGTACTGCACCAGATTCCGCCGCTCGCGCGGGGCGTGCACCATGCCGATCGCGATCAGCGTGCCCGCGACCAGCCCGCCGACATGTGCCTGCCAGGCGATTCCGCCCCAGGGGTTGAAGGTGATGATCAGGTTGAGCGCGAGGAGCGCGAAGACCGGGCGCATGTCGTAGTTCAGCCGGCGCATGAGCACCGCGGTGGCGCCCAGCAGCCCGAAGATGGCGCCCGAGGCACCCAGCGAGGGCTGGTTCGGCTCCGCGAGCCAGTAGGTCAGGGCGCTGCCCGCCAGCCCCGAGAGCATGTAGAGCGCGATGTAGCGGGCCCGGCCGAGCGCCGCCTCCAGCGGACCCCCGAGCCACCACAGCCCCAGCATGTTGAAGGCGATGTGCCACACCTCCTGGTGCAGGAACATCGACGTCACCAGCCGGTACCACTGGCCTTCCGCAATGCCCTCGGGCGGACCGCCGTAGTAGAAATTGGCCCGGCCGAGCAACACCAGGTCGTGGACCAGCGCACTGTTGGCCAGCACCGCGACGAACACCGCGACGTTGATCCCGAGCAGGATCTTGGTGATCAGCCTCGGGTCAGCCGCGACCGAGCCGCCGGCGAGCGTGCGCGGCCGGCTGGCGGCCGGGCTGTGTCCCGTACCGGATCCCTGACGGACGCAGTCCGGGCACTGGAAGCCGACCGAGGCGTTGACCATGCAGTCCGGGCAGATCGGGCGGTCGCAGCGGGTGCAGCGGATCGACGTCTCACGGCCCGGGTGGCGGTAACAGACGACCGGACCGTCCACGGGGGCGGACGCGTTCTGCTCGCCCGGCGGCTGCTGGTCCATCGGTCCCATCGCTTCCCGGTCCCCTCGGTCCTCGTCATCACGGCAGGGCACACCGAGCCACCCTGCACGTCCGTTCTTTCATGAAGTACGGACGGGCGGGGCAGTTGGTTCCCGGGCGGATCAGAGAGTGAGCGGCCGGCGACGTTCGGCGATCAGCGGGTCTCGACGACGACCGACTCGATGACCACGTCCTGCAGCGGGCGGTCGGTGCGCGCGTTGGTCTGCGCGGCCGCGATGGTGTCGATGACCTTCTGGCTCGCCGGGTCCACCACCTCGCCGAAGATGGTGTGCTTGCCGGTCAGCCAGGCGGTCGGGGACACCGTCAGGAAGAACTGCGAGCCGTTGGTCCCCGGGCCGGCGTTGGCCATGGCCAGCAGGTACGGCTTGGTGAAGGCGAGGTCGGGGTGGAACTCGTCACCGAACTCGTATCCCGGGCCGCCCGTGCCGTTGCCCAGCGGGTCGCCGCCCTGGATCATGAAGCCGCTGATGACGCGGTGGAAGACGGTGCCGTCGTACAGCCGGTCCTTGGACTTCTTCCCGGTCGCGGGGTGGGTCCACTCGCGCTCACCGGAGGCGAGCTCGACGAAGTTCTTGACCGTCTTGGGCGCGTGGTTCGGCAGAAGCCGGACCTCGATGTCACCCTGATTGGTCTTCAAGGTGGCGTAAAGCTGCTCGGCCACGATCTGCCTTCCGTAAGTCTGCTCTGACGTCCACCGATCCTCGCACGGACCACGCCCCGCGCCGCCCGGCCCGCCCACGCCGCACGGGCCTCTCACCCCTCACCACCCGCCTCGCCCGCCACCTCCCCGGGGCCCGTGCCGGGCGGGCGCTGCCGCTTCCGGCGGAAAGGAATGCGGCCAAGTGCGTGACGAACCGGCGCGTGCCGGGCCGAACCGTGGCATTGTCGTCGACAGGCTCCCCTTGCACCTCATTGCCCGAGGGTGTCCCTCATGACCTGAATGACCCGGATGCCCGCCCCAGATGCCGCACGAGCCCCGTGTAGGCATGATCTCGAACTGGGTGGATAGGCGGAGTACCAACCCGCCACCAAGGAGGAGGATCCCGTGACCCGCATCGACAGCGTGCGTGCCGCCACCGACTCGGCGAGGGACAGCGTGCAGCACGCCGCGGAAGTGGTGGCCCCCTACGCCGACACGGCCAGGGAACAGGCCGCTCACTATGCGCAGGAAGCCCGTACGCTGCTCGCGCCGAAGGTTTCGAAGGCAGCTCAGCAGGCCCGCGTCCAGTACGGCGCGCACCTCGCACCACGTATTGAACTGGCCCTTACGCATGTGCCCCCCAAGGTCGACGAGGCCGCGCAGCGCGCCGCGCTCCGCACCCGTCAGGCCGCCCGGAGCGCCGCGGACTACACCGTCCCCCGCGTCGAGCACGCGATGGCCGCCGCCCAGCCGGTCGCTGAGCAGGCCACCGCGCGCAGCACCGCCGCACTGGCCGCTCTGCGCGGGCAGGTCACGGCGAAGGAGATCAGGAAACTGACCCGGAAGCACGAGCGGCGGGCCAAGGCCGGCCGGGCGTTCAAGGGGCTGGCCGTGGCCGGCCTCGTGGCGGGCGGCGCCTATGCCGTCTGGCGCTGGTGGGACAGGCAGGCCAACCCCGACTGGCTGGTCGAGCCGCCCGCCCCCACCGAGGTGGACGACCGTGCCCCGCTGACCTCGGTCGACGGGAGCGGCTCGACGGTCCTCGACCCCGACGTCCAGGCCAAGCAGGCCGACGCGGAGGCGGACGGACCGGACGGCACGGACCTGGACGACCGCCCCTGACCGGCGGCTGAGCAGCGGCACGACAGACGGGCGCCGGAAGACCTCGGGTCTTCCGGCGCCCGTCGACGTGTGACGCCGTCGTGCTACATATCGGCTCAGAGCGGCTTCGCCGGTACGACGCCCCGTGGGAAACCCCTCCCGCACGGGGCGACTTCCTTGCCATAGAGCCCACTCCAGCTCCTAGAGTGCGCCGCGCCACGGTCCACCCCGTGGCGCCACGCACAGCCTGACCAGCGAGGGGGCACCACCATGCGATACCGCACGCTCGGCCGCACCGGCATCGACGTGAGCACGTACTGCCTGGGCACGATGATGTTCGGCGCGGTCGGCAACCCCGACCACGAGCAGAGCGCGCAGATCATCCACGCCGCCATGGACGCGGGCGTCAACTTCATCGACACGGCGGACATGTACTCGGCCGGTGAGTCCGAGGTGATCGTCGGAAAGGCGCTGCGTGCGTCGGGCCGACGGGACGAGGCCGTACTCGCGACGAAGGTCCACTTCCAGATGGGCGAGGGCCGAAACCGGAGCGGCAACTCACGCCGCTGGATCACCCAGGCCGTGGAGGCGAGCCTGCGGCGGCTCGACACCGACTGGATCGACCTCTACCAGGTGCACCGGCCGGATCACACCACGGATATCGAGGAGACGCTCGGAGTCCTCGGCGACCTCGTGCGGGCGGGCAAGATCAGGGCGTTCGGCTCGTCGACCTTCCCCGCGGAGGAGATCGCCGACGCCCAGCACGTGGCGGAGCGGCGCGGCCTCCAGCGCTTCCGCACCGAGCAGCCCCCGTACTCGCTCCTCGCACGCGGTGTGGAGACCTCCGTGCTGCCGACGGCCCTGCGCCACGGCATGGGGGTGCTGACATGGAGTCCGCTGGCCTCCGGCTTCCTGAGCGGCCGGTACCGGGCAGGGCGAGCCGTCGATCTCACCTCGGGGCGGGCGCGGTTGAACCCCGCCCGCTTCGATCCGTCGATCCCCGAGAACGTCACCAAGCTGGAGGTCGCCGACAGGCTCGCCGAACTGGCCGCGGACATCGGCTGCACCCTGCCGGAGCTTGCGGTGGCCTTCCCGCTCGCCCATCCGGCCGTCACCTCGGTCATCGTCGGCCCCCGCACGGCGGAACAGTGGGAGGCCCTGCAGAAGGGCGCCTCGGTCGTCCTCGACGACTCGGCCCTCGACCGCATCGACGAGATCGTCCCGCCCGGCACGAACCTGTACCAGCCGGACGGCGCCTGGAAGTCCCCCGCGCTGACCGACACCCGCCTGCGCCGCCGGCCGAGGGAGGAGCGCCCGGCAGCGTGACGCGCGGAAACCCTCCGGACGTCCTCCGGGCGCCGTCGCCCTCAGTGGTGCTCCTGGACGCAGGCCTCGGCCTCGATGAGGTAGCGCCTCACGGGACCGAGGGTGAGCATGCCGCTGGCGGCGCCCGCGTGTTCGTCCCGCGCGTCACGCAGCACCGTTGCCGCGCGTGCGGCGATCCCGGGTTCGTCCAGGCCGGCCGCGGCGTGGGCGGTGAGGCACCAGAGGGCTTCCTGCATATGGTCGCCGGGCGGTTCGCGCACCGCGGTGAGGGCGGTACGGGCTTCCTCGACCCGGTCCTGTGCCAGCAGGACCAATGGCGTCACCCAGGGCAGGTACGGTCCCCAGTCGAGGTGGGGGCCGGTGGGTGCGGGGCGGTCGTGGAGCAGACGCAGGCCGAGCAGGGCGAGCGGGAGCAGACCGCGGTGCAGGCCCGGCATTCCGGCTGCGGCGAGGTCGTTGTCGGCGGCGCGGTAGGCCGCGGCGGCCGTTGCGGCGGTGGGACCGCCGGGTTCGGCGCTGCGGGCCGCGACGGCCCGAGCCCTGAACCATGCGGTGAGGACGGGGACGAGCGGGGATTCGTGTGCGGTGGCGAGCAGTTCCGCGGCCTCGGCGTGCTCGGCCGCCGTCCTGAGATCGCCGAGCGCCGATGCGGACTGCAGGCGTACGAGATGGCCCAGGATCTCGAAGGCCGGCAGCGCATGCCGGCTGGAAAGGGTGACGAGTTCAGCGCCGATGCCGTCGCGCTGTGCGGCAAGCCCCGGGCGCGTGAAGGACTGCATGAACACGCCGTTGAGGGCGAAGGCCAGCAGAGCGGGATCCGCCAGGTCTCGTGCCAGGGCTTCGGCGGCGGATGCGGCGGTGTGCGCGGTTTCGACGGCGGTGCCGGTGATGTCGGCGCCGCGGCTCTCGTTGGCGACGGTGGCCAGGAGGCGGGCGCGCAGGTCGGCGGGGCCGTTGGGGCCGAGCCGGCGGAGTGTGCGCTCGGCCGCCGCGACGACGGCACGTGACTGGGCGGAGTCGTCGGCGCGGCTCCAGATGGAGGGGACGTCGTAGGTGCCGATGACGCGCGCGGTCAGCGTGACGTCTCCCGTGCGTTCGGCGGCTGCGATGGCGGCCAGCCGGTCGCGGCGCGAGCCGACGAGCGCGTCGCCTCCGGCCAGGGCGAGGGTGCGGGCCAGCTCCACGGTCGTGCGCGGTCCGAGCCGGGGCCGCGCGACGGGTGAGTGATCCGGGTCCGGCCGGCCGGGCGGTTCGAGGCCGGAGGACCTGTTGAGGATGTCGGTCTCCAGGCGCTGCATCCGCGGGCTGGGATCCAGCCCGAGCTGTTCCACGAGCATGCCGCGGGCACGGCGGAGGGTGTCCAGCGCCTCGGCCTGCCGTCCGTCGCGGTAGAGCGCGCGGGCCAGCAGTCCCCAGGCCGGCTCGCGCCACGGATGTTCGGCGACATGTCCGCCCAGTTCGGCAACCAGGTCGGCGCCTCCCCCGGACGTGAGAACAGCGTCCGCCCTGAGTTCCACGCCCTGCAGCCGCAGTTCATCGAGCCGGGTGCGTTCCTGCTGGACCCAGGCGGAATCGGGCAGGTCGGCGTAGGCCGGCCCTCGCCACAGGGCGAGCGCCTCGCCCAGTTCCGCCGCCTTCCCGGGAGAACGGCGGGCTGCGGCCAGGGCGTCCTGGAAGCGGTGGACATCCACCGCCGTGTGCGGCAGCCGCAGCAGGTACCCGGTCCCCTGCGTGACCAGCACCCGCGGCGGTGTGCGCGGCGGCCGGTCCGGTTCGACGGCCCGGCGCAGTGCGGCGACAAAGGTGCGCAGGGCACCCACGGCGCCGGCCGGAGGATCGGTCCACAGGTCGTCGATCATGCTCTCGGTGGTGACCATGCGCCCCTGGGCCGCGACGAGGCGGCCCAGAACCTCACGGTGGCGTGGTCCGCCCAGGTTGATCGGCCGACCGTCGTCGTGCCACGCCTGTACCGCGCCGAGCACATCGATCCGCATGCCGCTGCTCTTCCCTTCCGGGGCACGAAACGTCGGTCGCCCGGTGCTCAGTGGCGAAGCCGAGCGCGGACTGCCTCCGCCCAGGTCAACGTAGCCGAGCCGCCGCTCGCTCAGGCTCCCCGCCGGACCGGCGGATGCCCAGGACATCACCGCGTTCGTCCCGATGCCGCCGCGGGCCCGTCGTCCAGGCCGCAGCGGTGCGGGACGGCTCCACCGACGGTCCCGTACGTCGGCCGCGTCAGCGGGCCAGCAGGTCCCGGATCGCTGCCGCGATCTCGCCCGGGGTCTCCTCGGCCATGAAGTGCCCCGCCTGCGTCAGGCGGTGGTCGAGGTCGGGTGCCCACGCCCGCCACACCTCTGCGGCGTCGTAGCCGAGCTGCGAGCCCCAGTCCTGCTGGATCACGGTGACAGGCATCGCGAACTGCGAGCCGGCGTCGAAGTCGGCCTGGTCCTGGGCCACATCGATGCCTGCCGAGGCGCGGTAGTCGGCGACGATCGAGTCCACCGCCCCCGCACTCGCCCGCAGGTACTCGGCGCGCACAGCGCCCGGAATCGCCGCCGGGTCCTTGGCCCAGGCGTCGAGGAACGAGCCGAAGAACGCGTCCGCGCTGTTGGCGATCATCGTCTCCGGCAGGCCCGCGGGCTGCGCCATCAGGAACAGGTGGTAGCCCACCGCCGCGGAGACGCCTCGCAGCACGTTCCACATGTCCAGCGTCGGCACGACGTCGAGGATGCCCAGGTGCGTGATGGTCTCCGGGTGGTCCAGGCCCGCCCGGAAAGCGACCAGGGCACCGCGGTCGTGGCCGACCAGAGCGAACTGCTCGTGGCCCAGCCGGGAAGCGACCGAGACGATGTCGGCGGCCATGGTGCGCTTGGAATAGACGTCTTCGCCAGTGGCCTGCGGCTTGTCGCTCGCCCCGTATCCACGCAGGTCAGGAACGATCACCAGGTGCTCGGTGGCCAGCTCCTGGGCGACGTGCCGCCACATCAGATGGGTCTCGGGAAAGCCGTGCAGCAGGACGACCGGGCTGCCGCTGCCGCCTACCGCGACGTTCAGCTCGACATCGTCCGCGCCCGGCAGCCGGCTGTACTCGAAGCCAGGAATCTCAAGTGCCATGACAGGTCCTTCTCGTTCTTGGTTCGTCGCCGATCCGGTGACCGGCAAGAACCAAGGTGCACGCCATGGATCAGCAGCGAATCAGCACCGCTGAACGGGCTGACAGCGCTGCGTCGGGGGCGAGGACCAGCCGCCCAGCGGCGGACAGGCAACCGGGGCACGAAAAATGCCCCCTGAACCTGCGTTTCCGCAGGTCAGAGGGCATTTAAGGTGTGGAGCCTAGGAGATTCGAACCCGAAACGATCAGGCACCTGACCTGCAATTTTACCTGAGCGTTAACATGGAAACGGACTTTCTCACCCGTTTCCACCCCGCTGCATCCTGCTCGGTCCTGCTGCGCAGAGGCCGATGTGCCCGCTAGTGGGCACACTCCACAGGAGGATTGCAGACGCAACCCTGCATGCAGATCTACCACGAATCCAGGCCACCGCATGACTGCCGGGCGGGTTAGCGAGAAGACGCCCGAGCGATGGCGGGAAAGCCGCGTCCCACCCTCCGGGACTGCTCCGAAGCGCAACACTTGGAGCAGCAACGGAGCGTCGGCTCCTCGGCCGTCGCGAAAAGCCGTGCCGGGTGCACCTCGTGCCCCGATCTGCCGCCGCGCTGGCAAGGGCGGGCAGCTCATCGTCGGCGCCGAGCACTACACCCCCGACATCGCCAAGGTCACCATCAGCTACGGCGACGGCTCGAAGCAGTGCCCGACGCTCACGGGAGGCGGCGCGTTCGTCTGCGCGGCGGAGCTCTCCTCCGACAACCCCGCCCAGGAAGATCCGGGCCTCGCCCCTCCACGTCTCTGCCTTCAACGCATCCGGCGAGGAGATCTACAACCAGCAGAAGGACCCGCAGTTCTCCGACCAGCCGTAGGCGGGTCCTTCAACCGCCTCGGTACTGCCCCAGCGATGTGTCGGGGCAGTACCGACGGCTCGGCGACCGACCGCAGTGTCAGCTGCCCCGCATCTGACGGCGCAGCTGATTCAGTGCCGCGCGTACGCGATCCGTCTCCGGAGATTCCGTCCCCAGATTGCGGAGCAGGTCGTGGTAGAGGGCAACCAGTACGTTGAACGCCTCCGACAGTCGGCCGGCAGAGTGCAGCAGCAGACCGTGCCGACGACGGGTGGTCAGGACGAACGTGTCAGTGGGCGAGAAGGCCTCATCCACCGCCTTCAGTACGGCTTCGAATACTTCCAACGCTTGCGCCATCTCGCCCAACTTCATCAGACAATAGGCGATCTGACCACGGGCCTTCAGCCCCTCCGTGCCGTTCTCCGCTCCTCGGGCGGCGAGCGGGGCCACACACTTGCGGTACAGCAGCAGCGCACGCCCATATTCCTCCTCCCCGAACAGAGCGTCCGCCTTCCGGACACTGTCCGCGTCCACAGCCGGTGCCTCCTTGCCGGCCGACGGCACGGCGAACCACGCGGGCTCCGGATGTACGAGAGGGCTGAGCCCGGACTGCTCCCCTCCTGCCACCCCTATGCCAACCGACCGGTGCCCCCTCGGGAAGAACGGGAGGAGACGCGCGAAGACCTCCTGAGCAGTCGCAGGCCGGTCCTCCGGTCGCTTGGCGAGCAGGTCCAGCACCAGAAGGTCCAGCTCAGGACCGGCCTCCGGACGCAGCTCCCGCAGGGGAACGGGAGGCTCGTGCACATGGTGGTAGAGGAGACTGGCCGCATTGTCCTGCGTGAACGGCGGTCGCCCGGTGAGGAGTTCGTAGAGGATGCAGCCCAGTGCGTAGAGATCGCTCCGTGGGGTGACCTCGACCGCCCGCGCCTGCTCGGGGGACATGTACCGAGGCGTGCCTACGGGATAGCCCTCCGGAGTCAAGGGGGTGTGGTCGCCTTCGAGCAGCGCGGAGACACCGAAATCCAGCACCATCGCGAGACCGCTGTCCGCAACCATGATGTTGGCGGGCTTCAGGTCGCGGTGGACGAGCGGCACACTCCCGGTGTAGGTCAGCACCGAGCACAGATGGGCACCCAGGCAGGCCGCCCACGGGATGGGCAGTCGGCCGAAGTCCCGGCAGATGTCGTTGAGCGGGGATCCGAACAGCCGCTGCATGACGATGTAGAGGCGCCCACCGCCCGTAGGATCGGTGACGATGTCGTAGATCTGCGGGATACCCGGGTGGGCGAGCCGCGCCATGGTCTGGGCCTCGCGGCGGAAACGGGCGACTCCGGCATCGGAGCGGGTGGAGCCCTCGCGGGGGTGAATGAGCTTGATGGCGACGTGCCGGCCCAGTTCAGGGTCGCGTCCCGCCCAGACCTGCCCCATCCCTCCCCTGCCGATGAGTTCTCCGAGTTCGTAGCGACCCACGCGACGGTGTATCCCCGGCGCGCTCATTCGCCCGTGTCCCGGGGAACCTCGGCATCCTGAAGGGCTTCGGACTCCCAGAGCGCTTCGGCGAGGTCGGAAAGGCTGCCTTCGCCGGGGACCACCCAGTAGCGAGGCCCCTGGACAGCACTCCATGCCTCGCGCCAGTCGGCACGCTGCCAGATGTGGCGGATCAGTCCGTTGATCGAGTACAGACTCCCGTCCGCTGCCCAACGCAGCGGCTGACGGGCATCATTGTTCCAGGTCGCGAGGTAGCGAAGAGGGTCCTCGTCGAGCCAGCGGCCGATGGCCGCTTCTTCCACTGCCCCCGGCTGGTACAACACCTGCGTCCCGTCAAGAATCCGCCGGTGGGCGACGAGAAGCCGGGCGGATCCCGGCCTCCTCCGCGGTTTCGGCGGGGACGCGACTACAAGCTGTGGGGTCCGCTCCACGTCAGCGAGGGTGTGCAGGGCCGCCTCTGCGAGTTGGCGGCACCGCCCGGTCTCCCGGAAGGTCGTCGCCACGAAGGAGTTGCGGCCGAAGAGGTCGTCCACCAGCGGGATCAGAGCTGCCAGCACCGAGCGTACGAGCCCGGGCACCTCCTCTAGAAGCTGTTCCCACTCGGCGTCGGGATCGTCGATCCCCTCGGCTCCGCGGAGCCGGAAGACGAGATGGGTGACGAGCAGGGTTCCGCGCTCCGCGATGGCAGCCGAGCGCCCGTTCAGACGGGGTCTCAGTTCGTGGAGGACTTCACGGACGGCGCGGAGCAGGAGTACGGAGCGCCAGATCTGAAGTGCGCTCGGCTGTCGTCCGAACAGGCGGGTGTAGGCCCCCTCCGATGTCGCTTCCCACAGGCGCTCCGTCGACGCATTGCCCAAGGCGCTGAGGGAAGCGTCGGGGTGGCCGCATGCGAGCGCCACGGCTGCCTCCTCCACCGAGCAGCCCGCAGCAGGAGTGGGGACCAACTCGCCCCGCCTGAAGACGTACTCCTTGTCGAGGCTGGTCCGAAAGTCGTCCCGGATATGTCCCTGCACCTCGTCGAGGGCAACGAAGTCCCGCGATCCGGTGTGGTGTTGCGTATTTGTTGCGGCGCCGACGGAGCGGGCGAAGCCCTCGGGCGCGTTCGCCAGGGAGATGAACCGCACCTGGACACTGGCTCGCACGACGTTCTCGGGATGCATATCGTGCGCGTAGTAGATGGAGGCGACTGTCTGGGCGCCGTTGACGACCGTGGCACCTGTGAGCCGCAGTCGTACGGGAGCGCCTTCGACGGGACGGGAGAAGAATTCGGTCTCGATGGAGTCGCACAGCACTGTGATGCCGTTGTTGAAGCACCAGAAGTTCTCGGGGGCGGCCCGCAGCGTCTCCATGATCCCGAGGTTGGGCGGAGTCATGCCGAGGGGGTTCCGGATGTTCCGGTCGAACAGGCGGGCACCGTGTTCCTCGTACCAGAGCGCGACCTCGCCGGCGTCGACCAGCCCGACGACCGCCCGATGGGGGAAGTCCCGCGCGAGCCAGCTGCCGGGCAGGGTGGCGACGAGTTCGACGCTCCGGGGCAGGGAACTTTGGTGAGCGGCGGAGTGGAAGTCAGGGAGCGCCAAGACGTGACACTCGACCTCGGAGCCGAAGTCCGCGGCGGCCTGCTCGATCAGTCGGCGGGCCTGTTCCTTCGTCGCCTGTTCGCCCATGACGGCCACGACCAGGTGCACACGGCACTCCGGTGATTCGAGGATGTCCCGGACACGGGCGGCGTGCCGCTGCACCCGGTTGTTGAATCGGTCGAAGTCGCGGTTGTCCAGCTGCCGAAGACCGTGCAACAGTTTCAAGGCACCGTCCACCCCGAAGCCCGCGGTGCCCTTGTCACTCCACTTGGCCTGGACGAGCCACAGGTCGGGTGCCGACGAGGAGTACCCAATGGCATCGATCCCCTGGTCGTCCCGGCCGTCGGTAATAGACGCCGCAGCCTCGTCCGGCGAGCAACCGGTGAGCAGTTGGAGCGACACGGCAGCCAACGCACGCGAGGCGAAGACCCGTTCGGATTCGAACGTCGACCGCTGGTGCATGTCCCCGAGGTCGATGAGCCCGGCGTACTCGCGGGTGAGGAAGTCCCGGATAACCTCGGCGGCTTGACCGCGTGCCGTCCCCGCGTTTTCGCCCGCACCCATAATTTCCCCCCGGTATGGTCCGACGGCCGCAACCCTACCCGCGCGGGGACGGCCTGGCATGTACATAGTCGACACACAGTGGATGCGACCGCGCCGGGCCTTGTCGACGATGTTCTCTATCTGTGGTGTGCCCACCGGTGAGCACACGCTCAACACCCATCCCCAAAGACAGGGCTGTCTACCTCTACACCCACCCCAATGAAAGCATCTCAACCCGACTGCGCACGGCTGCTCTCCACCGCGCTTTTAACACCCGGCAACACCTATTCAGTGCATCCGGCACAACCCTAGACATAATCTGGCCCGCAGCGCTCATAAACTGCCGCACCCTTAACATCTACCTGAACATTAATGGCGCCCAATCCACCGAGTCACTATGGGTAGAATCTCAGCAGCCGCGAGAAGGGACGCTAACAGATGACTCTCTTCCTAGAATTTCAGCAGCGATCAATCCTAGACCTTTGGCCATACGTACGGGAACAGCATTACCGATCTGCCGTTCAATCGACCCATAAGTTCCGCAGAATTTATAATTCACCGGGAAGGTCTGAAATATGGCCGCCTCCCGCAAAGTCAAACCCCGATTTTCGGTAGGGTGGATAAAAGCCCCGCAAGCTGGTGTCGTACATCTGGTAGTCATGGTGGGAGCAGGCTCGTTCAACTTCACCCGACCATAGGATGATCCAGCATTTCGCGTGGTCAACCGCTTATGACAATCGAGCTGATACTCAATTGGAAGGTCGAAACGGTTGCCACCAACAGGAATAGCGGCGATTCGAGCCTGGACGGTCGGACTCATACTCCGAGGCACATTCAGGGGGTCATCCGGGCGCACATGACGAGCCAGGCGCTTTAGCGCCTGACCTGCGGTCTGAGGAACAACCCGGAACCCAGGCGGCAGCATGTCCGTCAGCATCCCATCATTACCAAACGGCATGTCTTCTCTCACTGCGAAGCAGATGAATCGCTTTCGCCTCTGCGGCACCCCGAAGACACCTGCGTCAAGCGTAGTCATCTGTAGCCGATAGCCAGCCTCTGCCAGAAGGCCCTGAAGCTCCGGCCACCGGCGGTCGCGAGCCAGACCAGGTACGTTCTCCAGCAGCACCACCCGCGGCCGCAAGACGTCAACGAAACGGAAGGTATCAAGCACGAGATCGTTCCGCTGCTCATCGACCATCCCTTTAGCAAGGGTGGAAAAACCCTGGCATGGCGGACATGCCTTGAGTAGATCTAGGTGGCCAGGCAGGATCCCCGATCCAGCCAAGAGTTCCTGCGGCTCCACAGCGCGAATATCCCTGACAAAAAGGGACACTCTGGGGTGATTCCGACTGTAGGTCTCAGCCGCCTCCTCGTCGTTCTCCACAGCAGCGAGCATCGCGAAGCCGGCATCTCTCAGGCCTCGGGTGGCACCCCCCGCCCCAGCGAACAGGTCCACCGCCGTATACGTGGGCATGGCGAGATCTTAGTGGGCAGAGTGACACCGCGACAGATTCGCCCCGGAAGACTGCCTGTCTGGATATGGTCATCTGTGGTTCAACGTCGAAGGGACTTGACCGCTATGGGGGTGGGATCGTGACGCACACAGGAGCAGACAACCACGAGGCCGACGGGCTGTTCGCGGCTCTACCGAAGCAGAAGGGGGTCGACCCCGACACCCAGAGGCACCCCGCGGCCGCATCAGACTCCACCGCCCCTTACCGGATGCGCATCAGCAGGCTCACGGTCGACAAGCTCGGTATCAAGCTGTACGACCGCGTATCCGCCGTTCTCGCCGAGGTCATCGCCAACGCGTATGACGCGGACGCCACGGATGTGCAGGTGCGGCTGCCCTTCAACACTTGGTTGACCCCGCGACACGGCAAGTTGGCTACCGAAAGCTACGAGATTGTCATTTCGGACGATGGCCATGGCATGACGCGAGAGGAGGTCAACGACCACTACCTCCTCGTGGGCTCCGATCGACGTGGACGCTTCGGGCGAGACACCTCATCCACCAGAGGGCGCCGTGTTATGGGTCGTAAGGGTATCGGGAAGCTCGCCCCCTTCGGAATCTGCCGAACCGTTGAAGTGATCACGGCAGGCGGGGTGCCCAATGAGCACGGCTATCGCGTGTCCCATATCAAGATGAACTTGAATGACATGCTATTCGACACCGAAAAGAACTACTTCCCGGAAGTCGGCGAGATGGATGGGACATTCACCCATCAACACGGCACCGAAATCCGGTTGCGGGACTTCAATCGCAAATTGGTACCGAAAGGTGAGGACCTGCATCGCCAATTGTGCGCACGTTTCGGTATCAGGCGAGACGACTGGGATGTCCAGGTAACCAACACACGCGCAGGCGAGGCGTTGCCAGGATTCCCACAGGACACCTTTCGCCTTGGGGAATTGAAGATCGATCTCTTGGAGGACACCAAGGTCGTTTTTGATCGAACACCAATCCTCCCGCATGAATCACCCTCGCTTCCAGTGTCAGGGTGGATGGCTTTCGCGAAAGATCCGTATAAAGACGATGTGATGGCTGGCGTCCGCATCTATACACGCGGAAAAATTGCGGCTCTAACAAGGGACTTCGGGGCCTCCGCCGGCTTCACCGGAGAATGGAGCGTCCGTTCCTACCTGACGGGAGAACTGCACGTTGAATGGCTGGATGAGGAAGAAGATCTAATCCGCTCGGACCGTCAAGACATCATCTGGACGACAGAGCTTGGCCAATCGTTGCAAAGTTGGGGAGTTGCTCAGGTCAAAGCGCTTGCGAAGCGGGGAAGGTCAGCGACCCGGAAGCGCACCCAAGAGGTCTTCGAGAAGGCTGCGGACATCGACACCCGACTCCAGCGAGAGGCGCCTAATGATCCTCAGTACCGGCACACGGTGAAAGAGGCATTTCGGGTACTCGTCGCCGACAGCGATCGCGAATCTGCTTCCGATGCACAGAGGGTAGAAAATAAATTTCAACTCGCAAAAGACATTGCGCCACACAAGGAACTATTGGAAACCCTTCATCAAGTTTCGAAGGAAACAGAATCTCCTCTTGATCTTGTGCTCACGCTATTCCAAAAGGCGAGGGTGGCCGAGTTCTACGCTCTTGGCCAGGTAGCTCAGGAACGCGTCGCCGTAGTGAGTCGACTTCGCCAGCTGGTCAAGGATGGCACCACATTGGAGCGTCCACTCCAGGAGCTCATCGAGAAGGCCCCCTGGCTTTTGGCTCCTGAATGGACGCCGCTCGGAATGGACGCGCAGCTAGACCGAGTCCGCGACGCCTTCGAGTCCTGGTATTTCAGGCGCACGAACCAGATGATCACAACCAGTACCATCCGGAATCCAAGCCGTAGGCCCGACTTCGTCTTCTTGAACGGCCCACGCGAGAGTATCTGGGTAGTCGAAATTAAGCGAATCGGCCACCATCTACTCGACGAGGAGTTCACGAGAGCCCACGAATATCTGGGATGCCTTGAGGACTTTTTGGACGAGACTCCAGAGTTCGGTCGGCTTTTCCCTCTACGGAAGCTCACATTCGTTGTCGACCACACCGATAGACTTAGCCGCACCAACCGAGAACTACTCAAAGTTAGTCCACAGATCGAACAGCGCAACTGGTTTGATCTGCTGGAACAGACCGACAAGGCACATCAGGACTTCCTTAAAAAGGTCGAATCTATGCGACATGAACCCGAATCGCACTGATAATTGAGCCCACTCAGAAATGGGCCGCTGCCCAGGGATCGGCGGATTCAGTAGACCGCCCCCTGGGCCGCCAAGATTTGGCACCAGCTGACAGCCTGCAACTCCGTCCCCTCTACCCAGGGCACGCGGAAGACGCGCTGGCCAGAACCTCGGAGGTGCTAGAAGGCCAGGAGTCGTGAACCGACTGCGTCCGCAGAGAGCGCGCTTCCGGGCTCACGGTCACTGAGTCCGGATCAGTACCCGGAAGCTGATTTCGTGTGCGTTGAGATGGCCTGCAGATGGCGTGGCTGCGCTGCCAAGCGTCCCCATCCACGCCATCGGTGACCCGACGGTTTATAAGCCGCTCCTTGGCGGCCACGCTGAGCGGCATGAGAGTCCGCATGCCCCGCGATCGCTGAGTGCGTCTAAGGGCTGCTCAGGCGCTATAGCGCGGAGCACCACCCGTGTTGGTGGAGGACAACAGCGGATGCAACCGGCTGATCGTCTCCTCGTACGCCCCGTCAGCCCGACGGTGATACTCGCCATCCCTGGGCCGGGGTGTGCAAGGACCAGCAGCCGGTGCGGGATCGAGGATCGATAGGGCAGCAATGCCGGCGCGGACGTGCCAGCCGTTCTTGTCGGTGACGTTCTTCGCCTTCTCCGACTGCGAGATCGCCTCGCCACCCAGAACGTCATCACGTGCATCAGCGAGCCAGGAGTTGTCCTCGTCGCACTTCACCGGCAGCACGGTCAGATGAGGTGGGACGTAGTCGTCCACATTCCTCCGACATCGCCACAGACGACATCTCGTACGGAGTCAGCCCCTCAGGCAGTCCGGGCTCGATCTGCACCCGGCAGGCGGCGAATGGCGCCCTCATGCTTGCCACGCGGGGCGCTGGACACCACGAGACTGCCTCTCCGATGATCTCGACTCACAGAACAGGGAACGCCTCAGGCTGCTCGGCAACCTCGCGCAGATTTCAGGCGCGGGCGCATCACGAGCAGGATCCTCGCTGCCCGTCTCCTCGACGGCGGCCTGTCGGTCACCACTGTACGGCGACGTGCGACTACGGGGGAGGTTAGGGCTGTACTCCCTGCAGAAGCCAAGTCCTAGGAGATCCACCAGGGGATCGCGCGGGCTGGCGAACCGCAGAAATTGCCGGGGCCTCGCATCCCGACGGGCACTGATGGGCACAGGAAAATGGGACAAAAAAAGACCCCTTGCCTGCGTTGTCGCAGGTCAAAGGGGTCTTCTTCGCTGTGGAGCCTAGGAGATTCGAACTCCTGACATCTGCCTTGCAAAGGCAGCGCTCTACCAACTGAGCTAAGGCCCCGTAAAGCGGGCAGCGCCGGACGCACCGGCATCGTGGTCACCGCCGCAGACCAGAGTACCCGGTGATCCCCTCAATCCTCCAAAAGACAGGGGCTCCCGGTCGACGACCACGCTCCGTAAGATGCTCGTCGGGGTTCGCAGCAGCGAAGCCTCGGCGAAGGGGAGACGCTATGGATGCGGCACAGCAAGAGGCAACGGCCAGAGCCAGGGAACTTCAGCGCAGTTGGTACGGAGAACCGCTGGGGGCGCTCTTCCGTCGGCTGATCGATGATCTGGGGCTGAACCAGGCCCGGCTGGCGGCAGCACTCGGGCTGTCCGCTCCCATGCTCTCCCAGCTCATGAGCGGTCAGCGGGCGAAGATCGGCAATCCGGCAGTGGTCCAGCGAGTCCAGGCGCTCCAGGAACTGGCCAGTCAGGTCGCGGACGGCAGTGTCAGCGCGGGAGAGGCCACCGACCGGATGGAAGAGATCAAGAAGTCCCAGGGCGGCTCCGTGCTCACCGGCACCAGCCAGACGTCGTCGACCAGCGGCGCTCCCACCGTGCGCCGCGTGGTCCGCGAGATCCAGTCGCTGCTGCGGTCCGTCGCGGCCGCCGGTGACATCATCGATGCCGCGGACTCCCTCGCCCCGACCCACCCTGAACTGGCAGAGTTCCTCAAGGTGTACGGGGCAGGACGCACCGCGGACGCGGTGGCGCACTACGAGGGACACCAGAGCTGACCGGGCCGGGGGCACGGACCCCGGCCATCGCAGTATCCGGGCACGGGCACACGCACCGGCCGAGGCAGGAACGGGGAGCGAGCGCAGCGCAATGGGTGAGGTCTTCGCTGGTCGGTACGAACTGATCGATCCGATCGGACGTGGTGGGGTCGGAGCTGTCTGGCGTGCCTGGGACCACCGGCGCCGCCGCTATGTGGCGGCCAAGGTCCTCCAGCAGAGCGACGCACACACGCTGCTGCGCTTCGTCCGCGAACAGGCACTGCGGATCGAGCATCCGCATGTGCTCGCTCCGGCCAGTTGGGCCGCGGACGACGACAAGGTCCTGTTCACCATGGACCTCGTCAGCGGCGGTTCACTGGCCCATGTCATCGGTGACTACGGGCCGCTGCCCCCTCGGTTCGTCTGCACGCTGCTCGACCAGTTGCTGTCCGGCCTGTCGACGGTGCATGCCGAGGGGGTCGTGCACCGGGACATCAAACCCGCCAACATCCTTATGGAGGCCACCGGAACCGGCCGGCCGCATCTGCGGCTGTCCGACTTCGGCATCTCCATGCGCAAGGGTGAGCCGCGCCTCACCGAGACGAACTACGTGGTGGGAACGCCGGGTTACTTCGCGCCCGAGCAGATGATGGGTGCGGAGCCGGACTTCCCCGCGGACCTCTTCGCGGTCGGCCTCGTCGCCCTGTACCTGCTCCAGGGGCAGAAGCCCGACTCACAGGCGCTCGTCGAGCACTTCGCCACGCACGGCACGCCCAGCGCTCCGCAGGGCATCCCCGAGCCTCTCTGGCAGGTGCTCGCGGGGCTGCTGCAACCGGACCCGCAGGCCCGCTTCCGTACGGCCACGGGCGCGCGCAAGGCGCTGACGGCCGCGGTCGAGATGCTGCCCGAACCCGGGGCAGAGGACGAGCCGGTGGAGGTCTTCGACCAGATCGGTCCGCTGCCCGCCGGCTTCGGCGCCGAAGGGCCGGTACCCGCCCCGCAGCCCGGCGGCCCGGTCGCCCCGCACGGTCAGGCGCAGGCCGCGCGGGAACCCGGGCAGCAGGCGGGCCGGCACGCCGCACCGCAGCCGTCCGGACAGCCCCCGGCCTCCATGTCGGAGACGGGCAGCTTCCACCTCCAGCCGCCCCCGCGGCAGAACGGCTCCACGCCCCGGGCGGCGCAGCCCGGCGCCCCCGCCACTCACCATCCGGCGCATACGGCGTCCCCCCTCCCCGCCGCCGCGCCGGACCTGTCGCAGGCCCCCACGGCCGCGGTGCAGCACGACCAAGCGCTCACTCGTCCTTACACCGCTCAGCGGGCGCAGGTTCCCGCTCCCGGACCGGCGTATTCCGGGGCCGGTGCTCCGCAGCCCTTCGCCGCGGCACCGCCGTCCCAGGTCATGCCGCCTTCGCCCACCCCGGCACACGCTCCGCGGAAGCGACCGGGACCGTCCACGAAGGTGGCGGTCCCGGTGCTGCTGGTGGCGCTGGTCTGCTTCGCCGTGGGCATCTGGGCCCTGACTCAGGCCTGAGCGACGGCTCCGGGCGGACGCGGTCTCTGTCGGGCTCCCTGTCCGGCTACCAGGCCTGCGGCGGCCCTCCGTACGGATGCTGCTGCCCACCGTCGGCCGTGCCGGCCGGTGCCGCGGACTGCCCGCGCCGTGCGAGCAGCGTCCACCCGCCCAGTCCAAGCACCAGGACGGCGCCCGCGCCGATGCCGGCCGCCCCGAGCAGCTTCATGTTGCTGCTCTTGCTCTCGGCGGCCTGCGCGACGCTCTGGCCGTTCCTCGCCATGTCCTTGTCGCCCTGGGTGACGCCGAAGATCCCGGCGTCGCCCGCGTACGGCTTCTCCCGGGCCGTCCCCTCGACCTTGACCGAGAGGGTCAGCGGGAACGGCTCGGAACCGTAGGGCTTGGCGACCTCCGGGCTCAGCGTCACGGACAGGTAGTACCAGCCGGCGAACCGCATCGCGTTGACGCTGCTGCGGGAGGCGAACCTGTTCTGGTACGCCACCGGAGGCACCGGGTCCAGGGACATGGAGGCCGGCCTGCCCGAGTAGGACATGGGGGACGCGTTGTCGACGCGGCCGTGCGCCGGGTTGTCCAGAGCCATCGCGAGCGCGCCGCTGATGTAGTCGTTCTCGTTCGGAACGGTGCTGTTGCCGAGGACGGCGGTGGCGAAGATCTGCTGACCCCAGTCCACCGGGACCCGGTAGAAGAGGGTCTGTCCGGGCACGACCTCGTCCCTCCACTCACCGGTTTCCAGGCTCGTCGCGTCGTAGTAACCGCTGCCGCCGTGCCTGCGGTTGTCCTTGACCGGGGTGGGCGGCTCCGGCGAAGCGGACGGCCAGTTCTCCGGCGCCTTGCTCGGCGTCGACCCGCCCTTCGCGAGCTGCGGCTCCGACGCGTACCGGATTTCCAGCTCCCAGTCCCCGCGCCCCGAGGTGTCCTCGTTCTCCCGCTCGATCAGGACGTTGTACCTACCGGCGCCCTGGCAGCTGCTGCTGCCCTTGTTCACGTTGCGATAGGCGTACGCGGCGATGGGGCGCGGGTACTCCGCGGACTCGAAGTGGGCGTTCTCCGAGCTGCACTGAAGGTCGGAGTTGTCCCTGATGCTGATCGCGATGCCGTCCCCGTAGGCGACCTTGCCGCCGTCCTTGGGCACGACGACGGCCGAGACGTACGCGTTCGTCGTCGCCTCCAGGTTCAGCCGGTAGTAGAGCTTCTGGCCGAACCTGATCGAACTCCGGTAGACCGAACCGGCCGTGAGCTCCGTCGCGTCGTTGCTGACCACGGCGCCGCTGACCGCCTTCGCCTCCGGATCGAACGCGTACGCGGCGGGCCCACCGGCCCCGTATGCCTGCCCCGGCAGCGCCGCCACCGCGCACATCGCCGCGACCGCGGCCAGCGTCGCCCGGCCTCTGCTGCGCTGCCTCATCACGCGCTTCCCCTCGTCATCCGTGCGGCTGCCCCGCGGCGGCTGCGTACACATACGAACACGGCGACCAGCACAGCCATGACGGCCGCCCCGGCGGCAGCCGTGATGCCGGTCCATCCTGCCCCTCCGGCACCATCGCTGTCTGCGGACGCGATCGAATAGCCCTTCTTGTCGGCGTCCTCGGGCCGGCGCTTCCGCCGGATCCGGTCGCGCCCGACACGGCGGGGGCCTCCCCGGGCGCCGCCACAGCCGGCAGCGCGCCCGCCACCAGGGCGAACAGCGCACCGCCGATCCATCTCCCCACCCGCGCCGTACGGCGGTGGTCGCGTGCCCTCATCCGTGCACCCCGACCGAAATCCCCGATCTTTTGCTCAAGCAACCTATTGATTTGCGTAGGTGAACTCAAGAGCACAGGCGTCACGGTCCCGCAACAGCACGAAGCCCCGGCCGCTCAGGCGACCGGGGCTCGCAAACAGGCTGTTCTGTCTCACACACCCGAACCTGCGGGCACGGAGTCAGTCGCCTCCGTCCACAGATCCTGCTCGGCGCGATCCGCCTGGATCTGGCGGTACACGAGGAGCCCGCCGATGGCGGCCAGTGCGACCAGGAGAAGCTTCTTCACCGCGCGACCTCGTCTTTCCTTGGCGTAGGGGACTTCTGCCGCCCGACTATACACACCGGCCGATATCGACCGGTGACCTCCCCGCAACCCAACTGGGGCCTACGGAAAAGCGATCGTCGGAGGAACGGGCCGCCCCCGTCACCGGCCCGGCACGACCCGCGCCATCAACCCGTCACCGTCCCGGAGAGGGCCCGGAGCCGACCGATCGGGGCCGGTTGCACCACACGAGTGGTGTTCATCTGAACATCGGCACATCGGCGGCGTCGGTCCGTGAAATCGCGGGCCGAATCCACATCATCAGGAAGGTAAGCAAAACGGACCACCCGAAAGTGAGTGAGGGGCCATGAGCACCTACAGGGCCAAGAACATCTGGACCGCCTTCATCACCGCGTTCTTCGCACTTCTCGCCGCACTGGGCCTCGCAGGCTCCACCGCGTCGGCCACGGAAGCCACGGTCACGGAGCCGGCGGCCACGACCCACGAGCACACGGGTGCGACCGCGGCAACCGCGACCACCCCGTCGGTGCGATGGACCCTTCCGCGTGACCGGGCCCTGCCGCCCACGATGAAGCAGCGCATCCACGCCGAGGCGCACGGCTCCTCACCCTCCACCCGCCATCTGTCCGCTGACACGGCGGACACCACGAGCACCACAAGCACCGCCCGCGCCTCGCACGGCGCCCCGGCGGGCGACGCCTCCCTGCTGCCGCCCTGAGAGCGGCGCACCTGACGCCCAGAGCCCCCGGGCCGGTTCACACCGGACGGGGGCTTTCCCGTGCGCCCGCCACGCCCGCTCCCCTGCGCCGCTCCGGGCCGCTCCACATGCCCGTACCTGTGCGCAGTGCCCTCTGCACCGCAACGTGCCGCCGCAACGCGCGTACGGCGGCGCTCCGGTACGCGCAGCCCCTGCACAGGAGTTCCGGAAGCGGAGAGAGCCGGAAGCGAGTCCTGGAAGCGGGTGGGCTCCGGCGCCGGCTCAAGGAAAGAGAAGAAGAGACGGGAGTTCACGGAACTCCCGTCCAGCAGCACACCCGTCCAACACCGCACCCGCACACGCAGAAGGCCCGGTCTCTCCGAAGAGAGACCGGGCCTTCTGTTGTCACTGTGGGGCTAACAGGATTTGAACCTGTGGCCTCATCCTTATCAGGGATGCGCTCTAACCAACTGAGCTATAGCCCCGCCGCGCTGTGCGCTGACTTCTGAAGATTAGCGCACGTCGTGGCCAGTCCCAAAATCGATACCCGCGTCGCTACTCGTCCTCGGCCAGCGTGAGCTCGACACCGCCCACGAAGCCGGCCGACAAGTTGTAGATGAAGGCGCCCAGAGTCGCCAGCGCGGTCGCCAGGACCACGTCGATCACCGCGATGACCGACGTGAAGATGAGGACCCTCGGCAGCGACAGGAACGACTGCAGATCGAAGCCGCTGCCCTCGGTCGAACCGGTTGCCTCGCTGATCGTGCCGCCCACGGTGTTGAAGACGCCCATCGCGTCCATCACCATCCACAGGACCGCCGACGCCACGACCGTGCAGATGCCGAGCGCGATGGACAGCAGGAAGCTGACCTTCATCACCGACCACGGATCCGCCTTGGCCACCCGCAGACGCGCCTTACGGGTACGCGGAGTGGTCCGCGCCCCCGTCCGCGGTTTGCGGGACGCCTGTGCCGCGCTCACGCCCGGCACGCCGCCCTGCTGCCCCTGCGGCCGGCCACCCTGTGTCCCGCCCGGGGGCGAGGGGTAGGCCTGCGGCGGGTGGTACGGCCCCGCCTGGCCCGGTGCGGGCTCGCGCTCGCCGGGCAAAGGCCCGGCCACGTAGCCCTCGTACTGGGGTTGAGGACCCCGGGTATCCGTCACAGTGCCCCCTTGGGAGTCCGTGGCAGGGCCACGGGCACCGTTCGCGCCGGCTCCGGAAGCGGCCGAACCGGCGCCCGTGGCTCCACTCACGCTCTACTCCTCGTGCTCCCCGGTCGAGGACGTCGTGCCCTCGACCGTGCTCTCACCAGCTGCGTCGACCGTGGTGGCCTCCGCTGTCACTGCCTCGGCCGTCTCGTCCTCGGCGTCGACGAGACCGTCGACCTCTTCGGCCTCGCGACCCGCCTCGGCGTTACGCGCGATCCCGACAACGGCATCGCGCTTGCCCAGATTGATCAGTTGGACGCCCATGGTGTCACGGCCCGTCTCCCTGACTTCATTGACTCGCGTACGAATCACACCGCCGCCGAGCGTGATGGCAAGGATCTCATCCGTAGCCTCGACCACCAGCGCACCGACCAGTGAGCCCCGGTCCTCCACGATCTTGGCGGCCTTGATGCCCAGGCCGCCGCGACCCTGAACGCGGTACTCGTCGACAGGGGTCCGCTTCGCGTACCCGCCGTCAGTGGCAGTGAACACGAAAGTACCGGGCCTGACGACATTCATCGAGAGGAGTTCGTCTCCCTCGCGGAAACTCATGCCCTTGACGCCCGAAGTGGCGCGGCCCATCGGACGCAGCGCGTCGTCCGTCGCAGTGAACCTGATCGACTGCGCCTTCTTGCTGATGAGCAGCAGATCGTCCTCGGACGACACCAGCTCCGCACCGATCAGCTCGTCGTCCGAGCCGTCCGCCGTCTCGCGCAGGTTGATGGCGATGACGCCACCGGAGCGCGGTGAGTCGTAGTCCTTCAGCGCGGTCTTCTTCACGAGACCGCCCTTCGTGGCCAGAATCAGGTACGGCGCGGCGTCGTAGTCGCGGATCGCCAGGATCTGCGCGATCTGCTCGTCCGGCTGGAAGGCCAGCAGGTTGGCGACGTGCTGACCGCGGGCGTCACGGCCGGCGTCCGGCAGCTCGTACGCCTTCGCCCGGTAGACGCGGCCCTTGTTGGTGAAGAACAGCAGCCAGTGGTGCGTCGTCGACACGAAGAAGTGGTCGACGATGTCGTCTTCCTTGAGCTTCGTGCCGCGCACGCCCTTGCCGCCGCGCTTCTGCGAGCGGTAGTCGTCCGTCTTCGTGCGCTTCACGTAGCCGCCGCGGGAGATCGTGACGACGATGTCCTCCTCGGCGATCAGGTCCTCGATGGACATGTCACCGTCGAAGGGCACCAGCTTGGAGCGCCGGTCGTCGCCGAACTTGTCGACGATCGCCGCCAGCTCCTCGCTGACGATCTGCCGCTGCCGCTCGGGCGACACCAGGATCGCGTTGTACTCGTTGATCTTCGCCTGGAGCTCGTCGTGCTCGGCGGTGATCTTCTGGTGCTCCAGCGCGGCCAGCCGGCGCAGCTGCATCTCCAGGATCGCGTTCGCCTGGATCTCGTCGATCTCCAGCAGGCCCATCAGGCCCTCACGCGCGATCTCCACGGTGTTGCTGCGCCGGATGAGGGCGATGACCTCGTCGATGGCGTCCAGGGCCTTGAGCAGGCCGCGCAGGATGTGCGCCCGCTCCTCGGCCTTGCGCAGCCGGAACTTCGTACGCCGGACGATGACCTCGATCTGGTGCGTCACCCAGTGGCGGATGAACGCGTCGATCGACAGGGTGCGCGGCACCCCGTCCACCAGCGCCAGCATGTTGGCGCCGAAGTTGGTCTGCAGATCGGTGTGCTTGTACAGGTTGTTCAGTACGACCTTGGCGACCGCGTCCCGCTTGAGGACGACGACCAGGCGCTGGCCCGTACGCGACGAGGTCTCGTCACGGACGTCCGCGATCCCGCCGACCTTGCCGTCCTTCACCAGGTCGGCGATCTTCTGCGCGAGGTTGTCGGGGTTGGTCTGGTACGGGAGTTCCGTGACCACCAGGCACTGGCGGTTCTGGATCTCCTCGACCGCCACGACCGCGCGCATCGTGATCGAGCCACGGCCGGTGCGGTACGCCTCCTCGATGCCCTTGCGGCCCACGACGAGCGCGCCGGTCGGGAAGTCCGGGCCCTTGATGCGCTCGAGCAGGGCGTCCAGGAGGTCCTCCTGCGAGGCCTCCGGGTGCTCCAGGTACCACTGCGCACCGGAGGCGACCTCGCGCAGGTTGTGCGGCGGGATGTTGGTCGCCATGCCGACCGCGATCCCCGCGGAACCGTTGACCAGCAGGTTCGGGAAGCGCGCCGGCAGAACCGTCGGCTCCTGGTTGCGGCCGTCGTAGTTGTCCTGGAAGTCGACGGTCTCCTCGTCGATGTCCCGGACCATCTCCATGGACAGCGGCATCATCTTGCACTCGGTGTACCGCATGGCGGCGGCCGGGTCGTTGCCCGGGGAACCGAAGTTGCCGTTGGAGTCCACCAGCGGCATGCGCATCGACCAGTGCTGCGCCAGGCGCACCAGGGCGTCGTAGATCGAGGAGTCGCCGTGCGGGTGGTACGTACCCATGACGTCACCGACGACACGGGCGCACTTGTAGAAGCCCTTCTCGGGCCGGTAGCCGCCGTCGTACATCGCGTACAGCACCCGGCGGTGGACGGGCTTCAGACCGTCCCGCACGTCGGGCAGCGCACGCGAGACGATGACGGACATCGCGTAGTCGAGGTAGGAGCGCTGCATCTCCGTCTCGAGCCCGACGGGCTCGACACGCATGCCCACGCCCTCGACGGGCGGAACCTCTTCGGGCGTCACGGGGGCAGGGGTGTTCTCGTCGGCCATTGCTGGTCAAAGTCCTTTCGCGCTGCGGCTTCGAGGGCCGGACCCTCGTCCTTGTACGGCCGACTCAGATGTCGAGGAAGCGGACGTCCTTGGCGTTGCGCTGGATGAACGAGCGCCGTGCCTCGACGTCCTCACCCATCAGCACCGAGAACAGGTCGTCGGCCTGAGCCGCGTCGTCGAGCGTGACCTGGCCGAGTACGCGGTGGTCGACGTCCATCGTGGTGATGCGCAGTTCCTCGGCGTTCATCTCGCCGAGGCCCTTGAAGCGCTGGATCGAGTCGTCCTTGATCCGCTTGCCGTTCTGCTTGCCGAGTGCCACCAGGGCGTCGCGCTCGCGGTCCGAGTACGCGTACTCGAAGTCGTCCCGGCCCCACTTGATCTTGAAGAGCGGCGGACGCGACAGGTAGATGTGCCCGTGCTCGACCAGCGGTCGCATGAAGCGGAAGAGGAAGGTGAGCAGCAGGGTGTTGATGTGCTGGCCGTCGACGTCGGCGTCCGCCATCAGAATGATCTTGTGATAGCGGAGCTTCTCGATGTCGAAGTCCTCGTGGACCCCGGTACCGAAGGCCGAGATCAGCGCCTGGACCTCGGTGTTCTGCAGGATCTTGTCGATCCGGGCCTTCTCGACGTTCAGGATCTTGCCGCGGATCGGCAGGATGGCCTGGTACATCGGGTTACGGCCGGACTTCGCCGAACCACCGGCGGAGTCACCCTCGACGATGAAGATCTCGCACTTCGTCGGGTCGTTGGACTGGCAGTCGCTCAGCTTGCCCGGCAGCGAGGCGCTCTCCAGGAGCCCCTTGCGACGGGTCAGGTCACGCGCCTTGCGGGCCGCCACACGGGCGGTCGAGGCGGCGATGCCCTTGCGGATGATGTCGGCGGCCTCGTTGGGGTTCCGGTCGAACCAGTCCGTCAGCTGCTCGTGGACGACCTTCTGCACGAAGGTCTTGGCCTCCGTGTTGCCCAGCTTGGTCTTCGTCTGGCCCTCGAACTGCGGCTCGCCCAGCTTCACCGAGATGATCGCCGTCAGACCCTCGCGGACGTCCTCACCGGTGAGGTTGTCGTCCTTCTCGCGCAGCAGCTTCTTCTCGCGCGCGTACCGGTTGACCAGCGAGGTCAGCGCCGCACGGAAGCCCTCCTCGTGCGTACCGCCCTCATGCGTGTGGATCGCGTTGGCGAAGGAGTAGACCCCCTCGCTGTACTGCGTGTTCCACTGCATGGCGATCTCGGCCGAGAGGAGACGGTCCTTGTCCTCGGCCTCGATGTCGATCACCGACTGGTGGATGACATCGCCCTTGCGGGAGTTCAGGTACTTCACGAAATCGACGATGCCGTTTTCGTAGTGGTACGTGACCGTCCGGGCCGGCTCCTCCTCGGGAACCTCGACCGCCTCCGCGCTGTCCGCGCCGGCCGTCGCCTTCGCCGACTCCCGCTCGTCGGTGAGCTTGAGGGTGAGGCCCTTGTTGAGGAAGGCCATCTCCTGGAAGCGCCGCGAGAGGGTCTCGAAGGAGTACTCGGTCGTCTCGAAGATGTCCCCGTCGGCCCAGAAGGTGACCGACGTGCCCGTCTCGTCGGTGGCCTCGTTACGGGCCAGCGGAGCGGTCGGGACGCCGAACTTGTAGTCCTGGGTCCAGTGGTAGCCGTCCGTCTTGACCTCGACGGCCACCCGGGTGGACAGGGCGTTGACGACGGACACACCGACGCCGTGCAGACCGCCGGAGACCGCGTAGCCGCCGCCCCCGAACTTGCCGCCGGCGTGCAGCACGGTGAGGACGACCTCGACGGCCGGCTTGCCCTCGGACGGCACGATGCCGACCGGGATGCCGCGGCCGTTGTCGATCACACGTACCCCGCCGTCGGCGAGGATCGTGACGTCGATGGTGTCCGCGTGCCCGGCCATGGCCTCGTCGACCGAGTTGTCGACAACCTCTTGCACGAGGTGGTGGAGACCGCGCTCACCGGTCGAGCCGATGTACATGCCGGGCCGCTTGCGGACCGCGTCCAGACCCTCGAGCACGGTGATCGCGCTGGCGTCGTACGAGGCGGTCACCTCGCCCGGGGCGGGAGCAGCGCTGCTCTCACCGGGGGTGGACGGAATGTTCTCGTTGGGGTTGCCGGAATCGGCCACGAAGCGCCCTTTCTGGCACAGCACAGGCCGTTCTCCGGGCAGGCGGGAGCGGCTGCGTCGTTCGGCTTGTATCGACGAATCCCGCAAGGACGCGGGATTGTCCACCAGTCTACCGGTAGCGCCGACCCGAATGGGGGTTTGCCGGTACCTGAGTCCGCATGTGCCGCCCTGAATGAGCGCCTGACGACTCCCCATATTCGGGAAGGGGCCTCAAGAGGCTCACACGGGCGTTGAGCGCTTCGGCCTGTCAACCTTCCACTACCGTGAGGGACGCCCGCCCGGCGCCCGGCGGTTTCAACCGCCGCACACCCGCACAACAGGGAGTCCACAGGCATCGGGGACAACCGGGGCACACCCCGCCCCGGCCCTCTCGGGCAGAGCCGGGTCGCTCCCCGCGGAACAGGGTAAAAGGCCAGGTCAGCCGTAGGTGTCGCCCGGTCCCTTACTGCCCGGCGCACGCAGCGGACCGAACCTGCGCTGCGGCCCTCCCGGCCCCAGCACCTTGATCATCCGCACGGTTCCGTGCCCCAGATCCGCGTTCAGCCGGGCCACCAGCTGAGGCGCCAGCAGCCGCAGCTGCGTCGCCCACGCCGTCGAGTCGCACTGGACCGTCAGAACGCGCTCCGCGGGATCCTCGTCGTAACGCAGTGGGACACAATGATTGGCCAGATCATCACCTACGATCTGCGGCCAGCGGCCCATCACACCGCCCACCGCGGCCGGCGCCTCCCAGCCGCGTTCGGTGATCAGACGGTTGATCGCCGCACCCAGCGGCAGCGGATCACGGCCGTCCGCCCGCGCCCCGGACCGCAGCCCGCCGCCCCGCCGGGCCTGCTTCTTCTGCTGCGCCGCCGCACCGCGCGCCCGCGCCTGTTCCTTCGCCGCGCGCAGGGCGACCCGCGCCAGGTCCACCCCCGAGGGCTCCGCCGGCTTCGCCTCCCCGGCGGACGGCTCGCGCGGTGTACCGGCCGGCCCCTCCGGGAGCGGCTCCGGACTGCCCGTACCGCCGCTCACAGCCGTTCCACCTCGCCCGCCGACACCGCGTACCGCGTCCCCGCGAGCACCCCCGGGACGTCGTCGTCCACCGCGGCCGTCACCAGCACCTGCTCACCCGGAGCCACCAGCTCGGCCAGCCGCTCACGGCGGCGCGCGTCCAGCTCGGCGAAGACGTCGTCCAGCACCAGCACGGGCTCGTTGCCCTCGGAGCGCAGGAGTTCGTACGAGGCCAGCCGCAGGGCCAGCGCGTACGACCACGACTCCCCGTGGCTCGCGTACCCCTTGGCCGGCATTCCGCGCAGCCCCAGCACCAGGTCGTCCCGGTGCGGGCCGACCAGTGTCACGCCGCGCTCGATCTCCTGCTTGCGCACCTCGGCGAGGGCCGCGATCAGCTGCGCGTACAGCTCCTCACGCGTACGGACGGAGTCCGCCCCCACCTCCGGGCCCACCGAGCTCCGGTACTCCAGCGTCACCGGACCGCCGCCGGGCGCCACGTCCGCGTACGCCTTGTCCGTCAGCGGCTGCATCGTCGCGATCAGGTCCAGCCGCTGGGCCAGCAGCTCGGCGCCCACCCGGCCCAGGTGCTGGTCCCATACGTCGAGCGTCGACAGGTCCATCGAACGGCCACCGTGCCTGCGCGCCATCGCCGCCGACTTCAGCAGCGTGTTCCGCTGCTTCAGCACCCGCTCGTAGTCCGACCGCACTCCGGCCATCCGCGGCGAACGCGCCGTGACCAGCTCGTCCAGGAACCGGCGGCGCTCGCCCGGATCGCCCTTGACCAGCGCCAGATCCTCCGGCGCGAACAGCACGGTCCGTACGATGCCGAGCACGTCACGGGGTCTGACCTGCGACGATCTATTGATACGGGCGCGATTGGCCTTGCCCGGGTTCAGCTCCAGCTCGATCAGCTGCGAGCGCTCGCCCTGGGTGACGGCAGCCCTGATGACAGCCCGTTCCGCGCCCATGCGCACGAGCGGCGCATCGGAGGAGACCCGGTGGCTGCCGAGCGTCGAGAGATAGCCGACGGCCTCGACCAGATTCGTCTTGCCCTGGCCGTTGGCCCCCACGAACGCGGTGACGCCCGGGTCGAGGGGCACCTCGACCCGGGCGTACGAGCGGAAGTCGGCCAGCGACAGATGCGTGACATGCATGGTGTACGCCGACCTTCCCGGCTTCCTGCTCCGTGCTCAGTGGTGCGGGCGGACGACCGGTCCGGCCCGCTCCTCGTCGCTGCTACTTCTTGTTCTCGACCGCGTGGCCACCGAACTGGTTGCGCAGCGCGGCGATCATCTTCATCTGCGGGGAGTCGTCCTGGCGCGAGGCGAACCGGGCGAAGAGCGACGCGGTGATCGCGGGCAGCGGCACCGCGTTGTCGATCGCGGCCTCCACCGTCCACCGGCCCTCGCCGGAGTCGGCGGCGAAACCGCGGAGCTGGTCCAGGTGCTCGTCGTCGTCCAGCGCGTTGACCGCCAGGTCGAGCAGCCAGGAACGGATGACCGTACCCTCCTGCCAGGAACGGAAGACCTCGCGCACGTCGGTGACGGAGTCGACCTTCTCCAGGAGCTCCCAGCCCTCGGCGTAGGCCTGCATCATGGCGTACTCGATGCCGTTGTGAACCATCTTCGCGAAGTGGCCGGCGCCGACCTTGCCCGCGTGGACGGAACCGAAGTCACCCTCGGGCTTCAGCGCGTCGAAGACCGGCTGGACCTTCGCGACGTTCTCGGCGTCGCCGCCGTACATCAGCGCGTAGCCGTTCTCGAGGCCCCAGACACCGCCGGAGACGCCGCAGTCGACGAAGCCGATGCCCTTGATGCCGAGCTCGACCGCGTGCTTCTCGTCGTCGGTCCAGCGGGAGTTCCCGCCGTCCACGACGACGTCACCGGCCGACAGCAGCTCGGCCAGCTCGTCGATCGTGGACTGGGTCGCGGCACCGGCCGGGACCATCACCCACACGACCCGGGGGCCCTTCAGCTTGCCCACAAGCTCTTCGAGGCTGTGGACATCGGCGACGTCCGGGTTGCGGTCGTAACCGATGACGGTGTGGCCTGCGCGGCGGATGCGCTCGCGCATGTTGCCGCCCATCTTGCCGAGGCCGACGAGACCGATCTCCATCAGAGATTCCTTAAGCGTTGTGCCGATTCGTACCCAGGACCGAGCCTACGCCCGGCCGGGCACAGGGCGACGGGCATGCTCGGCGCTGAGCGTGCCCGTCGTCGCCTGCCGTGACGGGACCGGTGACCGGATCAGCCGGAGAGGCGGACCGGCATGATCAGGTACTTGTACGCGTCGTCCGCCTCCGCGTCCACGGCGGCACGGCCGCTGAGCAGCGCGGGCTTGGTGGACGTCGTGAAGGAGAGCTGCGCGACCGGGGAGTCGATCGCGCTCAGGCCGTCCAGCAGGAAGGTCGGGTTGAAGGCGATCGAGATGTCGTCGCCCTCCAGGACGGCGTCGACGCGCTCCACAGCCTGTGCGTCGTCGCTGGAACCCGCTTCCAGGATCAGCACGCCCTGCTCGAAGCTGAGCCGGACCGGGGTGTTCCGCTCGGCCACCAGCGCGACGCGCTTGACGGCCTCGACGAACGGGGCGGTCTCGATGACCGCGACCGTGTTGAACTCGGTCGGGAAGAGCGTGCGGTACTTCGGCAGGTCGCCCTCGAGCAGCCGCGTGGTCGTCCGCCGGCCGGCGCCCTCGAAGCCGATGAGCCCCTCACCGGCACCGGAGCCCGACAGAGCCAGCGTCACCGTGTCGCCGCTGGTGAGCGCCTTCGCGGTGTCGAGCAGCGTCTTGGCGGGCACCAGGGCGACGGCGGAGGCGTCGGCGTTCTCCGGCTTCCAGAGGAACTCGCGGACCGCGAAGCGGTAGCGGTCGGTGGAGGCCAGGGTGACGGTGTCGCCCTCGATCTCGATGCGCACACCGGTGAGGACGGGCAGCGTGTCGTCACGGCCCGCCGCGATGGCCACCTGGGCGGCCGCGGAGGCGAAGACCTCGCCGGGGACCGTGCCGGTCGCCGTCGGCATCTGGGGCAGCGCGGGGTACTCCTCCACAGGAAGGGTGTGGAGGGTGAAGCGCGAGGAGCCGCACGCCACGGTCGCCCGTACACCGTCTGTGGAGATCTCCACCGGACGGTTGGGCAGGGCTCGGCAGATGTCGGCGAGCAGCCGGCCGGAGACCAGCACCGTGCCGTCCTCCTCGATCTCGGCATCCACCGAGACCCGGGCCGAGACCTCGTAGTCGAAGCTGGAGAAGCTGAGGGCTCCGTCCTCGGCCTTCAGCAGAAGGCCCGCAAGAACGGGCGCCGGCGGCCGGGCCGGGAGGCTACGGGCCACCCAGGCCACAGCCTCCGCGAGTACATCGCGCTCCACCCGGATCTTCACCGGAACCGCCTCCTGCTGTTGCTCGCTCGCCCTGCTGGCCTTCGTCGTCTGGTCGGGTCGTTCCACCGAGGGGACGGGGAGGACGCCGGGGACCAGTCTGACGTACGGCACCGACACTCGGTGCTGCTCGGGGTCAAGTCGCGACAACAGCTTCGGGGAGCTCCGGCGCCGAGTTGTGCACAGGCCCCACTTCGAAGCGGATTCCGGGCTAACTAGAGGTAGTAGTAGTAGTAGGGCCTGTGGAAACCGTGGATAACGTCGTTTTCGCAGGTCAGGCCCTGTTTTTTGTCCACCGACCCTGTGGGCGGAACCGGTGGACAACCCAGGGTTTCTGTGGACACCCGAAAGTTCTGCACAACCGGTGCACAGGACAGGGGGGTTTCTCCCCAGGTCTGTCCCCAGCTTTACCCACCTTCCCCACAGCCCAACCGACCCTCTTGGTGTGACGCCTTTCACTCGGTGCGGTGAAAGCGGGTGTCACGTTGCCGAACAGTGGACAGAGGTGTGGAGAAGCCCGCAGAAGCTGGGGACAAGAAGCCCCTGCCTGTGGGCCGCCGGTGGACAACGATGACGGTCCCCTGTGGACGAAAATCTTGTCCACAGGCTGTGGATCATTGTTGACCACAAATCCCCAGGCCTCTGAGCAGGCCTGATGGAGTATCGGCTGCCCTGCCTGTGGAAGCAGTATGGACAACTTTTCCATCCCCAGGCTGTGGAGGGGAGATTGTGCCCAGATCTGTGGAGAACGGCCTTCCCACGGCAGGTATTCGAACAGCCGCGACGGCCGACAGCACCCCGAGAACCACGTGCACAGCCCTCTGGGACGCTCGCGGACCGCTTCCGGAGGCTTTGGGCGCGGCCCGTCGGGTGGCTCCGGTCGTACTCCGCACAACGGAGAAGGGCGCTCCGGGACCCGATGGGGCCCGGAGCGCCCTTTCGGTGCCCGGATGCGCTGCGTGTGACGGAGTGGTGGGCCGTCAGCCGTTCTTGATGCGGTTGGTGAGCTCGGTGACCTGGTTGTAGATGGAGCGCCGCTCCGCCATCAGCGCGCGGATCTTCCGGTCGGCGTGCATCACGGTCGTATGGTCGCGGCCGCCGAACTGGGCGCCGATCTTGGGCAGCGAGAGGTCCGTCAGCTCACGGCACAGGTACATCGCGATCTGGCGCGCCGTCACGAGCACGCGGCTGCGCGAGGATCCGCAGAGGTCCTCCACCGTCAGCCCGAAGTAGTCCGCGGTCGCCGCCATGATGGCCGGCGCCGTGATCTCCGGGGCGGAGTCCTCGCCCCCCGGGATCAGGTCCTTCAGGACGATCTCGGTCAGTCCGAGGTCCACCGGCTGGCGGTTGAGACTGGCGAAGGCCGTGACCCGGATGAGCGCGCCCTCCAGCTCCCGGATGTTGCGCGAGATACGGGAGGCGATGAACTCCAGCACCTCCGGCGGAGCGTTGAGCTGCTCCTGCACCGCCTTCTTACGGAGGATCGCGATGCGCGTCTCCAGCTCCGGCGGCTGCACATCGGTGGTCAGACCCCACTCGAAACGATTCCGCAGCCGGTCCTCCAGCGTCACCAGCTGCTTGGGCGGCCGGTCCGAGGACAGCACGATCTGCTTGTTCGCGTTGTGGAGCGTATTGAAGGTGTGGAAGAACTCCTCCTGCGTCGACTCCTTGCTCGCCAGGAACTGGATGTCGTCGACCAGCAGGATGTCGACATCGCGGTACCGCTTGCGGAAGGTGTCGCCCTTGCCGTCGCGGATCGAGTTGATGAACTCGTTGGTGAACTCCTCCGAGCTCACGTACCGCACCCGGGTCCCTGGATAGAGGCTGCGGGCGTAGTGCCCGATGGCGTGCAGCAGGTGGGTCTTGCCGAGCCCCGACTCCCCGTAGATGAAGAGCGGGTTGTACGCCTTGGCGGGCGCTTCGGCGACGGCGACGGCCGCGGCGTGCGCGAAGCGGTTCGACGCCCCGATGACGAAGGTGTCGAAGAGGTACTTCGGATTGAGCCGGGCGTGCGGCTCCCCGGGGCCCGGTGCGGGCGCGGGCTGCGCGCCCATCGGACCCGGGACCCCGCCGGGCCGGCCGGTGCCGCCGCCCTGCCGGTGCTGGGGCTCCTGCATGTCGTGGCGCTCGGCCCGCTGGGACTCGTAGCCCTGGCGCTCAGGAGGCTGCTGGCGATAGTCGTGCTGCTGCTGGGAGCGGCCGCCCCCGTACGGCTCGCGCCAGTGCTCTCCGGAGGTGTCGCGGTCCTGGAATCCGCCGAGCCGGGGCTGCTGCCAGGAGAGGTCCTCCTGGGTGCGGGGCCAGGCGCCGGGCTCGGGGCGCTGCTGCTGTTGGTAGTCCGGGTAGGCGGGCCGGGCGGTCGGCATGCCGTCGTCCGAGGGCCGGTGGCCGTAGCCGTCGTAGGAGTCGTTGTGCTGCCGCTCGTCGTGCTGCGGTCCCTGGTAGCGGTGCTGCTGCTGGGACTGGTGCATCGGGGGCGCCGGCGGGTTCGGCGGCTCGCCCGCGGAGTCGTCGACCGTGATCGCGATCCGGATCGGGCGGCCGCACTCGCGGCTCAGCGTCTCGCTGATGAGCGGGGCGAGCCTGCCCTCCAGGACCCGCTTGCCCCATTCATTGGGGACGGCGAGCAGTGCGGTGTCGGCGACCAGGGCGAGCGGCTGGCAGCGCTCGATCCACTGTTTGTCCTTCGGCTCGATGCCCTGCTGGCCCTCCCCGAGGAGTTGCTCCAGCACTCGTGGCCACACTGCGGCAAGATCGGCAGGTACGTCAGCCACAAGGCACGCTTTCTCGCTGGTCCCACGAATGTGTGTTTCTCGGGACGGGATGGGTCGGGATGGGTGAGGACCGGCAGGCGGGAAGAAAAAGAACCGGGGTCCGGCCACGGTAGTCAGGCCGACCCGCGCGGTTCAAGTCGTTGTCCACAGGCTGTGCACAATGGGGTCCACCGTAAGGCCGGTTTGACCGGATGGCGCAGCCGCGCGTACCGTGACCAGGTCGAGTTGTCGATGGCTGCTGCCGCCTGCCTCCGATGGGCAAAGATCACGATCTGTGATTGTGAAGCGGTGCACTAGGGCGTTTACGCGAGTCTCTCGTGGGCGCACGGTGACAGCCAGGCGATGTCCCGCCAACACACGAATCATTTCTGGAGCCCCCGAGTGAGCAAGCGCACCTTCCAGCCGAACAACCGTCGTCGCGCGAAGACCCACGGCTTCCGGCTGCGTATGCGGACCCGTGCCGGCCGCGCGATCCTGGCGACCCGCCGTGGCAAGGGTCGCGCCAACCTGTCCGCCTGATCGCGTACAGGTCGTCATGACGTGCTGCCTACCGAGAATCGGCTGAGGCGGCGCGAGGACTTCGCGACCGCAGTACGACGAGGACGCCGGGCCGGCCGCCCGCTACTCGTCGTCCATCTACGCAGCGGTGAAACGGACCCGCACGTGACTGGGGAGACTGCTCCCCCGCCGCGTGCGGGTTTCGTTGTCAGCAAAGCCGTGGGTGGAGCGGTCGTCCGCACAGCGGTGAAGCGAAGGCTTCGCCATCTGGTCCGAGAACGACTGGCCCTGCTGCCCCCCGGTAGCCTGGTTGTCGTACGCGCGTTGCCCGGTGCGGGTGACGCCGACCATGAACAGCTGGCCCGAGACCTGGACGCCGCCCTTCAGCGGCTACTGGGAGGGGGCGCGCGATGAAGTACCCGCTGCTGGCTCTCATCAAGCTGTACCAGTGGACTATCAGCCCACTTCTCGGGCCTGTCTGCCGTTACTACCCGTCGTGTTCCCACTATGGATATACGGCGATCGACCGGCACGGAGCGATCAAGGGAACGGCGCTGACAGCCTGGCGCATCCTGCGATGCAATCCGTGGTCACCCGGCGGCGTGGATTACGTACCTCCACGCAAACGTCCGCGTTGGCACGAACTGCTGCGAGATCTCTTCCGCGGCGGTAAGGGCGGGGACTCCGCCGCTGATGTGCCTCCCGGGGGATCGGCCACCGATCTCCCGAGCTCGGCCGCAGAGACTTCGCCCAATGCTCAAGGAGCCTGATTAGTGGACACGATTGCCAGTCTGTTCAGCTTCATCACATGGCCTGTTTCCTGGGTCATCGTCCAGTTCCACAAGTTGTACGGGGCGATCTTCGGCCCCGACACGGGATGGGCCTGGGGTCTGTCCATCGTGTCCCTCGTGGTGCTGATCCGTATCTGTCTCGTTCCGCTGTTCGTCAAGCAGATCAAGTCGACGCGGAACATGCAGGTGCTCCAGCCGAAGATGAAGGCGATCCAGGAGCGCTACAAGAGCGACAAGCAGCGTCAGTCCGAAGAGATGATGAAGCTGTACAAGGAGACGGGTACCAACCCGTTGTCCTCGTGCCTTCCCATCCTGGCGCAGTCGCCGTTCTTCTTCGCTCTGTACCACGTGCTCTCGGCCATCGCGTCGAACAAGAAGATCGGTGTCATCGACCAGTCGCTGCTGGACAGCGCGCGTCAGGCACACATCTTCGGTGCTCCGCTGGCCGCCAAGTTCATGGACAGCGCGGACAAGGTCGAGGCGCTCGGCGCCTCGCTGGTGGATGTCCGGGTCGTCACCGCGGTCATGATCGTGATGATGTCGGCCTCGCAGTTCTTCACCCAGCGCCAGCTGATGACGAAGAACGTGGACCTGACGGTCAAGACGCCGTACATGCAGCAGCAGAAGATGCTGATGTACATCTTCCCGCTGATCTTCGCCGTCATGGGTATCAACTTCCCCGTCGGTGTCCTCGTCTACTGGCTGACCACCAACGTCTGGACCATGGGTCAGCAGATGTACGTGATCAACCAGAACCCGACACCGGGCAGCAAGGCGCAGGACCAGTACCTGGGACGTCTGCTGAAGAGCGTCACCACCCACGGTGAGGTGCGCGGCAGGACCAAGCGCAATACGGTCAAGCGGATCGTGGCCAAGGGCCCGGACCGCAATGACATCGAGCGGAAGTTCATCACGGGACTGGCCAAGCTCGGCCTCGCCGCCCAAGAGGACGGCACGGTCGAGAAGAGCGACACCGCGGTGGCCGACGCCGAGGGCGGAGCCGCGCAGCGACGTCAGCAGCCCAAGCGCCAGACCAAGGCGAAGCGTCACACCGGTGCAGCTCAGCAGGGCGGGGCCAAGGACGGCGACTCCGGCGAGCCGGAGCCCACGACCTCCCTGCAGAAGAAAGCACCGCAGGACGACAAGCCCAAGCCGGCGGGCAAGCCCGCGTCCGGCGCCTCACGCCAAGCCAAGTCCGGACAGCGCAAGGGCCCGCAGCGGCCCAAGCACCCGTCCAAGAAGTAAGAAGGAGTCCATCCGTGACGGAAGGCACCATCTCCACGGCCGCTGAGGGAAGCGACACCCTGACCCGCCTTGAGCAGGAAGGGGAGATCGCAGCGGACTACCTTGAGGGCCTGCTCGACATCGCCGATCTCGACGGCGACATCGACATGGACGTCGAGGCCGATCGGGCCGCGGTCTCGATCATCAGCGAGTCGGCACGTGAACTGCAGAAGCTTGTGGGCCGCGACGGTGAGGTGCTGGAGGCGCTCCAGGAGCTGACGCGGCTGGCCGTGCACCGGGAGACCGGTGACCGCAGCCGTCTGATGCTCGACATCGCGGGGTTCCGGGCGCAGAAGCGCACGGAGCTCGCCGAGCTGGGTGCCAAGGCCGCGGACGAGGTCAAGAACTCCGGTGAGCCGGTGAAGCTGGATCCGATGACGCCGTTCGAGCGCAAGGTTGTGCACGATGCGGTCGCGGCCGCGGGTCTGCGCAGCGAATCGGAGGGCGAGGAGCCGCAGCGCTTCGTCGTCGTCCTTCCGGCCTGACGGCCTCTCTCCTGTCGGCCCCGTCTGTTCGCAGGCGGGGCCGATCTTTGTCAGCCTGATAGTCAGCCACCCATGGTGCGGTTAGTGCGGTATGGAAGGACGGTTCCCGTGACGGAGGAAGTAGAGCTTCCCCAGGCGCCCGAAGAGGCCCGGGAGGTATTCGGTGAGTGCTTTCCTGAGGCCGTCCGATACGCGGAACTGCTGGCCGATGCGGGGGTCAAGCGAGGGCTGATCGGTCCGCGCGAGGTGCCGCGGCTGTGGGAGAGGCACCTGCTGAACTGTGCGGTGCTCTCCGAGGTCGTGCCCGACGGCGTCACGGTCTGCGATGTGGGCTCGGGTGCCGGGCTTCCGGGGATTCCGCTGGCGCTCGTACGGCCGGATCTGAAGATCACCCTGCTTGAGCCGTTGCTGCGGCGGACGAATTTCCTCCAGGAGGTCGTCGAGCTCCTGGGGCTGGATCATGTGACGGTCGTCCGTGGCAGGGCCGAGGAGGTCCTGGGGACGCTTCAGCCGGTCCATGTGGTGACGGCTCGCGCGGTGGCTCCGCTGGACCGCCTGGCGGGCTGGGGAGTGCCACTGCTTCGTCCGTACGGCGAGATGCTGGCGCTCAAGGGCGATACCGCGGAGGAAGAGATCAACGGCGCGCGGGCGGCGCTGAGCAAGCTCGGGGTGCTGGAGACCGAGGTGCTGCATGTGGGCGAGGGCATCGTCGATCCGATGTCCACCGTGGTGCGTGTGGTGGTCGGCGAGAGCCCGGGTGGTGTGAGGTTCGCCGCAAAGAGAGCCAAGGCCGCGAGGGTCAGCCGGACGCGCCGCCGCCGCTGATCTAGCCGATCACACTGCGCGCATGACCGTTACGCACCGTTTGGTGCATGTATCGGTGATGCTTCGCTTGGGGAGCCGTACGTACCCCGCGCGGAGTGTCGTGCCCCTGTAGCTACGCTGCGGGGGCATCGTGTTTCACGTGAAACGTCGCTCTCTGCTGCATGGAATTATCAGCCGCGGTCGTGCGGCTGCCGCGCCTCGCCATCGCAGGCCCGTTAGGGCTACGGAGTTGTCCACAGAAGTGGGTTCATCCACAGAAGAGCGGGCCTCGCTGGTTCGCGACCCCGAAAGCATGGCAGGCTCTGCTCATTGCGAGCCTGAAGTCGAGGAGAGTGAATCCTTGCGGTCCGACGCCAACATCGCGGGACCGATGACCGATCCGGTCCCCGGTCCCCGATCCGAATCGGCGGTGGACGGTGTTTCACGTGAAACACCGCCACCGATGGACGACACACCCATCGGTCGCGCGGCCCAGCTGGCGGTAGAGGCCCTCGGCCGCGCCGGCGAGGGGCTGCCGCGGCCTGACCAGACACGCGTCATGGTGGTGGCCAATCAGAAGGGCGGGGTGGGTAAGACCACCTCGACGGTCAACCTTGCCGCGTCGCTTGCCCTGCACGGTGCTCGTGTTCTGGTGGTCGACCTGGACCCGCAGGGGAACGCCTCTACAGCACTGGGGATCGATCACCATGCCGAGGTCCCCTCGATCTACGACGTCCTGGTGGAGAGCAAGCCGCTCTCCGACGTGGTTCAGCCCGTCCCGGACGTCGAAGGTCTCTTCTGCGCCCCAGCGACCATCGATCTCGCCGGTGCGGAGATCGAGCTGGTGTCGCTGGTGGCGCGGGAGAGTCGACTCCAGCGGGCGATCCAGGCCTACGAGCAGCCGCTGGACTACATCCTCATCGACTGCCCGCCCTCACTCGGCCTCCTCACGGTCAACGCCCTGGTGGCCGGCGCCGAGGTGCTGATCCCGATCCAGTGCGAGTACTACGCGCTGGAAGGGCTCGGGCAGCTGCTGCGCAACGTCGACCTGGTGCGGGGACACCTCAACCCAGACCTCCATGTGTCGACGATCCTGCTGACCATGTACGACGGCCGGACCAGGCTCGCGTCTCAGGTCGCCGAGGAGGTGCGCACGCACTTCGGCAAGGAGGTGTTGCGCACCAGCATTCCGCGCTCGGTGCGGATCTCCGAGGCGCCCAGCTACGGGCAGACCGTACTCACCTACGACCCAGGGTCCAGTGGTTCCCTGTCGTATCTTGAGGCGGCACGTGAGATCGCTCTGCGCGGGGTGGGATTGCAGTACGAGGCGCAGCAAGCCCACACGGGCAGTCGGAACAGCCAGCAGAACACTTCGGAGGGGATCCAGTGAGCGAGCGTCGTAGAGGGTTGGGGCGAGGGCTCGGTGCCCTGATCCCCGCCGCTCCGCAGGAGAGGCAGGTGCCGTCCGCCGGTGCTGGTGCGTCCTCTTCCGGAACGGTTCCGGTTATGACAGCCGAGCGTGGAGTGGCGGCCGCGAAGGTGACCACGCTCGGCGTGGTGCCGGAGCCGAGCGCGCCTGTTTTGGAGCCGGTCGGAGCCGGTGAGCCGAGCGAGGTGGCGGGTGCTTACTTCGCCGAGATCCTCCTCGACTCCATCACGCCGAACCCTCGTCAGCCCCGAGAGGTATTCGACGAGGACGCGCTTGCCGAGTTGGTCACCTCCATCAAGGAGGTGGGTCTTCTCCAGCCTGTCGTCGTACGGCAGATCGGGCCCGAGCGCTTTGAGCTCATCATGGGCGAGCGGCGCTGGAGGGCCTGCCGTGAAGCGGGTCTGGAGCGGATCCCGTCGATCGTCCGGGCGACGGACGACGAGAAGCTGCTTCTGGACGCGCTCCTGGAGAACCTTCACCGGGCTCAGCTCAACCCGTTGGAAGAGGCGGCAGCGTATGACCAGCTGCTCAAGGAATTCAAGTGCACGCATGACCAGCTGGCCGACCGCATCGGGCGGTCCCGGCCGCAGGTGTCCAACACCTTGCGTCTGCTGAGGCTGTCGGCGCCGGTGCAGCGAAGGGTCGCGGCCGGGGTGCTCTCGGCAGGACATGCGCGGGCGCTGCTGTCGGTGGACGATTCCGAGGAGCAGGACAAGCTGGCGCACCGCATCGTGGCTGAGGGGCTCTCGGTGCGTGCGGTCGAGGAGATCGTGACGCTCATGGGTTCCAGGCCCACGAGCGCCTCCAAGGCAAAGGGGCCCCGGGCGGGCGGGCGGCTGTCGCCGGCACTGTCCGATCTGGCTTCCAGGCTCTCGGACCGCTTCGAGACCCGAGTGAAGGTCGATCTCGGGCAGAAGAAGGGAAAGATCGTCGTCGAGTTCGCCTCGATGGAGGATCTGGACCGCATCCTCGGCAGTCTCGCGCCCGGCGAGGGCCGTGTGCTGGACCGCAGCCCGTCGGACGAGCCCGCAGAGGACGACGAGAGCTGACGTTCTGAGTGACGCTGGGCGGGCTGTGTTCCGGAAGGACGGAACACAGCCCGCCCTTTGCTTTCTCTCGGTGTCAGCTTGATCCCGTGGTGGATACGATGCGTTCTGGTAGGCCACATTCAGTTGATCCACCTCCGCGAACGGAGTGCACCGACCGTCGCACGCGATGCGGCGGGCTAGGGAAGTGAGGAACAGCCTTCATGGGGCGTCGGCTCGCACCGCTCACGCTGGACAACCTTGCCGATCTCCCCGAACGCTGCCGTTCTTGTGTGTTCTGGGAACTCGATCCGGTACGCGGGGCAGCTGCGGTCAAGGCAGGCAGGCCTGCGGCGGAGAAGGAGGCCTGGATCTCCGGTGTCCTGCTGGAGTGGGGATCCTGCGGCCGCGTTGTCTATGTCGACGATGTTCCGGTCGGCTTCGTTCTCTACGCACCGCCGGCCTATGTGCCCCGGGCCGCGTCCTTTCCGACGAGCCCCGTCTCCCCCGATGCCGTCCAGCTGATGACTGCCTTGATCCTGCCGGGCTACCAGGGGCAGGGTCTCGGCAGGGTCATGGTGCAGACCGTCGCCAAGGATCTGCTCAGTCGCGGATTCAAGGCCATCGAAGCGTTCGGGGACGCCCGCTGGAAGGAGCCTGCCTGTGTGCTTCCCGCAGATCATCTGCTGGCAGTCGGCTTCAAGACCGTACGAACGCATCCGTCTCACCCTCGATTGAGGCTGGAGCTGCGTACGACGCTTTCGTGGAAGGAAGATGTCGAGCTGGCCCTGGACCGGCTGCTGGGTGCGGTCCAGAAGGAGCCGGTTCTACGACCGCTGTGACCCCGGATCCAGCGCTGCCGTAAAACGTGAAACGGGCCCGCCCCCGAGGGGTGGGCCCGTTTCACGTGAAACATCGTACGGCGGTACTGCCTTACTCGGTGATGAAGGCATCCAGGTCGCGGAGGATCGCGGCCTTCGGCTTGGCGCCAACGATGGTCTTGGCGACCTCGCCGCCCTGGTAGACGTTCAGCGTCGGGATGGACATGACGCCGTACTTGGCAGCGGTGGCCGGGTTCTCGTCGATGTTGAGCTTGACGATCTCGATCCGGTCGCCGTGCTCAGCCGCGATGGCCTCCAGGGAGGGGGCGATCTGGCGGCACGGACCGCACCAGGCGGCCCAGAAGTCCACCAATACGGGCTTGTCACTCTTCAGGACGACCTCGTCGAACGAGTCGTCAGTCACGTTCTTCAGCGCGCCGGCCACGGCGGCCTCCTTAAAATTGCGGGGGTGTGGGGTGAGGCTTGGATCAGACGGTCGCTGCGGCGGCCTTCTCGTCGTCGGCGAGCGCGGCAAGGAAGCGTTCGGCGTCGAGTGCGGCGGAGCAGCCGGTGCCGGCAGCAGTGATGGCCTGTCGGTAGGTGTGGTCGACGACGTCGCCGGCGCCGAAGACACCGGTGAGGTTGGTGCGCGTCGAGGGCGCCTCGACCTTGAGGTAGCCCTCGTCGTCCAGGTCGAGCTGTCCCTTGAAGAGCTCGGTGCGCGGGTCATGGCCGACTGCGATGAACAGGCCGGTCACGGGGAGCTCGGAGGTCTCACCGGTCTTGGTGTTGCGCAGGGTCAGACCGGAGAGCTTCTGCTCGCCGTGGACCCCGGCGACCTCGCTGTCCCAGGCGAACTTGATCTTCGGGTCCGCGAAGGCGCGGTCCTGCATGGCCTTGGAGGCGCGCAGGGAGTCGCGACGGTGGACGATGGTGACCGACTTGGCGAAGCGGGAGAGGAACGTCGCCTCCTCCATCGCGGTGTCACCGCCGCCGACCACGGCGATGTCCTGGTCCTTGAAGAAGAACCCGTCGCAGGTCGCGCACCAGGAGACGCCGCGTCCGGAGAGGGCGTCCTCGTTGGGCAGACCGAGCTTGCGGTGCTGGGAGCCGGTGGTGACGATGACGGCCTTGGCGCGGTGGACCGTGCCCGCCGTGTCGGTGACGGTCTTGATGTCGCCGGTGAGGTCGACGGAGACCACATCGTCCGGGACGAGCTCGGCACCGAAGCGCTCGGCCTGGGCGCGCATATTGTCCATGAGCTCCGGGCCCATGATCCCGTCCTGGAAACCGGGGAAGTTCTCCACGTCGGTCGTGTTCATCAGTGCGCCACCGGCGGTGACGGCACCCTCGAAGACCAGCGGCTTCAGCGAAGCGCGCGCGGTGTAGAGGGCGGCTGTGTAGCCCGCGGGGCCGGAGCCGATGATGATCACATTACGCACGTCGCTCACGGGTTTCTTCCTCGTCTCTGCAGACTGCCTACTGTCCACGCCTACTGGGGTCGGTTCAACGACTCTCACCCCACCCAACGGATCCTACGGGGGATGCATTCCCGACGTGCCGGAGCGCCCTCCGGCGTGATGCTCAGGGGCGGACGTAGGCGTGGGTCAGCAGGAGCTTCCCCTTGGCAGGGGGATTCGCACCGACACACGCCGCGTCGATGACATAGGCCTCGACGCGGCGTGTGTCGGTGGGGTGAGGAAGGACGACGAGGAAGGCGTCCGCGCCCTCGTAGGTGCCCTTCTCGATGGCGAGGGCAGCAGCGTCCCGCCCGATGCCCTGCTCAACGCAGGAAGGGACGGGCACGACGGGGGCGCGGAGCGGCGTCTGCGGCGACGCGGAGCCGGGCGGCGCGGTCTCCGGGGAGGACTTCGTATCGACGGACGGGGCCTGGTCCCCGCCGGCGGACTCTTTGGGGCTCGATGGATTCGTGCGGGAGCTCAGGAGACTGTGGACACGCTCTTCGAGCGTGGACTGCGAGAACGCCTGCGAGCTTGCCTTAGAGGCGTCCCCGCGGTCTGCGGCACTGAGGTCGGCGGAGTTCTGGGACGGGGAGACGTTCTGCAGCAGGAAGACACTCACACCGACCGCGGCGGCGCCCAGTGCGGTGCAGAGCACCGCCGTGCGATGCCGTCGCCGTGCCGACCGGCGGCCGGGACCGGTGGCGGCACGTGAATGTCCGGCGGGGCGGTCCGCGAGTTCCTGCACCGTGGCGGCGTGCTCGGTTTCACGTGAAACATCGGTCTCCGTGTCGGATGCGAGGGAGACGGCACGGGCTTCGTCAGCCAGTGCGGCATCGATGCGGTCCGCTACATCGACGGGCATGGGCTGTGGGGCAGGCATGGAGCCCAGCAGATCGCGGATCTCCTCCAGCGACGCCTGGACGTCGGAGCAGAGCTCGCAGCCGTCCACGTGCCGACGGACGTCCGCTGAGCGTGACGGTGAGAGCACGCCTTCGGTGAGGTCGGAGATCTCCGAGACGTCCGGGTGCTGGGTCGTGTCGGTCGTTGATGTCATGTGCGCCCACCTCCGCCCTTCACTCCAGCTGGATCGCTCGTTCCCGCGTCTCTTGGTTTCGCTGCCGGTGGGACGGATGTTCTCGCCGTCCGGTTCCTTTCCACGCTCCGCTCATCGCTGTCGCCGTTCCCGGCTCGGAGGTGTGTCAGTAGTGGGGCCAGCCGGGCGCGTCCCCGGGCGCAGCGGCTCTTCACTGTGCCGACCGGCACATCGAGGATGCGACCTGCCTCTGCCACCGGATACCCCTGCATATCGACGAGGACGAGTGCCGCGCGCTGCTCGGCGGGGAGGGTGGCGAGGGCCGCGAACAGTTCGCGGTGCAGATCCTGCCGCTCGGCCGGCGCCTCGGCGGACTCGTGCGGCTCCAGGAGCTGGTCGAGCCGCGCCGGGTCGTTGACGGGCGAGGTTTTCCGCGAGGATGCCTTGCGGACCCGGTCGAGACAGGCGTTGACGGTGATCCGGTGCAGCCAGGTGGTGACGGCGGACTGGCCCCGGAAGGTATGGGCGGCGCGGAACGCGGAGACCAGGGCGTCCTGCACGGCGTCGGCAGCCTCTTCGCGGTCGCCCAGTGTTCGCAGCGCCACGGCCCACAACCGGTCGCGATGACGCCTGACGAGCTCACCGAAGGCGTCGGGGTCGCCGGCTACATGGCGAGCGAGGAGGTCTGAGTCGCTGAGTTGCTCGGACGGCTCGGCGGCCACCTCCCCCTCCCTCTCTTTCTGAGTCAAGGTCCGTCTGTCTATCACGGTTCGCGTGGGGAGGGGGAGGGGGAGAGGCGGTCAGCCGAGAACTGAGATCTCCGAGATGCCGCCGCGGTAGCCGCTGCCGGTGTCGTCCGAAGGGAGCTCAGTGATGTGGATGAGGACGTAGCGGGTCCGCACCGGCTTGGTCAGGGTCTTCTTGAGGTTGCTTCCCGCCGTTCCGAGCTGGGTGAGGCGCTGGGGGAAGTCCGAGAGGGACGAGGGGGCGGAGGCATCCTTGTCGGCCGCCAGTACCTCGGCCTTCTGCCCGCTGCGGTACATGCTGATGTCGATGCCCGAGACGTCCTTCACGCTCCCCAGGTCAACGACTATGCCGCTGCCGTCCTTGCGGGAGGGGAGGTTGCCGAAGTTCGCAAAGCCCTGGTAGCGCGGAGTGATCCACGCGGTGTCCGGCTTGCCGTCGATCGCGTTCGGGACGGCCTCCTGCTTGATCCCGGAGCCGCTGGGCATGAACTCCGCCGCATCGGTGATCCGCAGAGGTACGGCAGGCGGCGGCTTGACCTCGTCACCGTTCTTCGGGGTGGTCTGTGTGGTGCCGGGGTCACCCGAGTTGTTGTTCCGGCCCAGGAGGGTCTCGGCGAGCTGCCAGCTGCCGAGGCCCAGCGCGGCGATGAGCAGCGCGGACACGGTCCACTTGAGCGCCTTGCCCGTGCGGCTCTGGAGTGGGGCGGGCGGTATGGCGTGCACGGTCTGGGTGGGCGGGATGCCGGGCCCGGCCGGGCGGCCGTAGGTGCCCTGCTGGTACGTGGTCCGCTGGTACTCGGGCGGTGCGGTGAACGTGGGCTCGGGCGGGCGGATGCGTGGCATCGCCGCGACGGCCCTCGCGAGCTCGTCGGGGGTGGTGCACGGCTGCTCCTGGCGGGAGGCCGTCGCTCCGTCGTTGGCGAGCGCGCGCATCGCGATCTCGGAGAGACCGCGATGGACCCCGGCCCGTACCTGGTCGGGTGCGATCAGGCCGACACCCTTGGGGAGCCCGGTGAGGCCGTAGGCATCGCTCTCGTACGGCCAGCGCTGGGTGAGCGAGGCGTAGAGCAGGGCGCCGATGGCTTCGGTGTCGGCGCGCTGGGGACTGTCGGAGGTGATGCCCCGCAGGGCGGCGTTCACCGCGAGGCCGCGGATGCGGTACTGACCGGAAGAGCTGCGCAGCACCGCTCCGGGAGTGAGCCTCAGATGGGCCAGTCCCTCACGGTGCGCGGCCGCCATGGCCTGGGAGATCTGGCTGACGAGCTGGTACGCGTCATGAGCCTCCATCGGGCCCGCGCCCAGCAGGGCGGTGAGCTCGGTGGCGTCCGGAAGCCACTCGTGGACGACATAGACGAGGTCGTTCTCCTCCACGGCGTCGAGGACCTGCACGAAGCGGGGGTCGCCGAGCAGTGCGGAGGAACGGGCCGCGGCCAGCACGGAGCGGGCTCGTGGGTGGTCTGCGGGAAGGAGATGGACGCCCACCGCGCGGCGCAGTTTCTCGTCGACAGCGCGCCAGCTGCTGAACCCGTCCAGACGGGTGACGCACTCCTCCAGCCGGTAGCGCCCGGCAAGCTTGTGCCCGCTGTGCAGGTCGGGGGGCGACGCGGCGCCATCGGAGCCTGTCGGCTCGTCCCCCGCTTCTTGGGGGCCTGCGCCCGTTGAATCCTGGGCTTCTGCCGTGCCGTCGGTCGTGGCCTTGTCCGCCTTGGCGGACAGCGGCTCGTCGCCGCTGTTGTCGGCCACGTCAACGGCAGCCGTGCTACGTTCCGCCACCGTCGTTCCTGCCTCCCCATCCGTTGCGCGATGTCAGCCAGCTCTGCACAGTCACGCCAATTGTGCCCATACTCCGGCACCATGCACGACACGCGGGAACCGGCGATGGTTGTGCGGGCCGGCGACACTCAGCGGCCGAGCCGTCCCCGGATCATGCCGACCATGCTGTTGATCTCTTCGATCCTCATCCGCTTCGCCGCGACGACGAAGACTCCCAGCAGCACGATCCCACCGCAGATCAGCGCGACGAGCGAGCCCGAGGCGCCGTCCCCGAGCGCGTGGAGAAGAGCGAACCCCACACCGCCGCCGATCACTGCTCCAGGGATCGCGGCGAGGCACAGCCGGGCGTAGGTGCGCAGGACGTGGGCGCCGTCCAGATCGCCGCCCAGACGGTTGCGCAGCCGGCGCCACGCGATACCGACGCCGACGGCGTAGGCGAGGCCGTACGAGCCCGCCATGCCGACCACGGCCCACTGGGCAGGCAGAACGAGGTAGCAGATCGCCGAGGCGGCTGCGTTGACCACGGCGACGATGACCGTGTTGTAGAAGGGGGTGCGGGTGTCCTCGTAGGCGTAGAACCCGCGCAGCACCACGTACTGCACCGAGTAGGGGATCAGTCCGAGGCCGAAGGCCATCAGGATGAATCCCATGGAGCGGGCGGCCTCGGGGCCGCTGGAGGCGTAGAGCAGGGTGCACATCGGGACACCCAGGGCGAGGAACGTGAACGCGACCGGCACGATGGCCACGGCGGAGTTGCGCAGGCCCTGCGAGATGTCGTCGCGGACCGCGCCCGGGTCGTTGTCGTGTGCGGCACGGGAGATGCGGGGCAGCAGGGCGGCCATGACCGAGACGGTGATGATCGCCTGCGGCATGCCCCAGATCAGCTGGGCGTTGGAGTAGGCCAGGATGCCCGCCCCGTTCCTGCCCGACTCCTTGCCGGCCGCGGTCGCGAGCTGGGTGACGATGAGGACGCCGGCCTGGTTGGCGAAGACGAACAGGACCGTCCACTTGGCCAGCTTGATCGTCTTGCCGAGTCCGTGGCCCTTCCAGTCGAAGCGCGGGCGGAACCTGAATCCGGCCTCGCGCAGGTACGGGATCATGGCCAGGGACTGGACGATCAGGCCCAGCAGAGTGCCGATGCCCAGCAGCCGGACGCCTTCCGGCGGGATCGTCTGGACGCCCATGTGGGATTCGTGCGAGGTGCCGTAGACCCAGATGAACATGCCGAAGGTGAAGATCATCACGATGTTGTTGAGGACCGGGGTCCACATCATCGCGCCGAACTTCCCGCGGGCGTTGAGGATCTGGCCCATCACGACGTGCACACCCATGAAGAAGATGGTGGGCAGGCAGTACCGGGCGAAGGTCGTGGCCACGTTGTTGGCGGCGGGGTCGTTCGCGATCGGCAGCGACATCAGCCGGATGAGCCAGGGCGCGGCGAAGACCGCGAGGGCGACGATCAGGCCGAGCGCGACCATCACGAGGGTCAGCAGCCGGTTCGCATAGGCCTCGCCGCCGTCCTCGTCGTCCTTCATGGAACGGACGAGCTGGGGGACGAACACCGAGTTGAGGCCGCCGCCCACGGTGAGGATGTAGATCATCGTCGGCAGCGTGTAAGCGATGGTGAAGCTGTCGCCGAGGAGGGCCGCACCGAGCGCCGCGGTGATCACCAGACTGCGTACGAACCCGGTGAGCCGTGAGACGAGGGTGCCGGCCGCCATGACCGCGCTGGACTTCAGCAGGCCGGAGGCCCGGCCGCCGCCGCCGGACTTCGGCGGTACGGGTGCGGGGGCCGGCTCGGGCCGGGCCGGGCCGGGTGAGCTCGCCGGGCCCTCCTGGTCCCTGAAGAGGTGGGCGAACGCATCGGGTTCGTCGCGGCCCGCCGACGCCTGGGTGACGAGATCGTCCACGCCGACGAACTGGGTGGTCGCCGCGTCGTCGCCGTACGGCAGGTGACGGGACGGACCGTCGGGCTCGGGCGGCGGGGTCTGTGCCCAGATCCGGGGGTCGGGGGCGTACGGGGCCGCGGGCGGCTGCTGGTAGAGCGGCTGGGGCTGCTGGTAGGTGCCAGGAGGCGGCGGCGGATGCGCGGCGCGGTCGTACAGCGCCTCGCCCACCGGATCCTGTGCCGAGAGGTCCTGGGCCCGGTAGGGGTCGTAGTCGTACGCAGCCTGCAGATACGGATCGGGTGCTTGTGGCACCTGTTCCGGTCCGGGGGGCACCGGAGGACCGCCGGAAGACCCAGCTCCGCCCGTACCCTGACCGCGATCACCGTCGTACGGCGCGTTCATCGAAACCCCACCTCATCGTCCCCGGCCGACCGGCCACGACAGACATCGCTCAACGGTCCACTTTCTCACCCGTGCCCGAGGGCTCCGTGCTTTCGGGACCGGTGTCCGGCCTCGGGTCACTCGGCTGCTCGGGTTCACTGCCGTCGTCGCCCGCCGCGCCGCCCGCGTTGGCACGCTTGCGATGTGCATACATCCTGATGCCGGCGAGGACCAGCAGCAGCAGCCCACCGGCGATCACGAGGAGCACGGTCGGCGTCAGCTCCGACACCTTCACGGTGAAGTTCATCTCCGCGCCGTACGGTGTCCCGTCCTCGGTGTAGAGCTGTGCGGTCATCTGGACCTGGCCGTTGATGTTGGCCGCGGCGTCGAACTTCACGGACTGACTGTGACCGCCGGCGATCTGGATCGGCTGCTCCGCCACGGCACCGTCGTCGTTCAGCTTGAGGCGCGTCGCGTTCTCCGACCTCAGGCGCAGCACCAGATGGTCGACGTCCTGCAGCAGTCTGTTCTGCACCGTCACCGGGATCGTGGCGCTGCGGCCGGACAGGGTGACGTCCGACTTCGAGATGAGCTGGACCTCGTTGACGAGGCTCTGCAGGTAGGTGCGCACCGAGTCCCGGTACTGCTGGGCCTCCACGGGCCTGCCCCGCCACGACGTCGACATGGAGCGGTTGATCGCGTTGCCGAAGGGGGTCACCACCCGCTCGGGCTGCGTCAGGATGACCTGGAAGTTGTTGAGGGAGGCCTGGGTGGACTTGATGTCCTGGAAGGCCTGGGTGGGCAGCTCCTGGCTGCGCAGCTTCTTCGGGTACCGGGACGTCGGGGGGACCTGTGTGGTCGCCTTCGCGTCGGGCTTGGCCTCCGCGGCCTGGATCAGCCCCTGGGACTGCGTCCAGCGGCCGTCGTCGAGGGTGCGCAGGGCGCGGGCCATCGACTGGGCCTGGGCGACCGTCGGCATCCGCTGGGGTGTGACGACGACGCTTCGGTCCTTGTCCGTGTCCTGCTCGGCCAGAGAGAGCGTGAGAGCGAGGAACTTCTGCACGGCGAGCGTGGAGTCCCCGGCCTTCGTCATGTCGCCCTGGAACGCCGTGGAGAGCCGGGCGTCGGAGACCACGGCGGTCGTGCCGCCGCCGATCGGCCGGGCAGCGGTGGGCGTGTACACCAGGCCGCCGGTCTCCTGAAGGCTGTCGCTGCGGGCGATCACGTTGTGGGCACCGGCCGAGGTGGCGACGTCCACGATGGACGGGTCGACAGCGCCGTCCACCGGCCACGCGAAGTCCGTCGACGGCTTCAGGTGCAGGATCGTCTGCACGGTCGGCGTGGCCACCTCGCTGGCGTTCTGGAGGTGGCTCAGGGTGCCCGAGACGTTCTTGGCACGGTGCGCGATCGATGCCAGATCGGGATCCCCGAACGGCAGCGCGATGACCTTGCCCTCGGACACCGCGGCTTCCAGCGAGGTGAGCCACTGCTTGGCCACGTTCTGATTCGTACCGGCGATCGTGGTGTCGCCGGACTTGACCCGGTAGTCCCGCGTCATCGCGTCGACACTGGCCAGCAGATCCGGATCGATGATCCAGGTCACGGGTAGCTGCCGGCCCAGCGACACCATCTGTTCCAGGCGACCGCCGGGCGCGATCTCGGCGGCCAGGCCGTCATCGGCGAACACCGGGGTCTGCTGGGAGTCGGAGCCGGTCTCCGCGGTGAGGTGGGCCGCTGCGATCAGGGGCCAGGCGTAGCTGATCCGGGGCTTGGAGTCACGGTCCTCGCTCTGCCAGGGGAGGAAGGTCCGCTGGATCCCGAGCACCTGGTCGTACAGGGCGTGGGGCGTCCGGCCCGACAGGGTGACGCCGAGCTGGTAGACGCCGTCGTCGCCCAGTCCCAGCTTGCTGACGGGCACGGACAGGGTGAAGTCGTGGCTGACCCCCGAGGGAAGCTTGGCGATCTTCACCGTGTACTTGCCGCCGACCGGGGACGGATCGGCGCCGGACAGGTATCCCTTGCGCTGGTTGGCCGCGTCGATCGAGGTCCTGCTGAAGAGCCGGGGCCCCACACGCAGATCGACCTGAGCCGCGGTGACGGTCTCCTTGCCCTTGTTGGTCAGAGTGCCGGAGACCGTGAGGGTGTCCCCCTTCACAGGGGCGCTCGGAGTCACCGTGTCCAGGGTTACCGCGACAGTGCCGGACCCCGTCGGAGCCTTGTCCGTCACGCCGGCCTGCGCCACCGGGGCGGTCGCCCCGGCCAGCAGGGCAGCGACGAGCGGAGCCCCGGCGAGCACGGCGGCTGTGCGCCGCAGCCACCGGCGGGCAGGAGAGTGGTTCTTCCCCTGGAAGTCTGCCGCCTCGGCCACGCGCCTACCCGTCCCTCGTCGTCATGAGCTGCTGTCGATCGTCGTCCGTTGCTGCGTCCACGCATGGTAACGATGTGCGCGGGGGCTAAGTGCTGGGGAGTACGACACATGATCGGCAGAGTCTCGCAGGGCTGAAGGAAACCATGACGCCCGGACCGGTCCGGGCACGTACCCTTTTCTGTTGTGCCGAACGCCAATGAAGACAACTCCAGCGCCCTGACCCAGGTACAGCACCGCGCAGTCAGTGAACTGCTCCGGGTGTCCCCGGTCGCCGACGATCTCGCCCGCCGCTTCCAGGATGCCGGATTCAGTCTTGCCCTGGTCGGCGGCTCGGTTCGGGACGCACTTCTCGGCAGGCTCGGGAACGACCTGGACTTCACCACCGATGCCCGTCCCGAGGACGTCCTGAAGATCGTCCGGCCATGGGCGGACTCGGTGTGGGAGGTCGGGATCGCCTTTGGCACGGTGGGCGCCCAGAAGGACGGTTACCAGATCGAAGTCACCACATACCGGTCCGAGGCGTACGACCGAACCTCGCGCAAGCCGGAAGTTTCCTACGGTGACTCCATCGAGGACGACCTCGTCCGCCGTGATTTCACAGTCAACGCGATGGCCGTCGCGCTGCCTCAGAAGGACTTCATCGACCCGCACGGTGGCATTGAGGACCTGGCGGAGCGCGTCCTGCGCACCCCCGGAACACCCGAGGAATCCTTCTCCGACGATCCGCTGCGGATGCTGCGCGCCGCGCGCTTCGCCGCGCAGCTCGACTTCGAAGTGGCTCCCGATGTCGTCGCGGCGATGACGGAGATGGCGGGCCGGATCGAAATCGTCTCCGCCGAGCGGGTCCGTGAGGAGCTCAACAAGCTCCTGCTCTCCTCGCATCCCCGGAAGGGATTGGCGCTCCTCGTCGACACCGGACTGGCACAGCAGGTCCTCCCCGAGCTCCCTGCGCTCCGGCTGGAAAGTGATGAGCATCACCGTCACAAGGATGTGTACGAGCACTCTCTGACCGTTCTGGAGCAGGCGATCGACCTTGAGGAGGAAGGCCCGGACCTCGTTCTGCGTCTTGCCGCCCTTCTTCACGACATCGGCAAGCCGAGGACCCGGCGCTTCGAGAAGGACGGCCGGGTCTCGTTCCATCACCACGAGGTGGTGGGCGCCAAGATGGTCAAGAAGCGAATGACCGAACTCAAGTACTCCAACGAGATGGTCAAGGACGTCTCGAAGCTGGTGGAGCTGCATCTGCGCTTCCACGGGTACGGAGACGGGGAGTGGACCGACTCGGCGGTCCGCCGCTATGTGCGTGACGCCGGCCCTCTGCTGGAGCGGCTGCACAAGCTCACCCGCTCGGACTGCACCACGCGCAATAAGCGCAAGGCCGCCGCCCTCTCGCGGACCTACGACGCGCTGGAGGAGCGCATCGCTGAGTTGCAGGAGAAGGAGGAGCTCGACGCGATTCGGCCGGACCTGGACGGCAACGAGATCATGCAGGTCCTGAGCGTCGAGCCCGGACCGGTCATCGGCAAGGCGTATGCGTTTCTGCTGGAACTGCGCCTGGAGAACGGGCCGATGGAGCACGACGAGGCAGTGGCGGAGCTCAAGAAGTGGTGGGAATCGCAGAGCTGAGTCCCACGACGACGGTAGGACCGGAAGGGCTGCCGGTCATGTTTCACGTGAAACATGACCGGCAACGAGCACACCGAGGGCGCTGTTTCACGTGAAACAGCGCCCTCGGTGTGCTCGTTGCCGGGTTTCGATTCCGTTGGATCAGCTCGCCGACTTGACCGGCGCGAGGCGGAACAGGGCCGCGGCCACCAAGGCGTAGAGCGCAGCCACTCCGATGACCACCGCGGTCGACTTCCCGTCAGGAGGCAGCATCAGGGCGGAGACCGCGGCGGCGCCCACGAACGCCACGTTGAACAGCACGTCGTAGAGCGAGAAGACCCGGCCGCGGAAGGCGTCGTCCACGGAGGTCTGCACCACCGTGTCCGTCGCGATCTTCGCCCCCTGGGTGACGAGTCCGAGCACGAACGCGGCGACGAGCATCGGCGCGGGGGTGAACCACAGCCCCAGCGCCGGTACGAGGACAGCGGCCGCCGCCGTGCACACCGTCATCCAGCGGAACCGGCCGAGCCGTGCCACCGCCCAGGGAGACAGCACCGCCGCTGCGAAGAACCCGGCACCGGATACGCCCACCGCCAGCCCGAGCAGTGCCAGTCCATGGGACTCCGTGTCGGCCCAGGCGTACCGGCACAGCATCAGGAGCGTCACGGTCAGCGCCCCGTAACAGAAGCGGATCACCGTTATGGCGGCCAGTGCCTGTGCGGCGTGCTTGCGTTCCGCCAGATGCCGCAGTCCGTCGCCGAGCCCACGGGCGGTCACGGCGAGAGCCTTGCTCAGGCGGAGATGGACATGGCTCCGCTCCGGCCCGAGCAGTCCGGTGGCAAGGCTCAGGGACGCCAACGCCGAGGCGAGGTAGAGCCCCGCACCCAGCAGCACCACCGCCGCATCGGAATCCGACAGAGTCAGCCGTACGGCGAAGGCGAGGCCGCCGCCTGCTGTCGCGGCGAGTGTGCCCGCGGTCGGGGAGAGGGAGTTGGCCAGCACCAGCCGGTCCCGGTCGACGACGCGCGGCAGCGCGGCGGAGAGGCCGGCCAGGACGAACCGGTTGACCGCGGTGACGCACAGGGCCGAGGTGTAGAAGAGCCAGTCGGGGGCGGAGCCGAGGATCAGGACCGCGGTGCAGCACGCGAGCGCGGCGCGGAGCAGATTGCCGTAGAGGAAGACCTGGCGGCGGGGCCAGCGGTCCAGGAGCACTCCGGCGAACGGCCCGATGAGCGAGTAGGGCAGCAGGAGCACGGCCATCGCGGAGGCGATGGCGCCCGCCGACGTCTGCTTCTCCGGGGAGAAGACCACGTGTGTGGCGAGGGCCACCTGATAGACGCCGTCGGCCGACTGGGACAGCACCCGTACGGCCAGCAGGCGGCGGAAGTTCCGGAGACGCAGGAGAACGCGCAGGTCACGCACGACGGGCATGGGAGCAAGGGTCACATACGTTGAGGGTCCCCGGGCGGATTGCCCGGGGACCCTCAACGGTGCGGGAGCCGAGGAGCGTTGCCGCTCCTCGCTGTGCCGCGCCGACGCGCCTGGGGCCGTCCGTCCGCAACCGGACGGGAGACCCTATTCAGGTGGCGTCAGTGGGAGACCTCGCCCCTGATGAACTTCTCGACGTTCTCGCGGGCCTCGTCGTCGAAGTACTGGACCGGCGGGGACTTCATGAAGTACGAGGACGCGGAGAGGATCGGGCCGCCGATGCCGCGGTCCTTGGCGATCTTCGCTGCGCGGACGGCGTCGATGATGACACCGGCCGAGTTCGGGGAGTCCCAGACCTCGAGCTTGTACTCCAGGTTCAGCGGAACGTCACCGAAGGCGCGGCCCTCGAGGCGCACATACGCCCACTTGCGGTCGTCCAGCCAGGCCACGTAGTCCGACGGGCCGATGTGGACGTTGTCCGCACCGAGGTCGCGGTCACGGATCTGCGAGGTGACGGCCTGCGTCTTGGAGATCTTCTTGGACTCAAGGCGCTCACGCTCGAGCATGTTCTTGAAGTCCATGTTGCCGCCGACGTTCAGCTGCATCGTGCGGTCCAGGACAACGCCCCGGTCCTCGAACAGCTTCGCCATCACGCGGTGCGTGATGGTGGCGCCGACCTGCGACTTGATGTCGTCGCCGACGATCGGGACACCGGCCTCGGTGAACTTGTCCGCCCACTCCTTGGTGCCGGCGATGAAGACCGGGAGGGCGTTGACGAACGCGACCTTGGCGTCGATGGCGCACTGCGCGTAGAACTTCGCAGCGACCTCGGAGCCGACGGGCAGGTAGCAGACCAGCACGTCGACCTTGCGGTCCTTGAGGATCTGGACGATGTCGACCGGGGCCTCGGTCGACTCCTCGATGGTCTCGCGGTAGTACTTGCCGAGCCCGTCGTGGGTGTGGCCGCGCTGGACGGTGAGTCCGGCGTTCGGCACGTCGCAGAGCTTGATGGTGTTGTTCTCGCTGGCGCCGATGGCGTCCGAGAGGTCGAGGCCGACCTTCTTCGCGTCGACGTCGAAGGCGGCGACGAACTCGACGTCCCGTACGTGGTACTCGCCGAACTGGACGTGCATCAGACCGGGCACCTTGCCGGCCGGATCGGCGTCCTTGTAGTACTCGACGCCCTGGACCAGCGAGGCGGCGCAGTTGCCCACGCCGACGATGGCTACGCGAACCGAACCCATTCCGGTTGCTCCCTGTGTGTAATGGATGTTCCTGATGAGGCCCCGCGGATCTGCGGGTATCTCACTTGGCGGTGTCGCCGGACGGATCCGGCGGGTTGTTACCCCGCCGGGGCAGGCCGTCCGGCTCTCCTGCGGTGTTCTGCTGAGCTGAGCCCTCGGGCGAGGATCGTCGCTGATCCCGTCCCGACCGCTCGCTCTCGATGAGCTCGTTCAGCCAGCGCACTTCGCGCTCCACGGACTCCATGCCGTGTCGCTGAAGCTCAAGTGTGTAGTCGTCGAGACGCTCGCGGGTGCGGGCCAGAGAGGCACTCATCTTCTCGAGGCGCTCCTCCAGTCGGCTGCGACGGCCTTCCAGCACCCGCATCCGCACCTCGTGCTCCGTCTGTCCGAAGAAGGCGAAACGAGCAGCGAAGTGCTCGTCCTCCCAGGAGTCGGGGCCGGTGTGCGAGAGCAGCTCTTCGAAGTGCTCCTTACCTTCCGCCGTCAATCGATAGACGATCTTGGCGCGGCGCCCTGCCAGAGAAGAGGAAGGGGCCACCGCACGGCCGGAGCCGGGCGGAAGGTCTGGTGGAGCGTTTCCCGGCTCCTCGATCAACCAGCCGGTGGCGACCAGCGTCTTGAGGCAGGGATAGAGGGTTCCGTAGCTGAAGGCACGGAAGATCCCCAGTGATGTGTTGAGACGTTTGCGCAGCTCATAGCCGTGCATCGGGGACTCTCTGAGCAGTCCGAGGACAGCGAACTCGAGGATGCCGGAGCGTCTGCTCAACCTCGCCTCCTCCTTCTCCGAGTGCTCTCGGTGTCCCTGTGCCGAGCTGATATGCCGAGCCGATGTACCGAGCTGATGTATCGACTCGATACATCAGCACGATAGATCGGACTCTCCGTCGGGGCAAGGGGGGCCTTAGTGAACGGCGTCACATCGCGAATTCTTAGGAACCGACTTGCGTAATTTGAGGTGAAGTTCGGTCCTAGAAGGGTTTTGACCGTGCGTAGTCTGTCCGGCATGCAGACCACCGGGAACCGTGTGACGCCCGACCGCGTCAGTCTCCGCGGACTGACCGGATGCACTGCGGACGAGCCCGTCGCAGGGATGGTCCGTCATTCGGGGGGACCGGATCTCAACTGCCGCTTCCAGGCGTTCTCGCCTGCCCGAGGAGTAGTCGTTCGATGAGCGAGCACCGTCGCAAAACGCCGCAACCGCAAGGTGGCGGGCGCGCCGCGACCAGACGAGCCACCCAGCAGTCCTCAGGACGCCGTGCGGCACCGTCACGCGGCGTCACCGAGGAATCACCTTCCGGTTCGTCCGGCGAGGACGCCCCGTACGGAGGGCGTGCCGCCGCGAGACGAGCCGCACAGCGCGGCGCCGGCGGCGGTCGTGGTGGTTCCGACGGCGGAGGACGGCGCCGCGGCGGTGGCGACGACGGGGCGGAGGGCCCCGGCCGGGGCCGCGGGCGCGGAAACCAGCGCCCGGTCAAGAAGCGCTTCATCGACTACCCGCGCGCCGGCAAGTACGGCGTGCGGCGCTGGGTGCCCTCGTGGAAGCTGGTCTCCAGCCTCTGCATCGGCTTCCTCGGCCTGCTGATGGGCCTCGCCGGCCTCGCGTACGCGATGGTCGCCAAGCCCGAGGTGAACGCGGCCGCGAAGGCGGAGAACAACGTCTACTACTGGTCCGACAACTCACAGATGGTCGCCACCGGTGGTCAGGCCAACCGTCAGGTCATTGCCTACGAGCAGATCCCCGAGGCGATGCGCAACGCGGTCATCTCGGCGGAGAACAAGTCGTTCGACCACGACAAGGGCATCGACCCGATGGGTATCGCCCGAGCGGTCTGGAACATGGCCAAGGGCGGCCAGACACAGGGTGGCTCGACGATCACCCAGCAGTACGTGAAGAACTCACGGCTCTCCCAGGAACAGACCCTGAGCCGCAAGTTCGAGGAACTCTTCATCACGCTGAAGGTCGGCAAGGAAGAGAACAAGAAGACGGTCATGGCCGGGTACCTCAACGTCTCGTACTACGGGCGGGGCGCGTCAGGTCTCCAGGCGGCGGCCCGTACGTACTACGGCATTGACGCCAACAAACTGAATCCGAGCCAGTGCGCCTTCCTGGCGACCCTGCTCAAGGGCGCCAGCTACTACGACCCGGCCGGTGCCCCGGAGATCGACGCGAAGGAAGCCACCGCGGAGAAGAACCGGGACCGGGCGGAGAAGCGTTGGCGGTGGATCCTCGACGAAGAGGTGAAGGACGGCCGGATGACGAAGGCCGACCGTCTCAAGTACACGAAGTTCCCGATGCCCGATCCACTGAAGAAGGAAGCCCAGCTGGGCGGCCAGACCGGCTACCTGGTCGACCTCGCGAAGTCGTACTTCCTCAACAACAACGACCAGGGCGTCACCGAGGAAATGCTCCGCCTGGGCGGGTACGAGATCCACACGACCTTCGACAAGAAGAAGGTCAAGCAGCTCAACGCTGCGGTCAAGAGGGTCTACGACGAGAGGATCGACCCCAAGAAGCGCCCCGACAAGGACAAGCACGTCCAGTTCGGTGGCGGGTCGGTCGATCCGGCGACCGGCGCCATCAAGGCGATCTACGGCGGCAAGGACGCGACCCAGCACTACACCAACAACGCGGACCCGACGGGCGCCGCGGTCGGTTCGACGTTCAAGCCCTTCGTGCTGGCGGCCGCGATGGAGTACGGCAAGCGGGACCCCGAGCTCAGCGCCGACCAGAGCGACTCGGCACGCGAGAAGGTCTCGCCGATGAGCATCTACAACGGCGACGACAAGCTGAAGATCAAGAAGTACAACGGCGAGGTCTGGACCAACAAGGAGGGCAAGGAGTGGCTGCAGACCAACGACGGGCACAAGTCCGAGGGCGACATCACCCTTCGTAAGGCGATGGAGGTGTCCGCCAACTCCCCCTACGTCCAACTGGGCATGGACGTGGGCACCGACAAGGTGAAGAAGGCGGCCATCGCGGCCGGTCTGAAGGACGACAGGAACATGGCGGACTCGAACGTGCCGTCGTTCTCCATCGGCACGTCCTCGCCGAGCGTGATCCGGATGGCCGGCGCGTACGCCACGTTCGCGGCCAGCGGCCAGCAACGCGAGCCGTTCTCGGTCACCCAGGTGAAGAAGGCCGGCAGGGTGATGTACCAGCACGAGACGGTCACCAAGCGCGCCTTCGACAGTGACGTCGCCGACAACGTGACCGACGTGCTCAAGAACGTCGTCGAGAAGGGCACGGGTACGCCCGCCCAGCTCCCGGGCCGTGACGTGGCGGGCAAGACGGGTACGACGGACGACAACCTCTCCGCCTGGTTCGTGGGCTACACCCCGCAGTTGTCCACCGCGATCAGCATGTACCGGCTGGACGACAACGAGAAGCACAAGAACCGCAAGTTCGAGAAGATGTACGGGACCGGCGGTGAGGAGAAGATCCATGGCGCCTCGTTCCCGGCCCAGATCTGGCACGACTACATGGCCGAAGCGATGAAGAACCAGAAGGTCGTGGACTTCCCGAAGGCGGAGCCGATCGGCAAGACGCTCTACGGGGGCGGCGCGAGCAGCCCCGAGCCGACGCCGAGCTACACGCCCCCTCCGAGCCCGACCCCGTCGCCGTCCGACACACCCACGCCGAGTGCTCCGGCCTCGCCGTCGCCCGACCCGTCCGAGACCTGCGGTACCTGGGACTGGAACTGCCAGAACGACGGCGGTACGTCTCAGGGAGGGGACGGCGGCACCGATCCCGGCACGACCGGCGGGGACAACGGCGGCACGCCCGGCACCTCGACCGGGGCGGTGGGGGGCAACGGCGATCCCGGCGGCTCCAGCCCGCCCACCAGTGACGGGGGCAACAGCAACGGCGACATCTTCGGTGGCCCGCCCGGCTAGCGCCCGGCAGGCAGTGCTCCTCACCCGGCCCGCGGTCCGGGTGAGGCCATCCGGGAGTCATGTCGAGGGCCGTCGCACCACAGGGTGCGGCGGCCCTCGACGTTCGCACAGTCCGGTACGGCAGGATGTGCGGCATGCCAAGTGCAGAGGACACGAGCGTGCATCAGGAACGGTCCGTCGTACGGCCCACGCATGAGGACGAGGTCGCCGCGGCCGGCAGTGAGCTGATCGGTGGGAGGTCGGGCCGCTGGTCGCGGCTCGGCAGCACCGCGCTCACCCCCGTCGGCGCCGTCGCGCTGGTGGCGCTGGGGATGTTCGCGCTCGGCATGGTGCAGAAGCTGCCCTGCTACAACTGGGCCTGGTTCCAGGGCGCCGGCTCCCAGTACACCCATGCCTGCTACTCGGACATTCCGCATCTGTACGCCGGGCGCGGCTTCTCCGACGGTCTGGTGCCCTACTTCGACCGGCTGCCCGGCGATATGCAGTATCTGGAGTACCCCGTGCTGACGGGGGTGTTCATGCAGATCGCCGCCTGGCTGACCCCGGGCGGTTCGATCCAGCACCAGGAGCAGCTGTACTGGCTGGTCAACGCGGGCATGCTGATGATCTGCACCGCGATCATCGCCGTCTGTGTCGCGCGCACGCACCGGCGCCGCCCCTGGGACGGCCTCCTGGTGGCGCTCGCGCCCGCCTTCGCCCTCACCGCCACGATCAACTGGGACCTGCTGGCCGTCGCCCTGACGGCCGCGGCGATGCTCATGTGGTCCAGGAGCCGCCCGCTGGCGTTCGGCATCCTGATCGGGCTTGCCACGGCCGCCAAGCTCTATCCCGTGCTGCTGCTGGGCCCTGCCTTCGTGCTGTGCTGGCGGGCCGGGAAATGGCGGGCGTTCTGGGTGGCGACGCTCGGCGCGGCGGCCTCCTGGCTGGTGGTCAACCTGCCGGTGATGGCGTTCGCGCCCGAGGGGTGGAAGAAGTTCTACACCTTCAGCGAGGAGCGCTCGATCGACTTCGGCTCCTTCTGGCTGATCATCACCCAGCGCACGGGCGAAGCCATCGACGTCAGCACGGTCAACACCGTCTCGACCCTGGGGACGGTCGCACTGTGCGCCGCCATCGGCGCGCTGACGCTGACGGCGCCGCGCAGGCCGCGGTTCGCGCAGCTCGCGTTCCTCGTCGTCGCGGTGTTCATCCTCGTCAACAAGGTCTATTCACCGCAGTACGTGCTGTGGCTGATCCCCCTCGCCGCGCTGGCCCGGCCGCGCTGGCGGGACTTCCTGATCTGGCAGGCGTGCGAGGTCATGTACTTCCTGGGCATCTGGATGTACCTCGCCTACACGACGAGCGGCGACAAGCACCAGGGGCTGCCGACGGAGGGCTACCAGCTGGCCATCGCCCTGCATCTGCTGGGCACGCTGTACCTCTGCGCCGTGGTCGTGCGCGACATTCTGATGCCGGAGCGGGACGTCGTGCGGCGCGACGGATCGGACGATCCGTCGGGCGGGGTGCTCGACGGGGCGCGGGACGTCTTCGTGCTGGGCCATGCGGCCGCGCATCCGCCGCGCCATGCCACGTTCACGGTCGAGGGGCCGCGCGTGGAGTGGGGCACCGGGAGCACGCCGGCCGCGGACTGAGCGGCGCGACGGGTGAGGCTGCGGGGCCGCCGGCACAGCGGCGGCCCCGCAGCGCCTCAGCGGTCGACGAGGCGGTCGAACTGCGTGGTGGTGTGGCGCAGGTGGGCCACCAGCTCGTCGCCGACCCTCGGCTCCTCCGCGTCCGAGGGCACGAACAGGATCGACACCTGCATGTGCGGCGGCTCGGCGAACCAGCGCTGCTTGCCGGCCCAGACGAACGGCGACAGATTGCGGTTGACGGTGGCCAGGCCCGCACGGGCGACCCCCTTGGCACGCGGCATCACGCCGTGCAGCGCCTTCGGGGCCTCTAGGCCCACCCCGTGCGACGTACCGCCCGCGACGACCACCAGCCAGCCGTCGGAGGCGGCCTTCTGCTGCCGGTAGCCGAACCGGTCGCCCTTGACGACGCGCGTGACGTCGAGCACCGCACCCCGGTACTCCGTCGCCTCGTGATCGCCGAGCCAGAGCCGGGTCCCGATGCGGGCACGGAAGCGGGTCTGCGGGAACTGCTGCTGGAGCCGGCCCAGCTCCTCGGCCCGGAGGTGGCTGACGAACATCGTGTGCAGCGGCAGCCGGGCCGCCCGCAGACGGTCCATCCAGGCGATGACCTCCTCGACGGCGTCCGAGCCGTCGGTGCGGTCCAGCGGCAGGTGCAGGGCGAAGCCTTCGAGCCGTACGTCCTCGATGGCCGCGTGCAGCTGCCCGAGCTCGTCCTCCTTGACGCCGTGCCGCCTCATCGAGCTCATGCACTCGATGACGACGCGGGCGCCCACCAGGGCGTGCACCCCGTCCACGGACGACACGGAACGGATGACCCGGTCGGGCAGCGGCACCGGCTCCTCGCCCCGCCGGAACGGCGTGAGCACCAGCAGATCGCCGCTGAACCAGTCCTTGATCCGGGCGGCCTCGTAGGTGGTGCCGACCGCGAGCGTGTCGGAACCGAAGCGGATCGCCTCGTCGGCCAGCCGTTCGTGGCCGAAGCCGTACCCGTTGCCCTTGCAGACCGGTACGAGGCCGGGGAACTGATCGAGCACGGATTTCTGGTGCGCCCGCCAGCGCGCGGTGTCGACGTACAGGGAGAGCGCCATGGCCGGTCCGGAACCTTTCTGGTGGCTGCGGTGTATCAGGGGTATGAGGGGCTTCTTGAAGAACCCATTGAAACGAATGAAGCCGGTTTCGTCAGCCTTGTGCCGCGGATCCTTCTGTCACGGATCCTTCTGTCACGGATCAGCGGCGGGACATGTAGATGTCGAGCGCCTTGTGCAGCAGCTTGTTGAGCGGGAAGTCCCACTCACCGAGGTACTCCGCCGCCTGACCTCCAGTACCCACCTTGAACTGGATCAGGCCGAAGAGGTGGTCCGTCTCGTCCAGGGAGTCGGAGATGCCGCGCAGGTCGTAGACGGTGGCGCCCATGGCGTACGAGTCACGGAGCATCCGCCACTGCATCGCGTTCGAGGGCCGGACCTCGCGCTTGTGGTTGGCCGAGGCGCCGTAGGAGTACCAGACGTGACCGCCGACGATCAGCATGGTCGCGGCCGCGACGTTCTCGCCCTCGTGGCGGGCGAAGTAGAGCCGCATACGGTTGGGGTCCTCGTTGTTGAGGGCCGTCCACATGCGCTGGAAGTAGCCGAGCGGGCGCGGTCGGAAGTGATCGCGCTCGGCCGTGATCTCGTACAGCCGCTGCCACTCGGCGAGCTCGGCGTAGCTGCCCTGGACGACCTCGACACCGGCCTTCTCGGCCTTCTTGATGTTGCGTCGCCACAGCTGGTTGAAGCCCTTGTGGACGTCTTCGAGCGAGCGGTTCGCCAGCGGCACCTGGAAGATGTAGCGGGGCTGTACGTCACCGAAGCCGGCGCCGCCGTCCTCGCCCTGCTGCCACCCCATCTTCCGCAGCCGGTCCGCTACTTCGAAGGCGCGGGGCTCGATATGGGTGGCCTCGACGTCGCGCAGGCGCTTCACGTCGGGGTCCTGGATACCGGCCTTGATCGCGTGGGCGTCCCAGCGGCGGATGACGACCGGCGGGCCCATCTTCACCGAGAAGGCGCCCTGCTGCTTGAGATGCGTCAGCATCGGCTGCAGCCAGTCGGCCAGGTTCGGGGCGTACCAGTTGATGACCGGTCCCTCGGGCAGATAAGCGAGGTACCGCTTGATCTTCGGCAGCTGCCGGTAGAGCACCAGGCCGGCGCCGACGAGCTCGCCGCTCTTGTCGAACCAGCCCAGGCTCTCCGAGCGCCACTCGGCCTTCACATCCGCCCATGCCGGGACCTGCATGTGACTCGCCGCGGGCAGACTCTGGATGTACGCCAGATGCTGCTCACGGCTGATGGTCCTCAGGGTCAGGCTCATGCGGGGCGCTCCTCGGCAGGTGTGTCCCCATCGGTCAGGGGCTCCGGCTCTCGCGCCGAAGCCTACTGTGACCGGGAAGCGCTCGGTCTGGCCCTGTCGTGCCCGGACGGTTCCGGCGGGTGGGGCAGGGGACGGCGCCGGGCTGCGACGCCGTCCCGAGCCCGTGCCGGGACCGCTGGTTCCGGCCCGCTCAGCCCACCACGCCGCCGAAGAGACCGCCGTGGGCCATGCCGAGGAAGAACCCGATGGCGGAGGCTCCGATGCCGAGGATCAGCGGGAACCTCTCCCGCGTCGTCACGGAGATGTACTGCCCGTAGGCACCTGTGAGAATCCCGACGAGCCCGGCCCACGAGCTGATCAGATGCAGGTTGTCGAACATCGCCGTCACGAACGCGAGGACGCCGAGAGCGAGCGTCACCAGCACCAGGGCGTCCTGGAGCGGATGGGCCCTGCCGTCCGTGGCGAAGAGGGAGACGGGGGGATGGGATCGTGCTGTGCGTGCCATGGAGTACCTCCTGGCCGAAAGGCGGCGCGTCGTGGCGCCGCTCACACCCGATGTGTACAGATTGCGTCTCCTGACCACAGGATTTCAACCGGAAGCCTCTCTGCAGGTACTCTGTACGGTCTGCACCGGTGTCTGCCCGGGGCCACCCCAGATCAGCCCCTTCTCGAAGGAGGGCGTTGTCAGTGGCGGCTGTTTTACTCGGAGACACTGTTGCTTACGCATCACGACCCTCCTGCCACGGAACGACCGTGGCCGCTGAGTCCAAAGGAGGTGGGTTCCACATGCGTCACTACGAGGTGATGGTCATCCTCGACCCCGATCTCGAGGAGCGAGCAGTCTCCCCGCTGATCGAGAACTTCCTCTCCGTCGTCCGTGAGGGCGAAGGAAAGGTTGAGAAGGTCGACACCTGGGGCCGTCGTCGTCTCGCTTACGAGATCAAGAAGAAGCCCGAGGGCATCTACTCGGTCATCGACCTGCAGGCCGAGCCTGCGGTCGTCAAGGAGCTCGACCGCCAGATGAACCTGAACGAGTCGGTCCTCCGGACCAAGGTCCTCCGTCCCGAGATCCACTGAGCTTCTAGCTCAGTGGTCATCGGGTTCGAGTAGCAGCAAGCAGCCAGAAGCAATCCCCGCCGAGAGGTTCACCCATGGCAGGCGAGACCGTCATCACGGTCGTCGGCAATCTCGTCGACGACCCCGAGCTGCGCTTCACCCCGTCCGGTGCGGCGGTCGCGAAGTTCCGCGTCGCGTCCACTCCCCGCATCTTCGACCGGCAGACCAATGAGTGGAAGGACGGCGAAGGCCTGTTCCTCACCTGCTCGGTCTGGCGTCAGGCGGCGGAGAACGTCGCCGAGTCGCTCACGCGAGGCATGCGCGTTGTCGTGCAGGGCCGGCTGAAGCAGCGGTCGTACGAAGACCGCGAGGGCGTCAAGCGCACGGTCTACGAGCTGGACGTCGAGGAAGTCGGCCCCAGTCTCAAGAACGCCACCGCCAAGGTCACCAAGACCACCGGTCGTGGTGGCCAGGGCGGCCAGGGCCAGGGTGGATACGGCGGCGGTCAGCAGGGTGGCGGTAACTGGGGCGGCGGTCCCGGTGCTGGTGGCCAGCAGGGCGGTGGCGGTGCTCCCGCCGACGACCCGTGGGCCACGAGCGCGCCGGCCGGCGGCCAGCAGGGCGGGGGCCAGCAGAGCGGCGGAGGCGGCTGGGGCGGAAGCTCCGGCGGTTCCAGTGGCTCTGGTGCATCTGGCGGCGGCTACTCGGACGAGCCGCCCTTCTAAGGGCAGCTCGTACCCCCACTTCTTGATCACACAGGAGAAACACCATGGCGAAGCCGCCTGTGCGCAAGCCTAAGAAGAAGGTCTGCGCGTTCTGCAAGGACAAGACCCAGTACGTGGACTACAAGGACACGAACATGCTGCGGAAGTTCATTTCCGACCGCGGCAAGATCCGTGCCCGCCGCGTCACCGGCAACTGCACGCAGCATCAGCGTGACGTCGCCACGGCTGTCAAGAACAGCCGTGAGATGGCGCTGCTGCCCTACACGTCCACCGCGCGATAAGGGAAGGGTGACCGAATCATGAAGATCATCCTCACCCACGAGGTCTCCGGCCTCGGTGCTGCTGGCGACGTCGTTGACGTCAAGGACGGGTACGCCCGTAACTACCTGGTTCCGCGTGGCTTCGCCATTCGCTGGACCAAGGGTGGCGAGAAGGACGTGGCGCAGATCCGCCGCGCCCGCAAGATCCACGAGATCGCCACGATCGAGCAGGCCAACGAGATCAAGTCCAAGCTCGAGGCCGTGAAGGTCCGTCTGGCTGTTCGCTCCGGCGACGCCGGCCGTCTCTTCGGCTCCGTCACCCCGGCCGACATCGCCTCGGCGATCAAGGCTGCCGGTGGTCCGGACGTCGACAAGCGTCGCGTCGAGCTCGGCTCGCCGATCAAGACGCTCGGCGGACACCAGGTGTCCGTCCGTCTGCACCCCGAGGTCGCTGCGAAGCTCGGCGTCGAGGTAGTTGCTGCCTGACCAGGCCGCAACTCAGCAGAACAGTGAAGGGCCGCACCTCTTGGGGTGCGGCCCTTCGCCGTTTCCGGCTTCGGGTGCATGCCGGCTCGCTGCCTGTTTCACGTGAAACAGGCAGCGAGCCGGCGGCTCAGTGAGCGGCTCCGGTGACCAGCCACTTGCCCGAGCGGGTCCGGAGCCAGAGCGTCGCCATGCGAACGAGCATCATCAGGGCCATCGCGCACCACAGCACCGTCAGCCCGCCACCGAGGTGGGGAACGAGCAGGGCCACCGGGGCGAAGACGGCCAGGGTGACGAGCATGGCCCAGGCCAGGTACGGACCGTCCCCGGCGCCCATCAGTACACCGTCCAGAACGAAGACGACCCCGGAGATCGGCTGGGTCAGGGCAACCACCAGCAGGGCCGGGAAGAGGGTGTCCTGGACGGACTGGTCGCTGGTGAACAACGGCACGAACAGGGGACGGGCGAGAACGATCAGTACTCCGAACAGCACACCGGAGGCGACACCCCACTGCACCATGCGGCGGCAGGCCTCACGCGCCCCCTTTACGTCATCGGCCCCCAGGTACCGGCCGATGATGGCCTGCCCGGCGATGGCGATGGCGTCCAGCGCGAAGGCCATCAGGCTCCAGAGCGAGAGAATGATCTGGTGTGCCGCCAGGTCGGTGTCCCCCAGCCGGGCCGCGACGGCGGTGGCGATCAGCAGGACGGCACGGAGCGACAGCGTACGGACGAGCAGGGGCACGCCTGCCTGGGCGCTGGCCCTGATGCCCGCGGCGTCGGGGCGTAGTGAGGCGCCGTGCCGCCGGGCGCCGCGGACCACCACGACGAGATAGGCGACCGCCATCGCGACCTGGGCGATCACCGTGCCCCAGGCCGATCCGGCGATGCCGAGCCCGGCGCCGTAGACGAGGCCCGCGTTGAGGGCTCCGTTGGCGGCGAAGCCGCCGATGGCGACATAGAGCGGGGTGCGGGTGTTCTGCAGGCCCCGGAGCACGCCGGTCGCGGCCATCACGACGAGCATGGCGGGGATGCCGAGGCTGGAGATCCGCAGATAGGTGGTGGCGTAGGGGGCCGCGGTGTGGGAGGCGCCGAAGACCTCGACGAGCCAGGGGGCCAGGGGGAGCGTCAGGGCGATGACCGCGAGGCCGAGCAGTATGGCCAGCCAGATACCGTCCATGCCCTGACGGATCGCAGAGGTCAGGTCGCCGGCGCCGACCCGTCGGGCCACCGCTGCCGTGGTGGCGTAGGCCAGAAAGACGAAGATGCTCACGGCGGTCGTCAGGAGGGCCGCGGCAACGGCCAGGCCGGCCAGTTGCGGGGTCCCGAGATGGCCGACGATGGCGCTGTCGACCATGACGAAAAGAGGCTCGGCCACGAGTGCGCCGAAGGCGGGAACGGCGAGTGCGATGATCTCGCGGTCATGCCGACGGCGACTGGGTGGCGGGCTCGCCGGTGCCTGGGTCATGAGGGCCAATCTAATCTTCCACAGGTAACAGATGCAATCCCTTACTGATCCTTACATTTGTTGGGGTTCGGTGTTCTCCTGCGTGTGGGTTGCCGTGATCTTGCACCGACTCGGAAACTTTTTCTCCCCCACAGCCGGTGGATGGGGAACGTGCAGGTCAGAAGCGTGATGGCGGGGGCGCTATGAGTTTGTCCACAGTGCTGTCCCCCGGTCCGTGCACAGGTTCTGCGTGGTTCTCCACAGCATCTGGTCCGTCGTCCACATGCCCTGTGGATAACCAGATTGGCTGACGGTGCCGGGAGGCCTACCGTGGTGCGGCGCCCCCACCCCGTTTCGGCCCTGGAAACCCGGCAGAACCCGACACACCGCAACCGGAGTCGGGCGTCTTGTTTGTCGGTGCCGTGCCGTAAGAAAGAGTGGCACGGCTAGGTCCGCGGAGCGGACGGGAGGAGGTGGCCGGATGAGTATTCCCGAGCCTTTGGACGACCCCTGGGCCGACACCGGTCCCAGTGACCGGCTGCCTGTTTCCCGCCAGCGCCGGGGCGAGGGCCGGGACCGCGGCGAGCAGCACGACCGCGGCCGCGAGAGCAACGGCTGGGAGGGCGGCTCCCCGGGATTCGAGCGGGTGCCGCCCCAGGACCTCGACGCGGAACAGTCCGTCCTCGGTGGCATGCTCCTGTCCAAGGACGCCATCGCCGACGTCGTGGAGATCATCAAGGGCCACGATTTCTACCGCCCCGCCCACGAGACCGTCTTTCAGGCGATCCTCGACCTCTACGCCAAGGGCGAGCCGGCCGACCCGATCACGGTGGCGGCCGAACTCGTCAAGCGTGGCGAGATCACCAAGGTGGGCGGCGCCCCGTATCTGCACACCCTGGTCCAGTCGGTGCCGACCGCGGCCAACGCTTCGTACTACGCGGAGATCGTTCATGAGCGTGCGGTGCTCCGGCGTCTCGTCGAGGCCGGCACGAAGATCACGCAGATGGGATACGCGGCCGACGGCGATGTCGATGACATCGTCAACTCCGCACAGGCCGAGATCTACGCCGTCACCGAGCAGCGGACCAGTGAGGACTACCTGCCCCTCGGCGACATCATGGAGGGCGCGCTCGACGAGATCGAGGCGATCGGTTCCCGCAGCGGCGAGATGACCGGTGTGCCGACCGGCTTCACCGACCTCGACGCCCTGACCAACGGCCTCCACCCGGGCCAGATGGTCGTCATCGCGGCCCGTCCCGCCATGGGTAAGTCCACGCTCGCCCTGGACTTCGCTCGGGCCTGTTCGATCAAGAGCAACCTGCCCAGCGTGATCTTCTCCCTGGAAATGGGGCGGAACGAGATCGCGATGCGCCTGCTGTCCGCCGAGGCGCGGGTGGCGCTCCACCACATGCGCTCCGGCACCATGACCGACGAGGACTGGACGCGGCTGGCGCGACGGATGCCGGATGTCTCCGCCGCCCCCCTCTACATCGACGACTCCCCGAACCTCTCCATGATGGAGATCCGGGCGAAGTGCCGTCGCCTGAAGCAGCGCAACGATCTCAAGCTGGTGGTCATCGACTATCTGCAGCTGATGCAGTCCGGTGGCTCGAAGCGTGCCGAGAGCCGTCAGCAGGAGGTCTCGGACATGTCCCGAAACCTCAAGCTGCTGGCCAAGGAACTGCAACTGCCGGTCATCGCGCTCTCCCAGCTGAACCGTGGTCCCGAGCAGCGGACGGACAAGAAGCCGATGGTCTCCGACCTCCGAGAGTCCGGTTCCATCGAGCAGGACGCCGACATGGTCATCCTGCTGCACCGTGAGGACGCCTACGAGAAGGAGTCACCGCGGGCGGGCGAGGCGGACCTGATCGTGGCCAAGCACCGTAACGGTCCGACGGCGACGATCACCGTCGCCTTCCAGGGGCACTACTCGCGCTTCGTGGACATGGCACAGACCTGATCGGAGCCTGTGCGGGCTCGCTTCTCCACTGTCCCCTTCTCGTTGACGGGTCCGCCACGGCATCGACTCGGTCGTCACGTGCCGTTCTCAGCGGATACCGTTCTTGGCCAGCCTGCTCAGCAGGGCGTCCACCACGGGGGGCTTCAGGCCCAGCGCCAATAACACCAGGGGCCTGAGGCCGCGCCGTGCGATCTCGAACCGGTGGAGGGTCATGAAGACCGACGCGCCGCTGTACCCGTTCAGCGCGGTCACCTCGCTCCAGGCCACCGCGTCCTGCACGCCGCCGAACAGATTGGTGACGACCAGGCCGTCCTCGTAGACGTAGCACCGCCTGAGTCCGAATCTGACGGACATACGACGCCATGCCGACATGAGGCCGAACAGGGCGAGCACCACCGCTGTCATGACGGCACCCTTGGTGAACGCCGCCGGGGGCCTGATGGCTACCAAGCAGATGATCAGGGTGACGTAGAGCGCCACGCCGACCCGCCGCGCCATCTGCGCAAGGGCGCCTCCCACTCCCGCGACGGGATAGCTACCGACCTTCTCGCCGAGGCCGAACCCGTCCATGCCCTGTCGCATGATGAATCGTCTCCTCCGGAACAGAGTTCACGCCGAGTCCCGCCGGTCACGGTCGGGCCGGCGCCGTGTCCGCGTGATGAGTTGAGCGAGCAGCCGGGTGCGGGGGACCATCCGCTCGACGTTGACGTACTCGGTGCTCGCGTGAGCGCCACTGCCCACGGCGCCCAGGCCGTCCAGCGTCGGACAGCCCGCAGCCGCGGTGTAGTTGCCGTCCGAGGCGCCGCCGACGGCGATCCCTCGCAGCGGTTCCTCGCCCAGTTCCGCGGCGAGTCGGGAGGCGAGGTCGAACAGTCCGGCGGAGGACCCCGGCTCCATGGGCGGTCGCTGGCTGCCGCCCAGCACCTCCAGCCGGGCGCCGGGCGTCCGCGGCGTGAGCCCCCGGATGAGGGCGTCGATCCGGTCCTGTGCCGCCTGGGTCGGCACGCGCACGTCCAACGACACCCGAGCCAGCGCGGGCACCGTGTTGCGCGCACTGCCGGCCGACAGCAGGGTGGGTGTGACACTGGCGGAGCCCAGGACGGAGTCGGTTCCGTCGACGTCACCCATCGCGGCCCCGAGACCGGCGATGGACAGCACCTGGTGCGCGGCCTCGACCGCGGCGTTGATCCCCTTCTGCGGTTCCAGACCCGCGTGCGCCGCCCTGCCGTGGACGACGACGTCGTACCGCGAAGTGCCCTTGCGGGCGGTCTTGAGCGCACCCTCGTCGTCCGCGGACGGTTCCAGAACGAAGGCGGCCGCGCACCCTCGCACGGATTCCTCGATCAGTTGCCGGGAGGTCGTCGAGCCGACCTCCTCGTCGCCGTTGACCAGGACGCGCACCCCGTCCGGGGACGGAAGCGAGGCCAGGGCGTGGAACATCTGCACCAGGCCCGCCTTCATGTCCAGGACCCCGGGGCCGCGGGCTGTCCCGTCGGCCACCGACCAGGGGTGGCTCTCGATCGAGCCCATGGGCCACACCGTGTCGTGGTGTCCTATCAGCAAGACCCGCGGGGTGCCGAACGTCCACCGCAGATGGGTCACGCCGTTGATCACGATCGTTTCCGGCTCGGCCCCCAGCAGCCTCCTCCCGAGCGCGCCCACCACCTCGGCGCTCCGCGCCACCGCCGCGTGGTCGGCCGAGAAGGACTCGCAGCGCACGAGTTCCGCCAGATCGGCCAGCATCGTCGGCAGGAGGACAGCGGTCCCCCGGGTCACCGGTCCCGCCCCACGCCAACTCCTGGTCGTGCTAACCGTCGTGACAGCACATTTCCCCCTCGGACGTCCTGGGCACTGGTGCGGCGGGGCCGTTCCCCCTGCGAAGCCCCGCCGTGCGAACGACGTTAGGGCGGGCCAAGGCATTCCACCAGCGACTGGATTGCATGGGACCCATGCACCTGGAGAATGGGTTGTGGGAAGACGGGCGATGCCCGGAGGATCGTGAAGGGGGAGGGCCGTGTTCGAGGTCGACGCACTTCGGCTGCTCGTGGCCGTGGCAGAGGCCGGATCGTTCACCAAGGCGGCGGTCCGGCTCAATTACACCCAGTCCGCGGTGTCCCGGCGGATCGCCGCTCTGGAACAGCAGGCGGGCGGCCCGCTGTTCGAACGGCTCCCTCGGGGCGTACGGCTCAATCCCCGCGGCCGGACACTGCACCGGCACGCCGTGGAGGTGCTCGACCGGCTATCCCGGGCGGCCCGGGAGCTGGCCGTGCTGAACGCGGGGAACGGCGGACTGCTGCACGCGGGGGCCTTCGCCACCGCCAACATCTCGCTCGTGCCCACCGCCCTGCGGGCACTCCAGCACGCCAAGCCGGATGTCGAGGTCATCGCGGTCGAGGGCTGGACCGACACGCTGATGGAGCGCCTCCAGGACGGGGCGTTGGACCTTGCTGTCGTCAGCGACTACCCGTCCGGTCTGCCGTCGGCCGCCGGTGTCACGACGACCGTGCTGTGCGAGGACGAACTGTTCGTGGCGCTCCCGCGCGCGCACCGCCTGGCCGGAGCCCCAACGGTCGACCTGCGTGAACTGCGGGACGAGGCATGGCTTCACAGTGCGTACGGCGACCGTCCCACGATGCTCGCCGATGCCTGCGCACGGGCGGGCTTCACCCCCAGGAAGATCATCCGGATCGCGGAATGGACCGGGAAGTTCGGCTACGCGGCCGCCGGCCTGGGGGTGGCACTGGTCCCCTCGCTGGCCGCGCGGGCGGTCCCCGACGAACTCGTCCTGTGCCGCCTCACCGACCCGGCCCTGCGCCGGACCGTCCATGTGGCGCTGCCCGCAGCCCCGCTGCCGGCGGCACTGACACTGAGGGATCTGCTGCACGACACCGTCGCTTGAACCGACGGCGAGGGCCTGCACCTGTGCGGGTCTCAGATCTCGCCGCGCAGTCTCACGGCCGCTCAGAGCGGATGACGGCGCCCCACGGTCAGTTTCGTCGGACCGGCAAGGCGGGAAACGATAATCGGCCCGGTGACTTCTCCATCGCGGAGCTGGACGCGTGCTGAGCGGCTCGATGCCGCCCGGACGGTCGAAGCCCTTCATGCCCGGACCGGTGTCCGCCTGATCCTGGAAGGCCCCTGCCCGGGCGGGCAGGTCGGTGCGGCTTTTGTGCGCTGGCCCGACGCTCACCGCTCTGTCCTCAAGTGGCGACCGCAGAGCCGGGCGGCGGACATGGAGGCAGGGCCGCTCGCCGTCACCGAAGTGCTCCGGCTGGCCGGCTGTCCGGCACCGGCCACCGAACTGGTCGCCCAGGTCGGCCACGCGGTGGTCGTGGTCCAAGAGCTGCTGCCGGGCAAGGCGATCGACCGCCTCGACCACCGTGCCCTGGACCAGGCCCTCGAACTCAACCAGTTGCAGGCCGATCGCCTTGCCGACCGCCCCGAGATTCCAACGGTCGAGTTCCACCTGCGTGACGATGGGCCCGGCTACTGTCTGCACGATCCTCTGCGCCGGCACAACCGTCGCAGTGCCGCGCTCGAACACCGGATCGCCGCTGTCGGCGCGGACCACCCCGCCCGAATGGCCGGGCAGGACGCCGTTCACATGGACTTCCACCCCGGCAACATCCTGGCGGCCGACGGCTCGATCACCGGCGTCATCGACTGGGACGGTGCCGCCCGCGGCGACCGGCGATTCGACCTGGTCACCCTGCGCTTCGGTATCCACGCCGGGGAAGCCGACCCGAGGGTGACACGGCATCTCGACGCCGTCCTGGACTCGCTCCCCGAGGACATCCTGCGGCCCGCATGGGCTCACATGAGCCTTCGCATGGTCGACTGGGCCATCAGGCACTTCACGCCGGCGGACGTGGAGCACTGGCTGGACCTCGCCGAACAACGCGCGAGCTGAGGGTGCCCCTGCCCGACTGCGAGTTCCGGTTCCCGGCACCGACCGCCCCGGCATATCGCCGAACCGGCGGCCGGTGTCGGGATGTCGTGCACGGCCTTCGCCGCACGCCCCACGCCTCACCAGCACGGTCGGCGAGCCGCCGCTCATGTACCTCACCGGGTGGCGGATGGTTCTGGGGGCGGACTTGCTCCGGGACACGGACGCGACCGTCGCGGCGGTGGCCCGCGAGGTCGGAAACGAGGACGCGTTCGCCTTCAGCGTGGCGCTCAAACGCGCCCGCGGGGTCAGCCCCTCGATCTGGCGCCGGCAAGCGCGCTGACCCCATGCCTCCAGCCGCCCCGCGGGCTTGCTTCGTGCGTGCGGGGTCTCAGCGGGGCCGGCCCGATGGCACGACCGGCGGCTGTTCCGTGGCGGATACTCCGCCGGGCGAAAGCTGCTGTGTGATCCGATCGAACAGGTCCGTCAGCGGCTCACCGAGATCCTGGCCGAACTCGGTCAGCCCGTAGGTGACCTGGGGCGGCGTCGTCGGCTCGACCTCCCGCCAGACCAACCCGTCCTGGACCAGTGCGCGCAGTGTCTGAGCGAGCATCTTCTCGCTGATGCCCTGGATGCTGTCGCGCAGTTCGTAGAACCGAAGATCGTTGCTCCGCAGGGAGATCAGCACCCAGATACCCCACCTGCTGGTGACGTGGTCGACCACGCCGCGCGCAGGGCAGTCGGTGTGAAACACCTCATACCGATTGCTGGTCCCGACCGGTGTCAGCTGCGCGCCTTCCCTCATGTTCGGAGCTTACCTCTGGGTATGTTCTTACGAAAAGTAAGCCCGGCTCCTAGCGTCCATTGCCACAGTGCACAACGGACGAGGAGCTGAACATGATCGTGGTGACCGGGGCTACCGGGAACGTGGGCCGGCCTTTGACGCAGGCCCTGGCCGAGGCGGGCGAGCAGGTGACAGCGGTGTCACGTCATGCGGCGGCGGTGCCGGACGGAGTCCGGCATGTGGTGGCCGACCTCACCGAACCGGGCGGCCTCACCTCGGCGTTTGACGGGGCGAAGGCGCTGTTCCTCCTGCTCTCCGGCGACCTGCACGCACCCGGAGCCAGGCCGACCGACATCATCGACCTGGCCGCGGCCAGTGGCGTCCGCCGGGTCGTCCTGCTGTCCTCGCAGGGCGTGGCGACCAGGCCGCTCGGCCCGTCGCGGATCGCGGTGCGCGCGGTGGAGGACGCGTTGAGAGAGTCCGGCCTGGACTGGGCCGTCCTGCGACCGGGCGGTTTCGCCTCGAACGCTCTGGCCTGGGCGGAGTCCGTCCGCACGCAAGGGGTGGTCGCCGCACCTTTCGGCGGTGTCGGGGTTCCGGTCGTCGATCCGGTGGACATCGCCGAGACCGCGGCGGCCTGCCTGCTGGACGACCGGCACACCGGGGGAGTCTTCGAGCTGACCGGGCCCGAGGTGATCACGCCGCGTCAGCAGGCGGAGTCCATCGCCGCCGCTCTCGGCTCGCCGGTGCGGTTCCACGAACTCACCCGCGAGGAGGCCAAGGCCGCGATGACCCAGTTCGTGCCGCCGGAGCTCGCCGACGACACTCTGGACATCATCTCCGCTCCGAACCCGGCCGAACTGCGGATCAGCCCGGACGTGGAACGGGTCCTCGGCCGCGCCCCGAGCTCCTTCAACGACTGGGTCGCCCGGAACATCGACGCCTTTCGCTGAGGCACGCCTCGGCGGAGGCGTCCCGGGCAGCCCCGTGCGGCTACGGCGCACGGGGCTGCCCTGTGTGCCGCCGCCCGCCGGTCCGTGGGACCGGCCGGCTTGTACGGTCCCGTTGAACCGCCCACGTCGGCAAGGCAGAGCGGCCCCGCCGGGAACAGCGGTCCGGTCCGCACGGTTGCATCGACCGAGAGACCGGCGCCGCACGGGCGGGGGACGCGGAGACCACAGGGTCGTCCGCCCCACCAGGATCCGGGCCCAAGGACCGTGGTGAGCCCGCAGCGCACTCGGACCAAGACGTATTTTTCGCAGGAGGACTGTTTCATGACCGACCGGCCGTTGACGCTCATGGCAGTGCACGCCCACCCCGACGACGAGGCCACCGGAACCGGAGGAATCCTCGCGCAGTACGCGGCGGAAGGCATCCGCACGGTGCTCGTGACGTGTACCGACGGCGGTTGCGGGGACGGGAAAGGGGGTGTGAAGCCGGGCGATCCCGGGCACGATCCGGCGGCCGTCGCCTTGATGCGCCGTCAAGAACTGCAGGCGAGCTGTGACGTCCTGAAGATCAGCGATCTGGAGATGCTGGACTATGCCGACTCCGGGATGATGGGCTGGCCGAGCAACGAGGCCCCCGGATCCTTCTGGCAGACCCCGGTGGAGGAAGGCGCCGCCCGGCTTGCGGAACTCATGCGGCACTACCGGCCCGATGTGGTCGTCACCTATGACGAGAACGGCTTCTACGGTCACCCCGACCACATCCAGGCCAACCGCATCACGATGGCTGCGCTGGAGATGACCGAGCTGACACCGAAGGTGTACTGGACGACGATGCCCCGGTCGAGGATGCAGCAGTTCGGGGAGACCCTGCGCGAGTTCCAGGAGGACATGCCGGAGCCGGATCCCGCCGAGGCCGCCGCGATGGCCGAGATCGGCCTGCCCGACGACGAGATCACCACGTGGGTGGACACCACCGCGTTCAGCGGCCAGAAGTTCGATGCGCTGGCCGCGCACGCCAGTCAGGGCGAGAACATCTTCTTCCTCAAGATGGGCAAGGAGAGGTTCGGCGAGTTCATGGGCTTGGAGACCTTTGTACGTGTCAAGGACGCCACCGGCGCCGCCGTACCCGAGAACGATCTCTTCGCCGGACTGCGCTGATCCGTCCGTCCGGCCGGGGCCCGGAAGACCTCATCGGCCGGACGGCGGCTCCGCGACGGGCAGGCACTCGGCGAGCAGATCGACGACATCGCGCCAGGCTCGCTGCGCGTGCCGTGGGTGATGGCCGACACCGGGACGCACGGTGTGGTCGACCGGCGGGTGGTGGAAGGCGTGAAGGGCTCCGCCGTAGACCACGAGACGCCAGTCGACGCCCGCGTCCTGCATCTCGGCGGTGAACGCCTCCCGTTGCGCGGGCGGCATGATGGGGTCTTCCGACCCGACACCGGCCCACACCGGGCAGCGAATGCGTGCCGCCCCGCCCGGTCGGCCCGTGGTCAGTGCGTTGACTGTCCCGATCGCCCGCAGGTCGACCCCGTCGCGCCCGAGTTCCAGCGCGATCGCGCCTCCGGTGCCGTAGCCGACGGCGGCGATCCGGTCGGGGTCGGTCCGCGGTTCGGCGCGCAGCACGTCGAGGGCCGCGTGGCCGATGTCCCGCATCCGGTCGGGGGCGGCGAGCAACGGCATGCAACGGGCCAGCATCTCCTCGGCGTCGCCCAAATAGCGCCCGCCGTGGATGTCGAAGGCCAGCGCCACGTAGCCCAGTTAGGCCAGCGCGTCGGCCCGGCGGCGCTGGAAGTCGTTCAGCCCCGTCCCCTCGGGGCCGATCAGGACCGCGGGCCGGCGGCCGGTACCGGCCGGGAGCGCGAGGTGCCCGACCATCGTCAGGCCGTCTGCCGGATACTCCACCGTGCGCGTGGCAACCGTCTTCATGAGACCGGACTGTAGCGACCGTCGAGCCCGGTCGGGCCGGTCTTCACCGACGGCGGAACAGCCCGGGTGCGGGCCGGCCCACCGCCGATCGCGCACTACTTGAGGGAGAGCCTTGAGGACCGTCGTGCTGTGGTCGACGTTCCCGATGTCGGTGAGCGTCGGATCGACCCCGACCGCCCAGTTCGAACGAGCCGGGAAATGATTTCGCACCCGGCGGTTCGGGGCGGTAGTTGTTGACGATGACTACTCCTGCTGAACAGTTGCTTCCGGGTACCCGGCGCGCTCTGCTGCACCGCATCGCCACCGCCCAGGCCGAAGGCCGCGCGCCCTCCTTGGCCGCCGCGGTGCAGCGCCGGGGGCAGGCCGTCTGGAACGGCTCCCGCACCTGTGTCGACGGCCATGCCCCGGATGCCGACACACAGTTCAGAATCGGGTCCCTCACCAAGACGTTCACCGCGGTGCTGGTCCTGCGGCTGCGTGACGAGGGTCTGTTGGATCTGGCCGATCCGCTGGAGAAGCACCTGCCCGGAACGGGAGCGGGCGAGGCCACCATCCATCAGCTGCTGGGCCACAGTGCGGGGCTCGGCGCTGAGTCGCCCGCTCCCTGGTGGGAGCGGACGCCGGGCAGCCTGCGGCCCGAGCTGGCCGATGTACTCGGTGAGCAGACCCGGATGCACGCTCCCGGCCGCCGTCACCACTACTCCAACCCGGGCTACACGGTGCTCGGAGCGCTGATCCAAACCATGCGCGGAGCGCCCTGGGCGCAGGTTCTGCGGCGTGAGGTGCTGGAGCCGCTGGGCATGCACCGTACGGGTCCGGAGGCGGAGGCGCCGCATGCCGGTGGCTGGGCTGTCCATCCGTGGGCGGATGTCATGCTGCCCGAGCCGGCCGAGGACCTCGGACTGATGGCGCCGGCCGGTCAGCTCTGGTCCACCACCGCCGATCTTCTCCGGTTCGCCGCCTTCTTTACGGAGGGAGACGACCGGGTGCTCTGCGCGGCTTCCGTGGCGGAGATGAAGGAGCCGTCCGCGCCGCCCGAGTCGGGGGACTGGGAAGGGAACTACGGTCTCGGGCTGCAGGTGATCCGGAGGAAGGGCCGCACGCTCATCGGGCACACCGGGTCGCTTCCTGGTTTTCTGGCCGCCCTGTGGTTCTGCGCCGAGGAGGATGTGGCCGCGGTCGTGTTCGCCAACGTCACCTCGGGCCCGCCGATCGGCGAGGTGGCCGCTGAGCTCGTGGACATCGTCGCCGAGGCCGAGCCCCGCATCCCGGAGCCGTGGCGCCCGCTGCCCGAGGTGGACGCGGACCTCCTCGCGCTCACCGGCCCCTGGTACTGGGGCACGCGTGCCAACATCCTGCGCTTGAACCCCGATCGCGGACTGGAACTCCGCGGCCTGCGCGGTGATGGCCGGGGTGCGCGGTTCACCGCCCGGCCGGACGGCACCTGGATCGGGCTGGACGGCTATTACGCGGGGGAGACGCTGCGGATCGTCCGGAACGACGACGGCAGTGTGAACCATCTGGACCTGGGTTCGTTCGTCTTCACGCGTGAACCGTACGATCCCGCGGCGGCCGTTCCGGGCGGGGTGGACGAGAACGGCTGGCGTGGCCTGGGAAGTTGAGTGCCGTGTTTCACGTGAAACAGAGCGGCGGAGCGGTCAGGCCGTCAACTCGCTTTCCAGTGGGGTGCGGAAGCGTGGAGTGATCCGCGCTTCCCCCACCCAGCCCGCCAGCCGGGATGCCTCCTCCTCGATTGCGGCGGTGGCGTCCCGGCCGGTGTCGGTCAGGAGCCGCCAGACCGGCTCGCCGTTGGCGTGCTGTGCCCAACCGCCGACGATGCGGCCGTTCCACCACACCGTGGGGCCGATATTGCCGGAGCGGTCGAAGAGGGCTGCCCGGTGTTCGGGAGCGAGGTGGAAACCGCGGTCGGCCCAGCCCATCGCGCTCGGGTCGAGCGCGGGCAGCAGAGCCGCCCAGGGCTCCGGTGCCGGTTCTGGCGCGGTGTCCCCAGGCGCGACCCAGGCGGTGGTGCCGCTGTCGAGCCGCACCTCCTCGGCTCCGACGGCTGCCAGCGCCTTGCGGACCTGCCCGAGCCCCCAGCCCGTCCACCACTTGAGGTCGGCCTCGGATCCGGGGCCGTACGAGCGGAGCCAGTGCAGGGCCAGTTCCGCCTGTGCCCCGGCGGTGGCGAGCACCGGCCGGGGTTCGGCAGCCGTCCAGCGGAACTGGCTGGACGTCCAGGAGCCCCGGGGCCGGTCCCGGCGGATCCGGCCTTCGGCGGCCAGTATGCGGAGGACCCGGGAGGCCACCCCCTGCACCGCCTCGTACTTCTTGCCTGGGAAGACCGTGATTTTCGTACGCAGGGCGGTCACAGCGGCGGAGAGTTCGCTGCCGGTGGCTGTCCCGCGGGCGGTCAGGGCCGTCAGGGTGGCCTTCTCCGTGTCGTCCAGCCAGGGTTCGTCCAGTCCCTGGCCGTCCTCGGCCAGGTGCTTCAGGAAGGTCCGGCGCTCCTTGGCGGCCACCGCGCGGGCGTTCGACGCCTCGATCTGTGGGGCCAGCACTTCCGACACGGTGAAGAGGGTGTTACGCATGGAGAGCAGCCTGACCAGTGAGACGTCCTCGTACAGGGACTTCTCCACCGCGGCGACGTCCGGTGTGCGGAGCCTGGCGCAGACGGACAGGAAGACGGTGGCCGCGTCGGTGGCATGCAACGCGACCAGGGCGTCGGCCACGGCCACCGGGGATCCGGCCCGCAGGGCGGGTGCCAGGAGATGGCGTCCGGCGAGCCTGATGCGGCGTTGCTCGTCGCTGATGTGGTGCACCGTTGCTCCCTCGGGTGCCGGTCTGCGGTCAGAGGGCGAGCTTGAAGCCCACGTGGCTGGCGGCGAAGCCGAGCCGTTCGTAGAAGCGGTGTGCGTCGGTCCGGGTCGCGTCCGAGGTCAGCTGGACCAACTCGCATCCCTGGCGCCGGGATTCGTCCACCGCCCACTGGATCAGGCGGGTGCCGAGTCCGCTGCCGCGTTCGTCCTTGTGGACACGGACGGCCTCGATCACCGAGCGCGTCGAGCCGCGCCGGGAGAGGCCAGGGATCACGGTCAGCTGGAGTGTGCCGACGATCCGGTCCGCGCGCACGGCGACCATGAGGTACTGGTTCGGATCCCCGGCCAGCCGCTGGAAAGCGGCCCGGTACGGCGTGAGGTCGTCCGGCGACTCGCGCGCCGCGCCCAGCGGATCGTCGGCGAGCATGGCCACGATCTCGGAGAGGTCGTTGATGCCCGCGGCACGTATGTCCAGATCGCTCATGATCAGCAGCCTACGCAGCCGCCCTGGGCCACGCGGCGGCAACCGGGCTATACGGGGACCTTCAGCTCCTCGACCGCCCGGACCAGCGGGACCAGCTCGGGGTCCTTGGCAGCCTCGTCGAGTGCGGCGCGCAGGGCGGTGTCATTGGTCGGCCTGGCCTCGGCGAGCAGAGCGAGACCGGACTCGGTGACGTCGGTGTAGATGCCCCTGCGGTCGGTGTCGCAGAGGTACCGGGTCAGCAGACCGCGGTCCTCGAGGCGGGTGACCAGGCGTGTGGTGGCGCTCTGGCTGAGTACGACGGCGTCGGCCACCTGCTTCATCTGCAGATGTCCGCCCGGTCCGCTGTGCTGCCGGCTCAGCACGTCCAGCAGTGAGTACTCCCTCACGCTGAGGTCGTGCCGGCTCTGCAGCGCACGCTCGATGTGGGCCTCGATCTTCCCGTGGAGCAGGGAGAGCGCGCACCAGCCCTGGGAGAGGGCGGTCAGTGCAGGGTCCGTCGCTGTCATGGGTGTCTCTCCTCCGTGCTGGAGCTGCTTACGTACAGGATAGGCGACGCATGCAATAGCCCGCGCTTGCAATTAACCTGCGTCTGCAATTATTGTGGACGCTCGTAAGGCGCAGACGCAATCTCCAGGGAAGGTGTAACCCATGCCGCTCGCGCTTCTCGCCCTCGCCATCGGGGCATTCGGTATCGGAACCACCGAGTTCGTGATCATGGGGCTGCTCCCCGAGGTGGCTGCGGACTTCCAGGTCTCGATCCCGGCCGCCGGATTCCTCGTCACGGGCTATGCGCTCGGTGTCGTCCTCGGCGCCCCGCTGATGACCGTTCTCGGGACCAGGGTCACCCGCAAACGCATGCTGATGATCCTGATGGGGCTGTTCGTCATCGGCAACGTGGTGTCCGCGACCGCACCCGTCTTCGAGGTGATGCTCGCCGGCCGGGTCATCGCCTCCCTCGCCCACGGCGCCTTCTTCGGCATCGGATCGGTGGTGGCGGCCGATCTGGTCGCTCCGCACAAGAAGGCCGGTGCGATCGCCATGATGTTCACCGGTCTCACCGTCGCCAACGTCGTCGGTGTCCCGCTCGGCACCTACATCGGGCAGAGCGTCGGCTGGCGGGCCACGTTCTTCGCGGTCGCCGGCCTCGGTGTCATCGGCCTTCTCGGAGTGGCCAGGCTCGTCCCCGACCAGCCCCGCGCCGAAGGCGTCCGGCTCCGCCACGAACTGGCCGCGTTCCGCAATGTGCAGGTCCTGCTCGCCATGGCGATGACGGTGCTGGGCTTCGGCGGAGTCTTCGCGGCGATCACGTACATCACACCGATGATGACCGAGATCGCCGGCTACTCGGCCTCCTCGGTCACCTGGCTGCTGGTCCTCTTCGGACTCGGCATGGTCGGTGGCAACCTGCTCGGCGGCAAATTCGCCGACCGCCACCTGATGCCCCTGCTGTACGTGTCGCTGGGCGCGCTCGCCCTGGTCCTGTCGCTGTTCACCCTGACCGCGCACAACAAGATCGCGGCAGCCGTCACCATCGTGCTGATCGGTGGCCTGGGCTTCGCGACCGTGCCCCCGTTGCAGAAGAGGGTGCTCGACCAGGCGGCGGGCGCCCCGACCCTCGCCTCCGCCGTGAACATCGGCGCCTTCAACCTCGGCAACGCCCTGTCGGCCTGGCTCGGCGGCGTCGTCATCGCTGCCGGTTTCGGCTACACCGCGCCCAACTGGGTCGGCGCGGTCCTCGCCGCCTCCGCGCTGGTCCTCGCCGTCGTCTCCAGCACCCTGGAGCGCCGCACGGCCACCCGGAGCCGTCTGGTCGCCACCCACATCCCGGGTACGGCCGCCGTGCCCGAGCCGGCCGCCGTACCCGCGGCCCGGCACTGATCCGCCGCACACGTCCCACGCGTCAACCCACGCACCCCCGCAGCGCGCCGCATCGCGTCGCACTGCATCGCACTACACCCGCATCAAGGAGAGACCCCCATGAGCACCACCATCACTGCCGCCGTCGCCCCGCTCACCACGCAGGACGCGGAGGCGCTCGTGGAAGCGGCCCGTACGGCCGCCGAGGCGGCAGGCGTCGCCGCGGCGGTCACGGTCCTCGACGCGGGCGGCCATCTGCTGGCCTTCCGCCGCGACGACCGGGCCGTTCTCATCGCCGGTGAGACCAGCACCCGCAAGGCCTACACGGCCCTTCAGCTCAACGCCCCCACGGCCGACCTGGTCGACGCCGTCCAGCCGGGAGGGCTCTTCCACACCCTGCCGACCGCACTGGACCGCCCGCTGCTGTTCATCGCCGGCGGCGTCCCGGTCCACCGCGACGGCCGTCTGATCGGCGCTGTCGGTGTCGGTGGCGGGGCACCCGAGCAGGATCACGGGTTCGCCACAGCCGCTGTGGACAGCCTCGTCTGAGCTCGCGACGACCGGGCCGAGCCGGCCGGGACCACCGGCCGGCGGAACCGCCCGGACCGTACGGCCCTCCGCCGGGGTTGTCAGCCCGTCGCCACGCTCAGCGGCGCGAAGCACTGCGTCCAGTCCCCCGGCGGCTGCTCCCCGAGGGTCATCACCGTGGTCGCCGAGTCGTGTCCAAGTCCGCGCTCCCCGAGCCAGCGGAGCAGTTCCTCGTGACGGCCGTCGATGTCGGCGCGCAGCGGCCGGTCGGTCGCCCCGGCCAACGAGGACACGAGGAGTTTCGCCGTGGCGGTGTCCCGCGCGACGAGCGGGCCGACCACATGGCTGGCCAAGCTCGGCCAGAGCCCCGCATAACCGACGAGCTCTCCGCCTTCCTCGGCCACCCGCAGGTGGTCGGCGAAGGCGGGGAGGCGGGTCAGGAGGTGTGTCCGGTCGAGCCCGAAGGCGTTTCCGTCCAGCCGGAGCATGGCCTGAAGGTCTCCGGCCGAGGCAGGGCGAACGGTGAGGCCGGGGCTGAGCCCAAGACCTGGATCAACATCCGCATCCGTGCTGCCGGGATCGGCAGGCGGCTGGAAATGCCCGCTCATCCGCTCGGCGCGGCCCACCGCGACGAACCCGAGCTTCTCGTAGAGCGTCCGGCCCTGTGCCGTCGCGTAGAGGCTGAGAGGAGTGCCCCCGGTCGATTCGATCACCTGGTGCATCAGCTGCCGGGCGATCCCCTGCCGGGCGTGGCGGCCGGCGACCAGCAGCATGCCGATGGCGGCCATGCGCGGGCCGTAGGAGGTCACCACGCAGGTCGCCATCAGGCCCTTACGGTCGGGGTCGTCGATGCCGAAGCACGTTCCCGCTGCGAGGAGCAGTCCCCATCGGTGCTCGTCACGCGGCCAGCCGCGGTCCTCGGAGAGATCGGCGCAGGGGACCAGATCGTCCCGGGTGAGGCGCCGGACGGGCAGACCGGCGAGCGGGCGGGGCAGTGGACTGGACATGAGGGTCAGGCTCTCCGACGTAATGATCGCTCGTCCACCGCTTTAACGGAACTGGCCGAGACCCGCAGCCGCCGGCCACGCCGGGACGGCCTTTTGCGTGAGCCGTTTCGCCTGAGCTGAATAGCCTGAGCCGTTTTCGCGTGGCTGTTTCACGTGAAACAACTCCGCAGCCGATCAGCCCAGATCGGTCGCATGCATCGCGCGCACGCCCTCGATGTTGCCGTCCAGGTAATGGCGCAGCGACAGCGGTACGAGGTGGACGGCAGCGATCCCGACCCGGCTGAACGGCACCCGGACGACGTCGTACTCCCCGCAGGGGGCCTCGATCTCGGGTCCATGACGCAGGGACAGGTCCATCGAGTCGAGCCGGCAGACGAAGAAGTGCTGGACCTTGACGCCCTTCACTCCGCCGCCCTCGATGTGTTCCACGGTGTCGACGAAACAGGGGACCACATCGGTGATCTTGGCGCCGAGTTCCTCGTCCACCTCGCGGTGCAGGGCGTCGACGACGGTCGCGTCCTCGGGTTCGACCCCGCCGCCCGGAGTGAGCCAGTACGGATCCACCCCCGGCTTGGTGCGCTTGATGAGGATGAGGTCGTTGCCGTCGAGCAGGATGGCGCGTGCGGTGCGCTTGACCACGGGACGTTCGGTCATGGCAAGAGAGTGGCCCGCTGGACCCGTTCTGAAACACCTGAGGGCTGCTGGACCGTTCTGAGGTCACCAGTCGGCTGCGGCGCGCAGCAGCCACTCGTGCGCGCGAGAGAGATGCGGCAGCGCGAGCGTGCCGCTCCGCGCGGCGAGGAAGTAGGTGCGCAGCGGGGGCACCGGAGGATCGAGGAGTGCCACCACCTCGCCCCGCTCCAGCGCGCCCTCGCAGAGGTAGCGGGGCAGGACGGCCAGCCCGGCGCCCGCCACCGTGCATTCCAGAACCGCCCGGAGGTCCGGTGCGATGACGGCCCCGGCGGCTGCGGGCCGGCTGTCGAAGACCGCGGCCCAGTAGCGGGAGACGAGCGGCAGGCTCTCGTGCACCTCCACCACCGGCAGCTGTTCCAGGACCACCGGGCCGTTGCGCCGCAAAGTGCCCGGCCCCAGCCGCCCGGCCCAGCGGGGCGCGGCGACCAGGACGTGCTCCTCGTCGCAGAGCGGGGTCGCGGTGAGCAGCCCACCGCGCGGGCGGGCCGTCACGATGGCCAGATCGTGGTGTCCGGCGGCCAGGCCATCCAGCGTCTCGTCGGTGTCCGCGGAGAACGAGCTGCGCAGGGCGAGGCCCTGGGTGATCAGCGGCGTGAGCGCGGGCAGCGCCCGTAGCGAGGTGAACTCCGGTGGCCCGGCCAGATGCAGCGTGCGAACGCCCGACTCCTCGTCGAGCTCCGCCTCGGTGATCTCCACCAGCGCGTCCAGGTGGGGAGCGGCCCGGTGCGCGAGTTCGTCCCCGATGGTGGTGGGAGTCACACCGCGGGCTCTGCGCAGGAAGAGGGGGCGTCCCAGTTGCCGCTCCAGGGTGCGTATCTGGGAGGTCACGGCGGGCTGGGAGAGGCCGAGGAGCGCGGCAGCCCGGGTGAACGAACCGGCCCGGTGCACGGTGACGAAGGTGCGCAGCAGGGCCAGGTCCATGTCCTGTCCCCTCTCACCGTTGCGACGTGTCGGGCCCGGACAACCATAAATATGCCGATAGGCCGCTGCCGCTACTGTGATTGGACACTGACGCAGAGTCAACTAGCCTTGTCGAGGCGGTTCGTCGCGTGCGGAACGCGGCGTGCCGGGACGGCCCGAGCCACGAGGGGGGAGGCTCGGGCCGTCCGTACCGCATCGGCTGCTGTCCGTACGGACGCTCAGCTTCCGGCGACTGCCTCGGCCAGCGCCCGCTCCACGTCGGCCACCAGGTCCGCCGGGTTCTCGGCGCCCACCGAGAAGCGGATGAAGCCTTCGGGCACGGCGTCGCCGCCCCAGCGAGCCCGTCGCTCGGCGGTCGAGCGCACACCGCCGAAGCTGGTCGCGTCCTCGGCCAGCCGGAGCGCAGAGAGGAAGCGCTCGGCGGTCTCCCGGTCGGCCAGGACGAACGACACCACTGAGCCGAAGCGCCGCATCTGCCGCACGGCGTTCGGGTGCGAGGGGTCGGTGGGCAGCCCGGGATACCGGAGCCCGGTCACCTCCCGGTGCCCGGCGAGCGCCTCGGCGAGAGCGAGGGCGTTCGCGCACTGCCGCTCGACGCGCAGTTCCAGGGTGGCCAGCGAGCGGTGCGCGAGCCAGGCCTCCATCGGCCCTGGGATCGCACCGACCACCTTGCGCCACCGCCGCACCCCCGCCGCCAGCTCGGGATCGAGACAGGCCACGTGGCCGAGCAGGATGTCGCCGTGCCCGGTCATGCCCTTGGTGTCACTGGCCACCGAGAAGTCGGCCCCCAGCTCCAGCGGGCGCTGGCCGAGCGGGGTGGCGAGCGTGTTGTCCACGGCCACCAGCGTCCCGCCCGCGTGCGCCGCCTCGACGAGCCGCCGCACGTCGCAGACGTCGAGCCCGGGGTTGGACGGGGTCTCGATCCACAGGAGCTTGGCCCCTTCCAGGACGGCCAGCTGGGCATCGCCCCCGGTCGGGGCGGTCCGCACCTCGACCCCGTAGGCCTCCAGCTGCGCCCGTACCAAGGGGAGCGCCTGGTATCCGTCGTCGGGCAGCACGACCACGTCGCCGGTGCGCGTCTGGGAGAGCAGCACGGCCGAGACCGCCGCCATCCCGGAGGCGAAGACCGTGGTCTCGACGCTCTCCCCCGGCGCTTCGAGCTCGCCGATGGCCCGTTCCAGATGGGTCCAGGTCGGGTTGGTGTCACGGCCGTAGGTGTACGGGCCGGTCGGCTCGCCGGAGAGGTGGAAGTGAGCGGCGAAGACCGGACCGGGGAGAGTCGGTTCGTACTGTTCCGGTTCCGGCAGGCCGGCCCGTACCGCGCGGGTTCCGTCGCCCATGGTGCTCATACTGCGTCCTCACTGCTCTCCCCGGTCCGTCACCGGTTCTGCCTGCACTGTTCCAGGTGTACGCGGATCAGTCCTCGTCGGGCAGGACGACGTTCAGCGCCCAGGACACGATCGAGATGATCAGTCCGCCGAGGACGGCGGTCCAGAAGCCGTGGACGTGGAAGCTCAGATCGAACTGGCCGGCCAGCCAGGAGGTCAGCATCAGCATCAGGGCGTTCACCACCAGGGTGAACAGCCCCAGGGTGAGGATGAAGAGCGGCAGCGTGAGCAGCTTCAGGACGGGCTTCACACAGAAGTTGACCAGGCCGAAGATCAGCGCGACCACGATCAGGGTCAGTACCTTGCGGCCGGTGCTGCCGCCGGACAGCGTGATGTCCTGGAGCAGCCAGATGGCCACTGCCAGCGCACCCGCGTTGGCGATCGTCTTGACTACGAAATTCTTCATGTGTCTGATCGTGGCAGACATGATCGGTGGTGGACACCGGCTGGGCAGAGGCAAGGGACGGACAGGTCATGAAGGCATTCAGACTGGACGAGCTGGAAGCGGAACGGGCCGCCAACGACGGGGCGTATCTGCAGTTCGTACGCGAACGGAACATGTCTGTCGGCCTGTACGCGCTGGACGCCGGTGACCTCGACCCGCAGCAGCCGCACCAGCAGGACGAGGTCTACCTCGTCGTCAGCGGGCGCGCGTCGATCACCGTGGGCATGGAAACCACCCAGGTGGGCAGAGGAAGTGTCGTGTATGTACCTGCCGGCACGGCCCACAAGTTCCACCACATCACCGAGGACCTGCGGGTGATGGTGGTCTTCTCGCCGCCCGAGGGCTGAGGGGGTCCGGGAGGCGGAGCCGTCTCTCGGGGATCCCTAGGGGTTCGATCAGGGGAGTTCAAGGGCTGCGAGGCCCCCGCCGACCACCCCCGCACCTCTAGCATCGGAGCAGGAACTCACAGAGACGAGGTATGGACGATGGCCGTGCGGGAGATATTCGCGGGAATGCCCTGGTGGGTGAAGTGGATCGCGGTGCCCGTCATCGCCATCGTCGTGTTCGGCGGCCTGATCGCCAGCGTGGTCGGCTTCGTCGTCTGGCTGCTCTTCAAGGTCCTGATCTTCGTGGTCCTGGTCGGCGGGATCGTATTCCTCGTGCGGAAGTTCATGTCGTCCTCCTCGGGCGGTGGCTGGTAGCCGCGCGACCGGGAGGCCGTTAGCCCAGCTGAGCTAAGCGGAAGACGAAACGACACCCCCTTCGGGCGCTGCCGATACAGTGAAATTCGCTGTCGCCGCCTGGGAGAGCACCGCCAGTCACCACCTGACCAGTGGTGGGCACGCCTTCCGGAGTCAGGCCCGCGGCAGACATGTGGGGGCGGCCTCCACAGGCGGGCTGACCGCCCGTCACCATGCCTGGGGGTGACCGTTGACCACGGCATCGAGTACCGCTGTGCCGACGTTGATCGGATCGGTGCAGCGGGCGCTGAAGCTGCTGGAGGCCGTGGGCGCCCATCGCGACGGGGCTCCGGCCAAACAGCTCGCGCGGGAGGCGGGGCTCCCGCTGCCCACCGCCTACCACCTGCTGCGCACCCTCACCCATGAGGGATATCTGCGCCGGGAGAACGGCGTCTTCCTCTTCGGTGCCGCCGCCGAGCGGCTGGTGAACGACGGCGCCCTGCAGAACCGTCGCAGCCGGATGACCCAGTCGCTGGGCCGCTGGCGGGACATCATCGGAGCCCCGGTGTACTGCGCCGTCTACCGCGACGGCGAGATCGAACTCGTCGCGGTCGCCGACACCCCGGCAGCGCCCGCGGTGGAGGAATGGGCTGCCTTCCAGGAGACCGGGCACGCCCACGCGATCGGCCAGTGCCTGCTGAGCCAGCTCGACGAGAAGGCCCGCGAGGACCACCTGGACCGGTATCCGGTGCGCCCGCTGACCCGCTACTCCGTGCGCGACCGCCCGGCGCTGGTTGAACGGCTGAGGTCGCTGGAGCGAGCGGAACCTGTCGTCGAGCGACAGGAGTACGCCCTCGGGACGGTCTGCGCGGCCATCCCGATCACGGCCGGTTTCACGGCGGCGGCGATGGCCATTTCGATACCTCTCGACCAGGAAGAACGGTTGCTCCCCGCAGTCGAACGACTACGTGGCGAAGTGGCCAGCCTCTTGCGTTCGTTCGTGTTCTCTATCAGTATCTGAAAAATCACTCCTTGTGATCTGCTATCGCGTGCACCACGATGGCGTCAATAGGGCCACGGGGGATCATTCCTGGCCAGATTCATCTACTGCGGGGTTGAACGATGCGCGAGTCGGTTCAAGCTGAGGTCATGATGAGCTTCCTCGTCTCCGAGGAGCTCTCTTTCCGGATCCCGGTGGAGCTCCGGTACGAAGTGTGCGATCCGTACGCGATCCGGATGACCTTCCATCTGCCCGGCGACGCCCCCGTCACCTGGGCATTCGGCCGTGAGCTGCTGCTCGACGGCCTCAACAGCCCCAGTGGCGACGGCGACGTACATATCGGGCCGACCGAGCCCGAAGGGCTGTGCGATGTCCACATCCGGCTCCAGGTGGGGGCGGACCGCGCCCTGTTCAGGGCAGGTACGGCACCACTTGTGGCCTTTCTCGACAGGACGGACAAGCTCGTCCCCCTCGGGCAGGAGTGCACGCTGGGTGATTTCGAGGGCAATCTCGAAGAGGCGTTGGGGCGAATTCTGGCCGAGGAACAGAACGCCGGCTGACGGGGATCGTGCTTCCAGACCCGGGTGTCGGTCGAACATCACACCTGCCGAACGGGTGAATCACTTTCCGTGACCGACTGTTAGGACCTCGCCCGTCGGCGGCGTCCTCCGCCACTCCGTACGGGTGCCGAAGCCCCGGCTTCCGCGCCGACCCCCGTACGGTCCGTGGAGACGACCAGTGCCGCGAGCGCGGTGGTCACCGGCACCGAGGCGACCAGCCCGATCGAGCCGACCAGTGTGCGCACGATCTCCTCCGCCACCAGCTCGCTGTTGGCCACCGTGCCCATGCTGCTCTGGGCGATCGAGAACAGCAGCAGCAGTGGAAGCGCGGCGCCCGCATAGGCGAGCACCAGGGTGTTGACCACGGACGCGATGTGGTCCCGTCCGATCCTGATCCCTGCCCGGTAGAGCTGCTTCGCGTTCATCGTGGGGTCCGCCTGGTGGAGTTCCCAGACCGCCGACGTCTGGGTGACCGTCACGTCGTCGAGCACTCCCAGCGAACCGATGATGACGCCGGCCAGAAGCAGACCGCTCATGTCGATGTGCGGATACAGGCCGTGGATGAGGCCGGTGCTGTCGTCGGTGTTCCCGCTCAGGCTCGCCCAGCCGATGAAGAGCGAGCCGAGGAGCCCGATCAGCAGCAGTGAGATCAGGGTGCCGATGACGGCGACCGAGGTGCGGGCGGTCAGCCCGTGGCAGATGTAGAGGGCGATCAGCATGATGGCACTGGCCCCGACGACCGCCACGAGCAGCGGATTCGAGCCCTGCAGGACGGCCGGGAGGATGAACAGGGTCAGCACGGCGAACGACAGGGCGAGCGCCACCAGTGCCATGACCCCGCGCAGTCGGCCCACGACGACCACCGCCACGGCGAAGATTCCCGCCAGCAGCGCCATCGGGAACTTCCGGTTCACATCCGTCACGGAGTACTGGAGGTCATGGGGCGCGTCGGGGGCGTACGCGACCACGACCCCCTGCCCCTCCCGCAGCTGTCGGGGTGCGTCGGGCTGGACCACCTCGATGAAGGTGCGCCCCTTGTCCTCGCCGCTCGTGACCTCGACCGTGGCCTTCTCGCAGAGTCCGGCCCCGTCGCCACCGGTGGCCGGGTCTCCCGTCGACGGCGTGGTCTCGCCGCTGGTGGGCAGTTGGGCCGCGTTCACGTCCTTGCAGTCGACCCTGTCGATGTTCACCACCCTGGCCTGCTGGGTCTGCCGGTCGAACCCGACACCGGTGCGCTCGTGCGCCGGCGCACCACCGGGCCAGAGCACCAGCAGACCGACAGCGACCGCGGCCGCGAACGGGATCAGCACGGCGGCGATCACCTTGCGCAGGTGCTTGGACACGGGGGCGGCGGGGCCGTGGCTGTGCGAGTGGGTGTGCTGATGGCCCGGCTGTTCGGGAACGGTACGAGGGGCTGTCACCGGCCGATCATCGCAAGAACAGGGCCCTCTGTTCAGCACACCCGCGAGGGCGTTAGCGTGGTGGCACCTTTGCACACGCGGGAGCTCGGAGCACCGGGCTGAGAGGGCGCTGATCTCCGTACGTCCGTACGGGACACGCTGCGCCGACCGCCGAACCTGTTACCGGGTAATGCCGGCGTAGGGAGTAGGTCTCATGACCACAGCGGACGCACGCACGCCTGCCTCCAATCAGAGCGACGAGGCCGGGAAGTCCATCGGCTGGCACAAGGGATACGTCCAGGGCGCGCGCCCGGACCTCCGGGTGCCGGTCCGTCAGGTGCACCTCACCAACGGCAAGGACGTGGCGCTGTACGACACGTCGGGGCCGTACACCGATCCCGCCATCGACACCGATGTCCGCCGCGGACTCGCACCTCTGCGGGAGAACTGGATCATCGCCCGGGGCGACACCGAGGAGTACGCCGGCCGGGCCGCGCGGCCCGAGGACGACGGGTTCAAGCACACCTCACCGCGGACGGGGTCTCCCCTGCCCGAGCGAAGCCGGGAGCTCGGGGAAGGACTGCGCAATCTGGACGCCGTCTTCCCCGGCCGTCCGCGCCGGCCGCGGCGCAGCCGGGACGGGCGCCCGGTGACCCAGCTCGGGTACGCCCGGCGGGGCGAGATCACCCCGGAGATGGAGTACGTGGCGATCCGGGAGAACGTCGAGCCCGAGGTGGTGCGCGAGGAGATCGCCGCGGGCCGGGCCGTGCTGCCGGCCAACGTCAACCACCCGGAGATCGAGCCGATGATCATCGGCAAGCGGTTCCTGGTGAAGGTGAACGCCAACATCGGCAACTCCGCGGTGACGTCCTCCATCGAGGAGGAGGTGGACAAGATGACCTGGGCGACCAAGTGGGGCGCCGACACGGTCATGGACCTTTCCACCGGCCGCAACATCCACACCACCCGTGAGTGGGTTCTGCGTAACTCCCCGGTGCCGATCGGCACCGTGCCCCTCTACCAGGCCCTCGAAAAGGTGGACGGCAGGGCGGAGGAGCTGACCTGGGAGATGTACAAGGACACCGTCATCGAGCAGGCCGAGCAGGGCGTCGACTACATGACGGTCCACGCCGGCGTGCGCCTGCCGTACGTTCCGCTGACGGCCCGCCGCAAGACCGGCATCGTCTCCCGGGGCGGCTCGATCATGGCCGCGTGGTGCCTCGCGCACCACAAGGAGTCGTTCCTGTACGAGCACTTCGAGGAGCTCTGCGAGATCCTCGCCTCGTACGACGTGACGTACTCGCTGGGCGACGGGCTGCGCCCCGGATCGATCGCGGACGCCAACGACGGGGCGCAGTTCGCCGAACTGCGCACGCTCGGCGAACTGAACACGGTGGCCAAGCGGTTCGGCGTCCAGACGATGATCGAGGGCCCGGGGCACGTCCCGATGCACAAGATCAAGGAGAACATCGACCTCCAGCAGGAGCTCTGCGAGGAGGCGCCGTTCTACACGCTCGGCCCGCTGACCACCGATGTCGCGCCGGCGTACGACCACATCACCTCGGGCATCGGGGCCGCGATGATCGCCTGGTGGGGAACGGCGATGCTCTGTTACGTGACGCCCAAGGAGCACCTCGGCCTGCCCAACCGGGACGATGTGAAGACCGGGGTCATCACCTACCGGATCGCGGCCCATGCGGCGGACCTCGCCAAGGGGCACCCGGGGGCGCAGGAGTGGGACGACGCGCTGTCGGACGCCCGGTTCGAGTTCCGGTGGGAGGACCAGTTCAACCTGGCGCTCGATCCGGACACGGCACGGGAGTTCCACGACGAGACGCTGCCGGCCGAGCCGGCGAAGACGGCGCACTTCTGCTCGATGTGCGGTCCGAAGTTCTGCTCGATGAAGATCTCGCACGACATCCGGCGTGAGCACGGCGGTTCGCAGTCGGAGATCGAGGCGGGTATGGCGGAGAAGTCCAAGGAGTTCGCGGCCGCGGGCAACCGGGTCTACCTGCCGGTCGCGGACTGAGGCACGGCGCGTCGTACCGGCGGGCGCGCGCCGGCCGGTACGACGCGCCGGCGTCCCCCGGACCCGTCAGTCCATCTCGTGTTCGGGGCCACCGAAGTCGGGACTGGAGAAGTCCGGGCTGGTGAAGGTCGGCCGGGGCGCGGCCGCCGGGCCGTCGTCCGGGCTGGAGAAGTCCGGCCTGCTGTAGCCGATCTTCGGTATGCGGTTGGCCGAGGGGTACGGGGTACGGGCGGCGGGGGCGGCGCCGGGGTCGGCGAGCGCGTCGCGCAGGAACGGCAGGATGCCCCGTTCCAGCAGTGCGTGCCGCCAGGCCTCCCGGGCGCGGGCCACGTCCTCCGGCAGTTCCTCGCCGGGGTCGTCGGCGGCCAGGGAGGTGGAGCCGTTCCGCAGGGCGGTGATGAGGAGGCCGATGGCGGCGATCAGGATGGCGGCCGCGGTGAGCGCCGCGAAGAACCAGCCCGCGCCGACCATGGTCCCCGCGAAGGACGGTGGCGGGCTCAGCATCTTCAGGACGTAGCCGACCAGCAGGAAGATCACCGCGGCCGTGCCGGCGAGCACCGGGGCCAGCACCGTGACGACGGCTCCTATGCCGGCGCCCAACTGGCTGGGATCGCCGGCTCCGGTTCCCCGGGCGGCGTCCTGGTCGGTGCCGGCGGCCGTGGCGCGCAGCTCCTCGCGGGCCTTCACGTAGTGCTCGTACTCGGTGGCCGCTGTGGCGGTGATGAGGGCGGTGGCGGCCATCGCCATGGTGCGCAGCTGGACCGGGTTGAGCTGTTCGCCGACTGCGGCCAGATCTGGTCGTTCATGGGCGTGACGCAGCGCGTCGTCGAGGATCCGCTCGTACTCGGGGCGGTCCTCGGTCAGCAGGTGCGGAGCGCTGTTCATGTGCATCCCCCGATGCTCCGTAGGGCCTGTATGCCCGATTCGACCGGGCAGTTGGGCGGAAACGGAGGAGAGCCTGCTACTGGTACGCCGATGGTAGAGCGCCCACGGCACAGGGTGACAGGGGGTTTCCGGAAATAGGCCCAGCGGTTGGCATGGTCAGGTCGTTCATGCGTCTTCCCCGAAGGCCGTCAGTCATGCAGGGGGAGTTGGACGACCAGTAGCTTTCCGGCCATGGTCACTCCGCCGTCCATGGCGATGGCGAGCCCGTCCGCGTACACGTGGGGGCCGTCGATCAGCGGGGTCGCGCTGTCCTCGCCGTCCTCGGAGCCGACCTCGCCGAGCAGGTACGGAATGGGGCTGTGGCCATGGACGACACGTCGGCCGCCGTAGGCCGCCATCAGCTGCTGGACGGCCTGCGGGCCCGACTCGTCGCGGAAGGCGAAGCGCTTGGTGAGCTTGCGGAAGAGGTCCCAGCACTCATCGGCGTCGTTCCGCGTCAGAATGGCGTGCACCGTGTCGTTGACGTCCTCGATGGTGGTTCCGTAGTCGAGGTAGGCCGTCGTGTCCGAGTGCATCAGCAGATGCCCGTCCTCCTCGACGACCGCGTCGAGCCGGGACATCCACTGGAGGTGGACGTCCTGGAGCCGCTCCATGTCGGTCTTCTGGCCGCCGTTGAGCAGCCAGGCGGCCTGGAAGGTGGCGGTGCCCGCGCCGGAGTTCACCGGGGTGTCGCCGAACCGCTTGGCGCCGAGGAGCAGCAGCTCGTGGTTGCCCATGAGGGCCTTGCAGTAGCCGCCCGCGGCCGCGGCCTCCGCGGACAGCCGCATCACGAGGTCGATGACGCCGATGCCGTCGGGGCCCCGGTCGGTGAAGTCGCCGAGGAACCAGATCCGCGCGTTGCCCGCGGACCAGTTGCCTTCGGCGTCGATCAGGCACTGTTCGGCGAGGGCGGCGTGGAGCTCGTCCAGATATCCGTGGACGTCACCGACCACGTACAGGGGGCCGAGCTCCGGATCCTGGGCGGGCCGCGGTTCGGGTACGGCCCGCACCTGGACGGTGTTGTCGCGGGTGATCACCGGAAGGTCGCGCTCGGTGGGGGTGTACCCCACCGGCGGCTCACCTTCCGGGAAGGCGTTCCCCGGGTGCGGAGCCGCAGGCGGCGCCGGGGACTGCGCATAGGGCGGTACGCGGAAGTCGCGCAACGTCGCCGTCCGCACCGCGGGTTCCTGACCGGCCCCCTGTGTCATCGACCCCTCCACCACCGTCGCGCCGCCGTACACCTGACGGGCCCTGCTGGTCGGGGCGGTCCGCGGTGTCGTCCGCCCATCATAGGAATGCGAATCGTGCTCTGTGACGCACCAGGGGTGGTCAATCCGAACGCACGCCGGGTTATCCGGTCGATTAGTCCCAATTGGTCTGATCAATCCCCTGCTGGAGAGCGCGGCGCGCTGACCGTGGTGCGGGGCGGACGGCGTTGCGAGGAGGTCCGGACGATGAGCTCCGTCGGTATCACCTGCTCCACCGGGCCGTCCTGGTCCACGCCTTCGATGGCGTCGATGAGCAGTTGGACGACCGCGGTGCCGATCCTGCGCGGTTTGAGCGAGAGCGTGGTGATGGGCGGCTCGGTCGTCGCGTAGACGGTGGATTCGCTGCAGCAGACCAGCAGCAGGTCCTCAGGGACGCGCAGACCGTACCGGCGGGCCGCCGCGAGCAGATCGGTGCCGTTGGGGTCGAAGAGCCCGTAGACGGCGTCAGGGCGGTCCGGACGCGCCAGCAGGCGGTCGGCGGCCACCGCGCCCGCACACGGGTCGTGGGCGGGGTAGGACTCGTACACGGGATCCTGGCCCACCCGCTCGCACCAGTGCAGGTACGCGGTGGTGGACAGCCGGGTGTACGTGTCGGTGGTGGTGCCGGTGAGCAGCCCGATGCGGCGGGCCCCGGCGGCGGCGAGGTGGTCGAGGAGATCGAGCACGGCGGCCCGGTGGTCGTTGTCGACCCAGGCGGTGACCGGGAGGGTCCCGGCCGGCCGGCCGTCGGAGACGACGGGCAGGCCTTGGCGGACGAGTTCGGTGACGACCGGGTCCTGGTCGGAGGGGTCGATGACGACGGTGCCGTCGAGGGCGACGTTCGACCAGACGTCGTGGCGTGAGGTGGCGGGCAGGATGACGAGGGCGTAGCCGCGGGCCAGCGCGGCGGACGTGGCGGCTCTGGCCATCTCGGCGAAATACGCGAATTCGGTGAAGGTGAAGGGTTCATCCCCGTAGGTCGTCACGGTCAGGCCGATCAGGCCGGACTTGCCGGTACGGAGCGTTCGGGCCGCGGCGGATGGGCGGTAGCCCAAGCGCTCGGCGACCTCGCGGACATGGCGACGGGTGGCGTCCGGGAGCCTGCCCTTGCCGTTGAGCGCGTCGGAGACGGTCGTGATGGAGACTCCGGCGGCGGCGGCCACATCCCGGATACCTGCTCGTCCCCGCCTGCCGCCGCGCCGGGGGGTCTCCGTCCGGCTCACCTGGTGCTTCCCTGCTGCTGTCATGGCGAGCCGATAGTAGGGCGCGCACGGGCAGTTGGTCTGACCGCATATGCACGCGTTGGCAGGCACGTTTCTGCATGGTCATCAGCGGTCAATAGCCTTGTTAACCAAGGGTGTTGTTGGGCAGGACCATCATGTGTCGGGTGTCGGACCGGATGGGCCTGCCGTGGGGGCGATGTCTCGAAGAGGTCTCAACTCACCTCTTCGAGGGACGCGCGCCACGGAGTGAGCCACCGGCGCGCGCCAGGGGGCGGAGCGCTCCCCCTCATTCCGGGGCCCACCGGACGAATCCTCTGTCCCGCCGTTCGCAGCGGCGCTCAATCCTCATATGGTGAGCAGTATTGATGTGTGCGGACGGTCGAGGAGGACCTGCGGTGAGCCAGACGAGCCCCAAGTTGCGCGCCGAGCTGGACGGCGTTCCCGCCTATGTGCCGGGCAAGCCGGCCGCCTCGGACGGACCGGTCGCCTTCAAGCTGTCCTCCAACGAGAATCCGTATCCGCCGCTGCCGGGGGTGATGGAGTCCGCGATGGCCGCGGCCGCGCACTTCAACCGCTACCCGGACATGGCCTGCACCGGCCTGATGAACGAGCTGTCCGACCGTTTCGGTGTGCCGGTCTCGCACCTGGCCACCGGCACCGGCTCGGTCGGTGTGGCGCAGCAGCTGCTTCAGGCCACCTCGGGACCGGGTGACGAGGTCATCTACGCGTGGCGCTCCTTCGAGGCGTACCCGATCATCACGCAGGTCAGCGGCGCGACGTCGGTGAAGGTGCCGCTGACCGACGGTGAGGTGCACGACCTGGACGCGATGGCGGACGCGATCACCGACCGGACCCGGATGATCTTCGTCTGCAATCCGAACAACCCCACCGGCACCGTGGTACGCAGGGCCGAGCTGGAGCGGTTCCTGGACCGGGTGCCGGGCGATGTGCTCGTGGTGCTGGACGAGGCGTACAAGGAGTTCATCCGCGACGCCGACGTGCCGGACGGCATCGAGATCTACCGGGACCGGCCCAATGTGGCGGTGCTGCGGACGTTCTCCAAGGCCTACGGTCTGGCCGGTCTGCGGGTCGGCTTCGCCGTGGCCCACGAGCCGGTGGCGGCCGCGCTGCGCAAGACCGCGGTGCCGTTCGGTGTCAGCCAGCTCGCCCAGGACGCGGCGGTGGCGTCGCTGCGCGCCGAGGACGAACTCCTGGGACGGGTGGGCTCCTTGGTGTGCGAGCGGCAGCGGGTGCAGGAGACGCTGGTGCGGCAGGGGTGGACGGTGCCGGAGTCCCACGCGAACTTCGTCTGGCTGCGGCTGGGGGACCGTACCGCCGACTTCGCCGCGGTCTGCGAGAAGGCCGGCGTGGTGGTCAGGCCGTTCGCGGGCGAGGGTGTGCGGGTCACGATCGGCGAGGACGAGGCCAATGACCTGTTCCTGAAGGTGACGGAGTCGTACCGCAAGGAGCTGTGAAGGGGTGGGCGCGGCCGGCGGGCGGCAGGTCGTTCAGGTCGGCGCGGGTCGGAGGCGGCCCGCGTTCGGTGGCCGCGCGACCTGGACAGCCACCGCGGCCGGTCAGGTCCTCGCGGCCGTCATTCCCGATGCCCGTCGGCCGGTGCCTGTAGCAGCCTGTTCAGTTCGTCTGCGGCCCCGTCGTACCCGGCGTCGGCGATCCGTTGGAGCTCGCGCAGATCACGGGCCGAAGCCGCGCGTCGAGTGAGCAGAAGCCCGGCGCGCGTGGATCCCTCGTCCAGCAGCTCGCTCAGCTCCCCGACCTCGCCGGCCGCGTCGGCGAGGTCGGCCAGCCGGTCCAGGGCGGTCTCGTTGCCCTGGTCGGCCAGCTCGCGCAGGGTGTCCCGATCGATGTTCGTGTTCGCCATGACGCCATCGTGCGACCCTGCCCCAGGGGAAGGGTCAAGTGGGACGATGGCCGGGTGATCACCATCGGGCAGCTGGCGAGGTACGTCGGGGTGTCGGTCAAGACCATTCGCGTCTACCACGACAAGGGCCTGCTCCCCGAGCCCGGCCGCGATGCGTCCGGCTATCGGCGGTACGGTGCGCGCGACGCCATCGAGCTGATCAAGGTCCGGACACTCGCCGAAGCCGGCGTCCCCCTGGCCCGTATCCGTCAGCTGAGATCGGCGACCGACGAGGAGTTCCGGCAGGCGCTGCGCGAGATCGACGGCGAGCTCACCGATCGCATCCGTGGCCTGCGGGCGACGCAGGGACGCCTGGGCCGGCTCGCTGCCGGAAGTCTGGCCCCGCTCCCCGCCGAGGTCCGTGCCCATCTGGAGCACCTGGCCGGCTGGGGGTTCACCCCTCGCTGGGTGGACCTGCAACGCGACCTGTGGATCCTCGTGTTCGCCGCCCACCCGCACCAGGCGACGCGCCTGTTCCAGGACCAGGCCGAGAGCCTGGCCGACCCGGCACTGCGGCAGCTCTTCCTCCACTACGACCACGCGCACGGCCTCGATGCCGGCGACCCCCGCATCGACGACCTCGCCCGCAGGATCGCCGAGGCGACCCGGGAACGCTACGGCCCCGACGAACCGCCCGAGCTGGACGCGGCCTCCGACATCCCCGCCCTCGTCCAGAGCACGGTCAACGCCTCGTCGCCGGCGTGGCAGCGACTCGACACGCTCATCCGCGCACGACTGCGTGCGTGACTCGACGCTCCGGCCCTCCCACGTGCCTCGTCCCGGGGCCGGAGCGGTGTCTGCTTCGGGGGAAATGATCAGTACGTCCCCGGAGAGGTACCCCGGCCGAGAGTTCGATTCAGGGGTGGGCCATAATTGCTTGTGAATGTGAACGCGTTCACAAGCGTGTCCTGCTTCCTCCCATGATCAGTCGGATTTAAGGGACAAAATGCCGGTGCAACTACGGCGACGTAAGGAGAAGACGACGTGGAGCTAGCTCTGGCGCCGGAGACCCTGGCGCGATGGCAGTTCGGAACGACCACCGTCTACCACTTCCTCTTCGTTCCCCTGACGATCTCGCTCGCCGCGCTCACCGCGGGCCTGCAGACCGCCTGGGTGCGGACGAACAACGAGAAGTACCTCAGGGCCACCAAGTTCTGGGGAAAGCTCTTCCTGATCAACATCGCCATGGGCGTCGTCACCGGCATCGTCCAGGAGTTCCAGTTCGGCATGAACTGGTCGGACTACTCGCGGTTCGTCGGAGACATCTTCGGTGCCCCACTCGCGTTCGAGGCGCTGATCGCGTTCTTCTTCGAGTCCACCTTCATCGGGCTGTGGATCTTCGGCTGGGACAAGCTGCCGAAGAAGATCCACCTAGCCTGCATCTGGATGGTCTCGATCGGCACCATCCTCTCCGCGTACTTCATCCTGGCGGCCAACTCCTGGATGCAGCACCCGGTCGGCTACCGCATCAACAAGGAACGCGGACGCGCGGAGCTCACCGACTTCTGGCACGTGCTCACCCAGAACACCGCGCTGGCGCAGTTCTTCCACACCATCACGGCGGCCTTCCTGGTCGGTGGGGCGTTCATGGTCGGCATCGCCGCCTTCCACCTGGCCCGCAAGAAGCACATCCCGGTGATGCGGACCTCGCTCCGCCTGGGGCTGATCACCGTGGTGGTCGCCGGTCTGCTCACGGCCGTCAGCGGTGACCAGCTCGGCAAGGTGATGTTCAAGCAGCAGCCGATGAAGATGGCCGCGGCCGAGGCGCTGTGGGACGGGCAGCACTCCGCGCCCTTCTCGATCTTCGCGTACGGGGATGTCAGCAAGGGGCACAACTCCGTCGAGATCTCGATCCCCGGAATACTGTCCTTCCTCGCCGACGACAACTTCGACTCGTACGTCCCCGGCATCAACGACATCAACAAGGCCGAGCAGGAGAAGTACGGGCCCGGCGACTACCGGCCCAACATCCCGGTCGCCTTCTGGAGCTTCCGGTGGATGATCGGCTTCGGGATGGCGTCCTTCGCCCTCGGGATCCTGGGACTGTGGCTGACCCGGAAGAAGTTCATGCTCCCACCGGGGATGCGGACCGGTGAGGACGAAGTGCCGCACCTGGTCCTGTTCAAGAACAAGGCGCTGAGCCCGAAGCTCGCCAGGTGCTACTGGATCGTCGCCCTGTGGACCCTGCTCTTCCCGCTGATCGCCAACTCCTGGGGCTGGATCTTCACCGAGATGGGCCGTCAGCCCTGGGTCGTCTACGGGGTGCTCCAGACCCGCAACGCGGTCTCCCCCGGCGTCTCGCAGGGCGAGGTGCTCACCTCGCTGATCCTCTTCACGCTGCTCTACGCGGCGCTGGCCGTGGTCGAGGTCAAGCTGCTCGTGAAGTACATCAAGGCCGGGCCTCCGGAGCTCACGGACGACGACCTCAACCCGCCCACCAGGATCGGCGGCGACGATGACGACGCCGACCGGCCCATGGCCTTCTCCTACTGAGAGCGCAGGAGCCGAGAGATGGAACTCCACGACGTCTGGTTCGTGCTCATCGCCGTCCTCTGGATCGGCTACTTCTTCCTGGAGGGATTCGACTTCGGGATCGGTGTGCTCACCAAGCTGCTGGCCCGCGACCGCAAGGAACGACGGGTCCTGATCAATACGATCGGGCCCGTCTGGGACGGCAACGAGGTCTGGCTGCTCAGCGCCGGCGGAGCGACCTTCGCCGCGTTCCCCGAGTGGTACGCCACGCTGTTCTCCGGCTTCTACCTCCCGCTGCTGATCATCCTGCTCTGCCTGATCGTGCGCGGTGTCGCCTTCGAGTACCGGGCGAAGCGGCCCGAGGACAAGTGGCAGACCAACTGGGAGAACGCGATCTTCTGGACCTCGCTGATCCCGGCGCTGCTCTGGGGTGTGGCCTTCGGGAACATCGTGCGCGGCGTGAAGATCGACGCCGACATGGAGTACGTGGGCAACTTCTGGGACCTGCTCAATCCGTACTCGATCCTCGGCGGGCTGGTCACGCTCTCGCTCTTCACCTTCCACGGAACGGTGTTCGCGGGGCTCAAGACGGTCGGGGACATCCGGGCCAGGGCACGCCGACTGGCGCTGAAGCTGGGCGGGGTCACCGCGGTGCTGGCACTGGGCTTCCTGATCTGGACCCAGGCCGACAACGGTGACAGCTGGAGCCTGATCGCGATGATCATCGCTGTGGTGTCCCTGGTCGGGGCGATCGGCGCCGTCGCGGCGGGGCGCGAGGGCTGGTCCTTCGCCTTCTCCGGTGTGACCATCACGGCCGCGGTCGCGATGCTCTTCCTCACGCTCTTCCCGAACGTCATGCCGTCCTCGCTGAACGATGCCTGGAGCCTCACGGTCACCAACGCCTCGTCCACCCCGTACACGCTGAAGATCATGACCTGGTGCGCGGGGATCGCCACTCCCGTGGTGCTGCTGTACCAGGGCTGGACCTACTGGGTGTTCCGCAAGCGCATCGGTACCCACCACATCGCCGACGCGCACTGAACGCAGTGGCGACCTGGTGCGCGACAGAGCGGATCAGGTCGTACGTGCCCTGACCGAGCCGAGCCCCCTGGGGTGTTTCACGTGAAACCGATCGACCCGCGCCTGCTCCGCCACGCCCGCGCCACCCGCCTCTTCCTGGTCGCTGTGGTGGTACTCGGACTGGCCGGGGCGGCGCTGGTCATCGCCCAGGCCATGCTCGTCGCCGAAGTGGTGGTGGGCGGTTTCGAGGACGGGCTCACCGGATCGGGGCTGCGCACCCCGCTCATCCTTCTCGCCGCGGTCGCGCTCGGCCGGGCCCTGGTCTCCTGGCTCACCGAGCTGGCCGCCTACCGGGCGGGCGCGGCCGTCAAGTCGGAACTGCGCGGACGGCTGCTCGACCGGGCGGCGGCGCTGGGTCCGGAATGGCTGAGCGGGCAGCGCACCGGTTCGCTGGTGACCCTCGCCACCCGGGGGATCGACGCGCTCGACGACTACTTCGCGCGCTATCTGCCGCAGCTCGGGCTCGCGGTGGTGGTGCCGGTGGCGGTGCTCGCCAGGGTGGTTACGGAGGACTGGATCTCGGCGGCGATCATCGTCGTCACCCTGCCCCTCATCCCGCTCTTCATGATTCTGATCGGCTGGGCGACCCAGTCGCGGATGGACCGTCAGTGGCGGCTGCTCTCGCGCCTCTCCGGGCACTTCCTCGACGTGGTCGCCGGGCTGCCGACCCTGAAGGTCTTCGGCCGGGCCAAGGCCCAGGCCGAGTCCATCCGGACCATCACCTCGCAGTACCGGCTGGCGACCGTGCGCACGCTGCGGATCGCCTTCCTGTCGTCCTTCGCCCTGGAGCTGCTGGCGACGCTCTCGGTGGCCCTCGTCGCCGTCACCATCGGCATGCGGCTGGTGCACGGGGAGCTCGACCTCTACACCGGCCTGGTGGTGCTGATCCTCGCGCCGGAGGCCTATCTGCCGCTCCGGCAGGTGGGGGCGCAGTACCACGCCGCCGCCGAGGGCCTCTCGGCCGCGGAGGAGATCTTCTCGGTCCTGGAGACCGAGCCGCGGGCGGGCGGTACGCAGGACGTCCCGAAGTCGCTGCGGCTGGAGCTGGAGGGTGTGACCGTCCGGCACGCGGGGCGCACCGAACCCTCGCTCGCCGACGCCTCGCTGGTGGTGGACGAGGGGGAGACCGTCGCCCTGGTCGGCCCGAGTGGCGTCGGCAAGTCCACCCTGCTCAACGTGGTGCTGGGATTCGCCGCTCCCGACGAGGGACGGGTACGGGTCGGCGGCACCGATCTGGCGGACCTCTCCCCCGAACGCTGGCGCGAACGGATCGCCTGGGTCCCGCAGCGCCCGCATCTCTTCGCCGGCACGATCGCGGAGAACGTACGGCTGGCCCGGCCGGAGGCGGACGACAGCGCGGTGGAGGCCGCGCTGCGCGACGCCGGGGCGTACGACTTCGTGACGGACCTGCCGGACGGCGCCGCGACCCTCCTCGGCGAGGACGGGGCGGGCCTCTCCGCCGGACAGCGGCAGCGCCTCGCGCTCGCCCGCGCGTTTCTCGCCGACCGGCCGGTGCTGCTGCTCGACGAGCCGACCGCGAGCCTGGACGGCGAGACGGAAGCGGGCATCGTCGAGGCGGTACGCAGACTGGCGGCCGGCCGGACCGTGCTGCTGGTCGTGCACCGGCCGGCGCTCCTGTCGGTCGCGGACCGGGTGGTGCGGCTGGAGCCGGGCGCGACGGCCGGACCGGCCGATGCGGCGGGGACCCCCGTGCGGGCCGTGGTGCCGCGCCCGGCGGGCGCACCCGACGACCTCACCGGCAACGCGGCGGTGCGGGAACCCGAGGTGCTGCGGGACACCGCGGCCCGGACCGGGCACGTGCTGGCCCGGGTCAGGGAGGCCGCCGGGGCACAGCGCGGCCGGCTCGCGCTCGCCCTGCTGCTGGGCAGCCTCGCGCTGGGCTCCGCGGTCGGTCTCATGGCCGTCTCCGGCTGGCTGATCTCCCGCGCCTCCGAACAGCCCCCGGTGCTCTACCTGATGGTCGCGGTGACGGCGACCCGCGCCTTCGGCATCGGGCGGGCGGTCTTCCGCTACGCCGAACGCCTCGTCTCGCACGACGCGGTTCTCCGGATGCTCGCCGAGCTGCGCGTCGCCGTCTACCGGGGCCTGGAGCGCATCGCGCCCGCGGGTCTGCGCCGGACCCGGCGCGGGGATCTGCTCTCGCGGCTGGTCGCCGATGTGGACGCCCTGCAGGACTACTGGCTGCGGTGGTTGCTGCCCGCCGGGACAGCGGTCGTCGTGGGAGCGGCAGCCGCCGGATTCACCGGCTGGCTGCTGCCGGAAGCGGGTGCCGTACTCGCCGCCGGACTGCTGCTGGCCGGGGTCGGGGTCCCGCTCGTCAGCGGCGCCTGCGCCCGGCACGCCGAGCGGCGCCTCGCGCCCGCCCGCGCCGATCTGGCGACCCGCATCACCGACCTGCTCGGCGGGACCGCCGAACTGACCGTCGCCGGAGCCCTGCCGGGCCGCTCGGCCAGGACCCGGGAGGCCGACGGTGTCCTGACCCGGATCGCCTCCCGGGCCGCGACCGCCACCGCGCTCGGCGGCGGACTCACCGCCCTGATCGCCGGCCTCACCGTGGTCGCCGCCGCACTCGTCGCGCTTCCCGCGGTGGCCGACGGACGCCTGGCCGGCGTGGAACTCGCCGTCGTCGTCCTCACCCCGCTGGCCGCCTTCGAGGCCGTCACCGGCCTCCCGCTCGCCGTGCAGTACCGGCAGCGGGTCAGGCGGAGCGCGGAGCGGGTGTACGAGGTGCTGGACGCCCCGGTGCCGGTGCGCGAACCCGCCACCCCGGCCGAGGCTCCCGCGTCGCCCTTCCCGCTGGAGGTACGGGGGCTGTCGGCCCGGTACGCGGGGGCGCGGCACGACGCCCTGGACTCCGTGGACCTCACGCTGGAGGCCGGCCGGCGCATCGCGGTCGTGGGCCCGTCGGGTTCCGGGAAGACCACGCTCGCCCAGGTCCTGCTCCGCTTCCTGGACGCGCGGGCGGGGACGTACCGGATCGGCGGTGTGGAGGCGTCCGCGCTGGACGGGGACACGGTCCGGCGGTTCGTCGGGCTGTGCGCCCAGGACGCCCACATCTTCGACAGTTCCATCCGGGAGAACCTGCGTCTCGCCCGTACCGGCGCGACCGACGCGGAACTGCGCGACGCCCTCGCGCAGGCCCGGCTGCTCGACTGGGCCGAGGCACTGCCGGAGGGGCTGGACACCCTCGTCGGTGAACACGGCGCCCGCCTCTCCGGAGGCCAGCGCCAGCGGCTCGCACTGGCGCGGGCGCTGCTGGCGGACTTCCCCGTGCTCGTTCTGGACGAACCGGCCGAGCACCTCGATCTGCCGACCGCCGACGCCCTGACCGCGGACCTGCTCGCGGCCACCCGGGGACGTACGACGGTACTGATCACCCACCGGCTCGAAGGCCTGGACGCGGTCGACGAGGTGGTCGTCCTGGACGCGGGCGCGGTGGTGCAGCGGGGTCCGTACGCGGCACTCGTGGCGGTGGACGGTCCGCTGAGCCGGATGCTGGCGCGCGAGCGCGAGACCGTACGGGAGCCGGGCGAGTACCTGGACGCACGGGTCTGAGACACCACGGGCCCGAGGCGCGCCGGTCGGGGGTGCCCGGGTCCGAGGCGTCCAGGCCCGGGAGTGTCCGAACCGACTCTCGACTTTCCCCAACAAAAGGGACTAACTACTCTCTGGGTATGTCAGAGCAGGGCCCGAAGCACCCGCACCCGAAGCACTCGAAGGACTCGTCGCACCCGAAGGACTCGCTCGAAGCCGCGACGGAGGCCACCCGCAGCCTGCAGGGCCTGTCCACCGAACTCACCGCCCGCGTACCGCAGCTGCTCGAAGCCATGCGCTCCGTCGGCACCGGGCTCGAACTGCACACCACCCTCGACCGGATCTGCGAGACGGCGGCCGAACTGGCCCACGCCCGCTACGCGGCCATCGGCGTCGTGGACGAGGAGGGCAAAGGGCTCTCGGACTTCGTCACCTACGGGGTCCCTGAGTCGGTGGCGAACGAGATCGGCCACCGGCCCGACGGCCACCGGGGTCTGCTCGGCGCCCTGATTCACGACCCCCGGCCCGTACGGCTCACCGATCTGACGGCCGATCCGCGGTGCGCCGGATTCCCGCCGGGCCATCCCCCGATGCGGACCTTCCTCGGCGTACCGATCCGGGTGCAGGGCGAGATCTTCGGCAACCTCTATCTGGCCGAGAAGGACGGAGGGGGCGAGTTCACCGACTACGACCTGCACATGGTGCGGGTGCTGGCCACCGAGGCGGGCATCGCCATCGGCAATGCCCGGCTGTACGAGGCCGCCCGGCAGCGCGAGCGGTGGATCGACGGCTCGGTCGCCGTGACCACCGCCCTGCTCTCCGGCGGGGACGCCGACGACGCGCTCGCGGTCGTCGCCGAACAGGCCCGCCATCTCGCCGCCTCCGACGCCGGGATCGTGCTGCTGCCGGCCGAGGAAGGGGGCCTGGAGATCGTCGCCGTGTCCGCGGAGGAGCCGGTCGCGGCGCTCGGGGTGATCATCCCGGCGCAGAGCCCGATCGTGGCGACCCTGCTGAGCGGCGAGGCCGTCTTCGTGGACGACTCGGCCACCGACCCCCGCGTGACCACCAGGCTGGCGGACCGGTTCGGGCCGAGCATGCTGCTCCCGCTGCACAGCGGGGGCCGGGTGCTCGGCGCGCTCGCCACCCCGCGGGCCAGGGGCGGCCGGCCGTTCACCGAGACGGAGCGGACCCTCGCCGCCCAGTTCGCCTCGCAGGCCGCGCTCGCGCTGATGATGGCCGAGGCACAGCGGGACCGGGAACGGCTCGCGGTCTACGAAGACCGCGACCGGATCGCCCGGGACCTGCACGACCTGGTCATTCAGCGGCTGTTCGCCACCGGGATGATGCTGGAGAGCGCTCAGCGCCGGTCGGCCGTGCCGGAGGTGCAGACCGGCGTGGGCCGGGCGGTCGACGAGCTGGACGTGACCATCCAGGAGATCCGTACCGCGATCTTCGCGTTGCAGCAGGAGCCGGCCGAGGCGCCGTCCGGGCTGCGCACGCGGGTGCTGCGCGAGATCAACATGGCGGCGGTCCCACTGGGCTTCAAACCGTCACACCGCTTCCTCGGCCCGGTCGACTCCGGGGTCGGCGAGCTGACCGGCAAGAACCTGATCGCGGCGCTGCGTGAGGCGCTGTCGAACGCCTTCCGGCACGCCGTGGCGTCCCGGATCGACGTGGTCGTGGACGCGACCGCCACGCTTCCCGACGGGCGGGACGCGGTACGGCTCACGGTCGCCGACGACGGTGTGGGCATCCCGCCGGGCGGCAGGCGCAGCGGGCTCCGGAACCTGGCCCGCCGGGCGGAGTCGCTCGGCGGGGCCAGCTGGTTCGGACCCGGCCTCGGGGAGGACGGCGGCGGCACGACGGTGGTGTGGCAGGCACCGCTCTGACACCGCGCGGGTCACGCCGCCCGCAGCGGCTTCGCGAGGCGGCGTCGGTGTTCGGTCGGCCCGGCGCCGCTCAGCGCTGGGTGCGGGACAGGGCCTGCTCGGCGATGAGCCGCTCGATGACGACCGCGACGCCGTCCTCGTTGTTGGTGGCCGTACGGCCGGTGGCCGCCGCCACGGCGGCCGGGTGGGCGTTGCCCATCGCGTACGAGGCGCCGGCCCAGCTCAGCATCTCCACGTCGTTGGGCATGTCCCCGAACGCGACGACCTCGGCGGGGGAGATGCCGCGCTCGGCGCAGCAGAGTTCCAGTGTGCTGGCCTTGGAGACGCCCGGTCCGCTGACCTCCAGGAGGGCGGTCGGGCTGGACCGGGTGAAGGAGGCCCGGTCGCCCGCGGCGGTACGGGCCAGGGCGAGGAAGTCGTCCGGGGTCAGCTCGCCGTGGTGGGCGAGGAGCTTCAGCACGGGTGCGCCGGTGCCCGGTGTCTCCTCGTGGAGCAGCTTCTCGGCGGCGGCCACGGTGGCGCCGGGATCGAGGTGGAAGGGCGGGTAGTCCGACTCGTAGTGGATACCGGTGGCCAGTTCGACGGCGAAGGAGGTGCCGGGGGCGGCCGCGCGCAGGGTGTGCACGACGTCGAGGGCGGCCTCCCGTTCCAGGGCGCGGACCTTCAGCAGCCTGCCGCCGTCGTGCAGGTCGGCGACGGCGGCGCCGTTGGCGCAGATAGCCAGGCCGTGGCCGTGGACGTGGTCGCTGACGACATCCATCCATCGGGCGGGCCGGCCGGTGACGAAGAAGACCTCGATCCCGGCCTCCTCGGCGGCGGCGAGCGCCGCGACCGTGCGGTCCGAGACGGTCTTGTCGTCGCGCAGGAGGGTGCCGTCCAGGTCGGTGGCGATCAGCCGGGGAGCGGCAGGAAGAGGGGAATCGGTAGCTGAGGTCACCGCCCCATTCTCGCGTACCCGGGTGCACGGGCGTGCGTAGGGGCGCACATCTGAGTACGCACGCGTGCTGAGCAGGGGAACATCCCTCTGGCATATGCCAGAAGGTTGGAGTTCTGCCGAAGCCTTCCGCGTACCTGGCACTCCGCGCACCTGACGCCCCCGGATGGGCCGGTGACCCGCAGGAGCCGCCGACGCCGGAACTGATCGGCGCGGTCACCTGGTGTGGTGACCGCGCCGGCACCAGCACCCGGCGTCGGCCGTCACTGGCGGGCCACGACCTCAGCGGACTGACTGCCGGAGCCGCCCCGTGCCCTTACAGCGCGTCCGTCAGCGGTGTGTCAGCGGTGCGTCCGTCAACGGAGCTGGCCGAGCGCCTCGGTCGCGATCTTCTCGAAGGCCCCCTGGTCGGTCGCGAAGTCCGAGTCCGGGATGGGCCAGTGGAGCACGAGCTCGGTGAAGCCGAGGTCGCGGTGGCGGCCGGCGAAGTCGACGAACGCGTCGACCGACTCCAGCGGACGGTTGCGGTCCGGGGTGAAGCCCATGAGCAGGATCTTGTCCAGCGGCGTGGCGTCCCGGCCGATCGCGGCGCAGGCCGCACCGAGTCGCTCGATCTGGCCACGCAGCGCGGCCACCGACTGCTCCGGAGTCCCCTCCTCGAACAGCTTCGGGTCCCCGGTCGTCACCCAGGCCTGCCCGTACCGGGCGGCCAGCTTCAGCCCGCGCGGTCCGGTGGCTGCCACCGCGAAGGGCAGCCGAGGCCGCTGCACACAGCCCGGGATGTTCCGCGCCTCGACCGCCGAGTAGAAGGTCCCCTCCTGCGTCACCGCGTCCTCGGTGAGCAGCCGGTCGAGCAGCGGTACGAACTCGCCGAAGCGGTCCGCGCGCTCACGCGGCGTCCACGCCTCCTGCCCCAGCGCCGTCGCGTCGAAGCCGTTGCCGCCCGCCCCGATGCCCAGGGTGATCCGCCCGTCGGAGATGTCGTCGAGAGAGATCAGTTCCTTGGCGAGTGTCACGGGGTGGCGGAAGTTCGGGGAGGTGACGAGGGTGCCCAGGCGGAGGCGCTCAGTCACTGTGGCGGCGGCCGTGAGGGTGGGCAGGGCGCCGAACCAAGGGCCGTCGCGGAAGGTGCGCCAGGAGAGATGGTCGTAGGTGTACGCGGCGTGGAACCCGAGCTCCTCGGCTCGCTGCCACTTCGCGCGACCCCCCTCGTGCCATCGGTCTACGGGGAGGATCACGGTGCTCAGGCGCAGGCTCATGCCCCGAGCCTACGTGTCACCTTTCCGCCGACCGGGCAGGCCGCATGGGTGCCGTGGCCGACTGCACGGTGCGCGCCGGACAGGGGATGCGCTCCCTGGTCAGCCGGGCAGGCGCAGGAACTCCGGGGGCACCGCGGCCGTGAGCCAGACCCCGTTGGCGCTGACGCAGAAGGTGTGGCCGGCCAGGTGCATCGCGGCGGTGTCCACGGTCAGCACGACGGGCTTGCCGCGTCGGGCCCCGACACGGGTCGCCGTCTCACGGTCCGGCGAGAGGTGGACATGGGTGCGGTTCATCGGCCGCAGGCCCTCGCTCCGGATCGCGTCCAGGAACCGGCCGACCGTACCGTGATAGAGGTACGCGGGCGGCTCGGCCGGTGGCAGGTCCAGGTCCACTTCCACGGTGTGCCCCTGGCTGGCCCGGATGCGGCCGCCCTCGACGGCGAAGCGCTGCTTGTCGTTGGAGGCGACGACGTGGTCGAGCTCGGCGCGGGTGAGCGGGAAGCGGTGGTGTGCCGTGGCCCGGAGCAGCTCGTCGATGGCCACCCAGCCGTGTGCGTCGAGCTGCAGGCCGATCCGTTCGGGCTGATGCCGCAGGTGCTTCGAGAGGTACTTCGACACCTTGACGGTGCGTCTTTCATCCATCCGTCCAGAGTGCCCGCGGAGCGGTCTCCGGCGCATCCGGATTCTCTCGGGATGCACAGCAGCAATTCTTGTCCACAGGTTTGATCCACAGCCAACTAGGGTTATCCACAGGTAATTTGACGATTCTGTGGACAAGTGGCCTGCGATTTAGCCTATTTGGTCAATTTGCTGCATCTTGGCATGAGATGAGGCAAGAGTATCCAATGTTCTTGCTTGTACTTCACGTTCAGTGGCCGCAGTGACGAACGCGGCAGCGTGCTCCTGGCCAACCAGACGCTCCACGGCCGTGATTGTCGAGGGCGGCAGGGCCACCGGCACCGGCGTATGCGCCACGCGAGCCGAGGTGAAGGGCTCCTCAGCGGTGAGATGCTGCTCCAGATGACGCGTCGCGAACGTCCGCATCGCACGCGCCAGTTCGGCGTCCACCGTCTGCTGGGCGAGCGGACGGAGCCTGCGCACCATCGAGGCGGCCTCGGCCGCGTCCGCGTCCGTCGGCGGCCGATGGCCGAGATAGCGGGCGAAAACATGCTCCGTGGTGAACTCCAGGAAACGGGACGCTATCTGCTCGACCTGACCCCGAAGCTCCCTCAGATGCCCGGAGATCGCGCTGAGCGGCACACCCGCCGCATACAACTCCACCGCGACCGCCAGCTCTTGGGGACTCGGGACCAGGAACTCGTCTTCGCGTCCGGGGATTGGTTCGAGCACGCCGAGGTCCACCGCCTCGGCGACGGCCCGGTCGTCGGAGGTGCCGCCGAACCTCACCTCCAGCTCGGCCCGGGTGATCCGGTCCGCCCGCTCGTCGGTCCACGGCCCGTGCACCTCGGCGACGAGCCCGAGCACCCCGCCGAGCCCGCGGCCCGTGTCCCACGCCTCCAGCAACTCCTTGATGCTGGCCAGGGTGTAACCGCGGTCGAGCAGATCGGCGATCTGCCGCAGCCGGGTGAGATGGGTGTCCCGGTACACATTGGCCCGGCCCCGGCGCTCCGGGGTCGGCAGCAGCCCGCGGTCCTGGTAGGCGCGGATCGTGCGGACCGTGGCCCCGCTGGCATGCGCCAGGTCCTCGATCCGGTACTCCGCGCCCGTCCGCCCGGCAGGCGACGGCCCCGCCCCGCTCACAGCGGCGGCTTCAGCCGGGCGATGCCGCGCAGCGCCCCGGGGCTGACCCGGGACAGGAACCGGGCGGCATGGGACTCCGGCGTCACCGGGACGACGGCCTGGTTGCGGACCACCGCTCGCAGGATCGCCTCTGCGACCTTCTCCGGCGGGTAGTTGCGCACCCCGTACAGCTTGCTCGTCCGTTTCCGCAGCCGCCGCTCCTCCGCCGCGTCGGTCCCGGCGAAATGCGTGGTCGCGGTGATGTTCGTGTTGACGATGCCGGGACAGACCGCGCTGACCCCGATCGACTTCTCCGCGAGCTCGGCGCGCAGGCATTCGCTGAGCATCAGCACGGCGGCCTTCGACGTGCTGTACGCCGGAAGCGCCCGCGACGGCTGATACGCCGCAGCGGAGGCGGTGTTGACGATGTGGCCGCCCTGCCCCCGCTCGGCCATCTGCTTGCCGAAGAGCCGGCAGCCGTGGATGACACCCCAGAGGTTGACGTCGAGGACGTGCTTCCAGTCCTCTGTGGTCGTCTCCAGGAACGAGCCGGACAGCCCGATCCCCGCGTTGTTCACCAGCACGTCGACGATCCCGTACTCGGCGGCGACCTTCTCGGCGAGCTTCTCCATGGCCTGCTCGTCGCTGACGTCGACCGTCTCCGCCCAGGCGGCCGGGGCGCCTATCAGCCGGGCCAGCTCCGCCGTTCGGGCCGCACCGTCCGCATCCCGGTCCACGGCCACCACCCGGGCGCCCGCCTCCGCGAAGGCGAAGGCGGTGGCCCGGCCGATACCGCCGGCCGCGCCCGTCACCAGGACGAGCTGTCCGCCGAACCGGTCCGCGTACGCACCCTTCGGCGCGGTGTCCCGCACCGGGACGCCGCCCCGTAGAGCCTCCTCGTTGACGGCGGCGAACTCATTGATCCAGGAGGCCAGCTGGTCGGGCCTGGTGCGCGGTACCCAGTGCTTGGCCGGCAGCGAGCGGCGGGTCAACTGCGGCACCCATGACTCGAGGTCGTCGTAGAGCTGCTGCGACAGGAAGACGTCGCCGGTCGGCGTGATCAGCTGGACCGGCACATGCGCGTAGGCATCGGTGCGGGGCCTGCGCAGCCGGGACCGGACGTTGTCGCGGTAGAGCCAGGCCCCGTGCGCCGCGTCGTCGGGCAGGGACGCCGTCGGGTAGTCGCCCGGCGGCACCTTCTCCAGCCGCTCCAGGATGCCGGGCCACCGCTTGCCGAGCGGACCGCGCCATGCCAGCTCCGGCAGGACCGGCGTATGCAACATGTACACGTACCAGGACTTGGCGCCCTGGCCCAGCAGCTGGCCCACCCGGCGCGGAGTGGGCCGGGCCATCCGCTGCTTGATCCAGTGCCCGAAGTGGTCCAGAGAGGGGCCGGACATCGAGGTGAAGGAGGCGATCCGGCCCTCCGTGCGGCTGACCGTCGCGAACTCCCAGGCCTGGACCGAGCCCCAGTCGTGCCCGACCACATGGACCGGCCGGTCCGGGCTCACCGTGTCGACGACGGCCAGGAAGTCGTCGGTCAGCTTCTCCAGGGTGAAGCCGCCGCGCAGCGGGACGGGCGCCGTCGAACCGCCGTGACCGCGTACGTCGTACAGCACGACGTGCCACTGTTCGGCCAGCTGCCGGGCGACCTGCGTCCAGACCTCCTTGCTGTCCGGGTAGCCGTGCACGAGCACGATCGTCGGACGCGTCTCCTCGCCCAGCTCGACGACGCACAGCTCGATACCGCCCGTGGCCACCCGGCGCTCGCGCGCCCCCGGCAGATCCCGCAGACTCATGCCGCCACCCTCTCCTCGGCCCAGCGCCGCACATGCGGCAGATCCTCGTCCAGCCAGAAGGCGCTCTGCTCGGGGTCCCGTGAGTCGGTGACGACCAGGATCTCCTCGAACTTCGCGCCGGTACCCCGGAATCCGAGATGGGGTTCGACCGCCCACAGGCCCGGCTGCGGAGGATGGTCGGAGAAGCGGTACGGACTCCAGAGCGGCGACCAGCCGTCCCGGTGCCCGTGCACCGCGTCACTCAGCAGCCCCTTGAGCGACTGGGTGCCGAACCCGAACACGTGCGGCGACCAACGGCGTTCGGCCACGCGGTCGACCTTGTGGGCGATGACGCCGAAGGGATACGCGCGGTGCCGGTTGGCGTAGCCCTGCCTGATCATCAGGCGCTCCACGTCCTCGTATATCTCGCGCAGCGGGCGCCGCTCGCGCACCTCGCGCAGGATCAGCTCGCGGTGGACCTCCAGATCGGCGAGCAGCCTGTCGTGCAGGGGGTTCAGCCCCAGGCAGCCCGAGTAGCCGATGTCCGCGGTGAATCCCCTGTACACCGGGGCCATGTCGAGGATGAACGGCATCCCCGGCTCCAGCTTCCGGTCGGTCGGGAAGAACTGCAGCGGCACCTTGAAACCGGCGAACGCCGTGCGGTCCCCGAACCAGGCGAAGGGAAGGTGGAACCAGTCCCGCACCCCGCGCCGACGCAGCCACTCGCGCTGCATCCGGGCCGCGTCCCGCTCGGTCACCCCCGGCCTCAGACGGGCGGCGACCGCTTCCGCGCAGGCGTACGCGAGACGCTGCACGTCTCTGAACCCCCGCAGATCCGAGGCCCGTTCGTCGTTCACTCGCGAGGCCATGCCACCGTCCGTTCCCTGCCGTGTGCGGTACGTGCCCGTAACGTGACACTGATGAATGTGACAATGTCCGGCGGCTACGTCAAGAGGTGCGCCGGACCTGTGGACAACTCCGCGCGAGCACCCGGCACGACGACCGGAACCAGGGGCGGACCAGGGGACCGGCCTCCTCCTTGACGGGGTCCCCCTACGGGTCCGTACATCTGGAGTCTGACGAGAAACCAGCCGTCAGGTCTGACGACCGGTGTGGCCCGCGCCACTACCGTCAATGACGTGACTGTCATTGCGACCGAAAGCCTGAGCAAGCGGTTCCCCCGGGTAACCGCACTTGACCGGCTCTCCTTGGACATCGGCCCCGGTGTGACCGGGCTGGTGGGCGCCAACGGAGCCGGCAAGTCCACGTTGATCAAGATCCTGCTGGGTCTGTCTCCCGCCACCGAGGGCCGGGCCGCGGTGCTCGGGCTCGATGTCTCGACCAGCGGCGCCGCCATCCGGGAACGGGTCGGCTACATGCCCGAGCACGACTGCCTGCCGCCCGACGTCTCGGCCACCGAGTTCGTCGTCCACATGGCCCGGATGTCCGGACTGCCGCCCACCGCGGCACGCGAACGCACCGCGGACACCCTGCGCCACGTCGGCCTGTACGAGGAGCGCTACCGCCCCATCGGCGGCTATTCGACCGGCATGAAACAGCGGGTGAAGCTGGCCCAGGCCCTGGTCCACGACCCGCAGCTGGTCCTCCTGGACGAGCCGACCAACGGCCTCGACCCGGTCGGCCGCGACGAGATGCTCAGCCTGATCCGGCGGGTGCACACCGACTTCGGCATCTCGGTCCTGGTCACCTCGCACCTCCTGGGCGAACTGGAACGCACCTGCGACCACGTCGTCGTCATCGACGGCGGAGCGCTCCTGCGCTCCAGCTCCACCAGCGACTTCACCCAGACCACCACGACCCTCGCGGTCGAGGTCACCGACAGCGACACCCACCCCAACGGGACCGACGCGCTGCGCCGCGCCCTCACGGACACCGGGATCAAGCTGGTGGGTCTCGACGGCCTGGACACGGAGGGGCTGCCGGGGGCGGGCCACATCCTGCTGATCGAGGCGACCGGCGAGGAGACGTACGACGTCGTCCGCGACAGCGTCGCCGGCCTGGGCCTCGGTCTCGTCCGGATGGAACAGCGACGCCACCACATCGCCGAGGTCTTCCGTACCGAAGAGGCACCGGCGGCGCAGGTCGTGGCGCAGACCGCGCCCGTGGCCGCCGGGGCCGTACAGCAGAAGGGGAGCGGTAGCGATGAGCACTGAGACCGGCGCCGCGACCGGGAGCGAGACCTCCCGGATCCACAACATCGGCTACCGCGCCTACGACGGCCCGCGCCTCGGCCGTGCGTACGCACGCCGCTCCCTCTACTCGCAGTCCCTGCGGGGTTCCTTCGGGCTCGGCCGTTCGGTCAAGTCCAAGGTGCTGCCCATGCTGCTGTTCGGCGTGATGTGCCTGGTCGCCGCGATCATCGTGGCCGTGGCCATCAACATCCCCGACTCGACGAAGCTGCCGGTCAAGTACACCTCCTACGCGATCTTCCTCCAGGCGGTCATCGGGCTGTTCCTCGCCTCGCAGGCACCGCAGTCGGTCTCCAGGGACCTCCGCTTCAAGAGCGTGCCGCTGTACTTCTCCCGGCCGATCGAGCGCGGCGACTACGTCATCGCCAAGTTCGCCGCCATGGCCTCCGCGCTCTTCGTGCTCACCGGCGCGCCGCTCGTCATCCTCTACGCCGGCGCACTGCTGGCGAAGTTCGACTTCGGCAACCAGACCAAGTGGTTCGCCCAGGGAATGGTGTCGGTGGCGCTGCTCTCCGTGCTCTTCGCCGGTCTCGGCCTGGTGATGGCCGCGCTCACCCCGCGCCGGGGCTTCGGCGTCGCCGCGGTGATCGCCGTGCTCACCATCTCCTACGGTGCCGTCTCCACCGTCCAGGGCATCGCCTGGTCGACGGGGTCCACCGGAGCCGTCCCGTGGCTGGGGCTGTTCTCCCCGATCACGCTGATCGACGGTGTGCAGACCGCGTTCCTCGGGGCCACCTCCGCCTTCCCCGGAGGGGAAGGCCCGGGGGCCGGCGCCGGTGTGGTCTATCTGATCGTTGTTCTCGCGCTCGTCGCCGGCTCGTACGCCGTACTGATGCGCCGCTACCGGAGGGTCGGGCTGTGACCACCATCGAGATCGACCACACCTCCCGCTGGTTCGGCAATGTGGTCGCCGTCAACGACGTGAGCATGACCGTGGGACCGGGCGTCACCGGTCTGCTGGGTCCCAACGGCGCGGGCAAGTCCACGCTGATCAACATGATGGCCGGATTCCTCGCCCCGTCGACGGGCACGGTCACGCTCGACGGCAAGGCGATCTGGCGCAACGAAGCCGTGTACCGCGCGATCGGCATCGTGCCCGAGCGGGAGGGCATGTACGACTTCCTGACCGGCCGCGAATTCGTGGTCGCCAACGCGGAACTGCACGGTCTCGGCGCCGCCGAGGCGGCTGCCTCGCTGGCCACGGTCCAGATGGAGTACGCGCAGGACCGCAAGATCTCGACGTACAGCAAGGGCATGCGCCAGCGCGTGAAGATGGCCTCGGCCCTGGTCCACGACCCGTCCGTGCTGCTGCTCGACGAGCCGTTCAACGGGATGGACCCGCGCCAGCGGATGCAGCTGATGGAACTGCTGCGACGGATGGGAGAAGAGGGCCGCACGGTGCTCTTCTCCTCGCACATCCTCGAAGAGGTCGAGCAACTCGCCTCGCACATCGAGGTGATCGTGGCCGGACGGCACGCGGCGTCCGGTGACTTCCGGAAGATCCGCCGGCTGATGACCGACCGCCCGCACCGCTATCTCGTACGGTCCAGCGACGACCGCGCGCTCGCCGCCGCGCTCATCGCCGACCCCTCGACGGCCGGGATCGAAGTGGACCTGAGTGAACAGGCCCTGCGCATCCAGGCGGTCGACTTCGTACGCTTCACCACGCTGCTGCCGAAGGTGGCACGCGAACAGGGCATCCGGCTGCTGACCGTTTCGCCGTCCGACGAATCCCTCGAATCGGTCTTTTCCTATCTCGTAGCGGCCTGAGTAGTGGCCGATAAGGAGCTGTGAAGCGTCATGTACGACCCCACAGTCGCCCGGCTCACCTACCGGGCCCTGCTCGGCCGGCGCCGGGCCGCCATCCTCTTCATCCTGCCCGCGCTGCTGGTGGTCATCGCCGTCGCGGTACGCGTGTTCGCCGGGGCCGATGACCAGGTCGCCTCGGACGTGCTGGGCGGTTTCGCCATCGCCACCATGGTTCCGCTGATCGGCGTGATCGCCGGAACGGGCGCCATCGGTCCGGAGATCGACGACGGCTCGATCGTCTATCTGCTGGCCAAGCCGGTGACCCGGCCGACGATCATCTTCACCAAGCTGATCGTGGCCATCGCCGTGACGATGGTGTTCTCGGCGGTGCCGACCCTGATCGCCGGCCTGATCCTCAACGGCAACGGCCAGCAGATCGCGGTGGCCTACACGATCGCCGCCCTGGTCGCCTCGATCGCCTACAGCGCGCTGTTCCTGCTCCTGGGCACGATCAGCCGGCACGCGGTGGTCCTCGGACTCGTCTACGCGCTGGTGTGGGAGGCCCTCTTCGGCAGCCTGGTCTCCGGTGCGCGCACGCTCAGCGTCCAGCAGTGGTCGCTCGCGGTGGCCGAGAAGATCGGCGGGGGCGGCGCCATCACCTCCGACGTCGGACTGCCGCTCGCGACGGTCCTGTTGATCGTGGTCACCGTGGCGGCGACCTGGTACGCGGGCCAGAAGCTGCGCACCCTCAAGCTCGCCGGCGAGGAGTGAGCACAGAGAGCCTGCGATACGACAGCCCCCGTCCGACGGACGGGGGCTGTCGCATGTCGGACAGTATTACGCGTAACTGTACGGATATCGGTTCGTTGTTCCGGATGCGTGGAGGCAACTGGAATCCGTGACGTCGAGCTTTCGTGAATTCGGGGAATGCCGATGCCGTGGGACACGCCTACGGGCGACACCCATCGGGTCGGCCATTGAGCAAGTGGCACCTGTGAGCGTCCTCCGCCCCCTGGGCCCGGGGAGAGGGCTGTCCCCCGTCGCTTTCACGATCGGAAGGCATGCTCATGCCCACGGAAGTCGCCCTGCTCGAATCGCGCGCGCTGCGCGTCGAGCAGATGGAGCGCGTCGACGCTCTCGACAAGGTGAAGAGCCTTGTCATGCTCCCGGACGGAATCCATGTCCGCACCGAGGACGTGGCCCGGTACTTCGAAGTATCCACAGCCTCTGTCAGGAGGCTCACCGACCGCCATCAGAGCGAGCTCATCGAGAATGGGATGCGGGTGCTGCGCGGCTCTGAGCTGCGCTCTTTCCATAGCGACATGGTGTCGCTATGGGGAGACGGGCAGGCGGAAAGTTATCCACAGGCGGCCACGCAGCTCCGTATCTACACCCGCAGGACCGTCCTCAACGTCGCGATGCTGCTCCGCGACAGCGACATCGCACGCTGCGTCCGTACGTATCTTCTCGACGCCGAGCAGGACCTGCGGGCGGGATACGCCTCGCTCGAACACCGCGTCACCCGGGTCGAAAGCTGCCTGGCCGGAGTCGGTACCGCTCTCCAGGAGCTGGGGCCCGTCCTCAGCCGGATGTCGTTCCGGCTCGACAGCCTCGACCGGAGGCTCGAGGTCACCCAGCAGGTGGTCGGTGCCATGAGCGTGCGGCTGGGCGGGGTGTCCGAGGACATCGTCCGGCTCGACGGGCGGATGGACGAGCTCGCGCGCGGGCTGAAGGATCTGAGCCGCCGCAACAGGAGCCGCTGAGAACCCTGATGTCCGGTGCCACGCGGCACCCGCCGCCCGTAAATGAGTGGCACCGGACATCGGGTGCGCGGCACAGTAGGCGGTACGGCACCCGCCGGGTACGGCACCACAGACCGGGAGAGGAGCGCGGCGATGACCGAGAGTCCGAGTCCGTCGAGCTCCCAGCAGGGCGTGCCCGAGCGGGCCGCGAAGTAGTCATCAGGGACTGCTCCGCCGAGCCGCTTCGCGCAACACGCCGGGGCGGCCGTTTCCCGCGCATCGCGCGCGGCCGCCCTCCCCCGGAGGATTGGCCGAGTGGTAAGGCAGCGGCTTGCTAAGCCGTCGTCGGGGGAAACCCCGCGCGCGTTCGATCCGCGCATCCTCCGCCTCGGGCAGCCGGCCCCTAGGACTGCTGGAGCAGCTGCTCCAGCACCACGGCGATCCCGTCGTCCTCGTTCGACGCGGTGACCTCGTGGGCCACGGCCTTGAGATCCTCGTGCGCGTTGGCCATGGCCACACCGTGTCGTGACCAGGCGAACATCGGGATGTCGTTCGGCATGTCACCAAAGGCGATCGTGTCCGCCGCCTTCACGCCCAGCCGGCGCGCGGCCAGCGAGAGACCGGTGGCCTTGCTGAGCCCGAGCGGCAGGATCTCCACGACCCCGGGGCCGGCCATGACCACGTCGACCAGATTGCCGACCGCCGCTCGCGCGGCCTTCGCCAGTGCGTCGTCGTCCAGATCCGGGTGCTGGACGTACACCTTGTTGAGCGGGGCCGCCCACATCTCGGCCGGGTCCTGCACGAAGAGGGCCGGCAGCGGACCCTCCTGCACGCGGTAGCCCGGACCGACCAGCACCTCGCCGTCCAGCCCGTCGCGGCTGGCCGCCAGCGCCAGCGGGCCGACCTCCGCCTCGATCTTGGACAGCGCGAGACCGGCGAGCTGCCGGTCCAGCGTCAGCGAGGTCAGCAGCTTGTGCTCGCCCGCGTGGTAGACCTGCGCGCCCTGGCCGCAGACCGCGAGGCCCTCGTAGCCCAGGTCGTCCAGGATGTGCCGGGTCCACGGGACCGCGCGGCCGGTGACGATGATGTGCGCGGCACCGGCCGCGGTGACCGCGGCCAGTGCCTCACGCGTGCGCCCGGAGACCGTGTGGTCCTCGCGCAGCAGGGTGCCGTCGAGGTCGGTCGCGACGAGCTTGTAGGGGAAGGTCACTTGGCGACCGGCTCCAGGACCTCACGCCCGCCCAGGTACGGACGGAGCACCTCGGGCACCCGTACCGAACCGTCGGCGAGCTGGTGGTTCTCCAGGATCGCCACGATGGTGCGCGGTACGGCGCAGAGCGTGCCGTTCAGCGTGGACAGGGGCTGGAGCACCTTCTTGCCGTCGCGGGTGTCACGCATCCGGACGGAGAGCCGGCGGGCCTGGAAACCGTCGCAGTTGGACGCGGAGGTCAGCTCGCGGTACTTGCCCTGGGTCGGGATCCACGCCTCGCAGTCGAACTTCCTGGAGGCCGAGGCCCCCAGGTCGCCGGTGGCGACATCGATCACCTGGAAGGGCAGCTCGAGAGCGGTGAGCCACTGCTTCTCCCAGTCCAGCAGGCGCTGGTGCTCGGCCTGGGCGTCCGCCGGGTCGACGTACGAGAACATCTCGACCTTGTCGAACTGGTGGACCCGGAAGATGCCACGGGTGTCCTTGCCGTACGTACCGGCTTCGCGGCGGAAGCACGGCGAGAAGCCGGCGTAGCGCAGCGGCAGCTTGTCCGCGTCGATGATCTCGTCCATGTGGTACGCCGCGAGCGGTACCTCGGAGGTGCCGACCAGGTAGAAGTCGTCCTTCTCCAGGTGGTACACGTTCTCCGAGGCCTGGCCGAGGAAACCGGTGCCCTCCATGGCGCGCGGGCGGACCAGCGCCGGGGTGAGCATCGGGATGAAGCCGGCCTCGGTGGCCTGGGCGATCGCCGCGTTGACGAGGGCGAGCTCCAGCAGCGCGCCGACGCCCGTCAGGTAGTAGAAGCGCGAGCCGGACACCTTGGCGCCGCGCTCCATGTCGATGGCGCCGAGCGCCTCGCCGAGCTCCAGGTGGTCCTTGGGCTCGAAGCCCTCGGCGCCGAAGTCGCGGATGGTGCCGTGCGTCTCCAGGACGACGAAGTCCTCCTCGCCGCCGACCGGCACGTCCTCGTGGACGATGTTGCCGAGCCGCAGCAGCAGGGACTTGGTCTCCTCGTCGGCCTCGCCCTGCGTCGCGTCGGCCGCCTTGACGTCGGCCTTGAGCTGCTCGGCCTTCTTCAGGAGCTCGGCGCGCTCCTCCGGAGAGGCCTTGGGGATGAGCTTGCCGAGCGATTTCTGCTCGGAACGGAGTTCGTCGAACCGAACCCCGGACGACCTGCGCCGCTCGTCGGCGGAGAGAAGGGCGTCGACGAGTGCGACGTCCTCTCCACGGGCGCGCTGGGAGGCGCGAACACGGTCGGGGTCCTCACGAAGCAGGCGAAGGTCAATCACCCCTCCAGGCTACCGGTGTCGGCTTCCGTAGCTCGAACCGATATGGACAAGCGTGTCACTTTGCCCGAATTGCCGGTATTGGTAATGCTGGGGAGGAATCCATGGCGCGCGTTTGGATGTCGGCGTCAATAAAGAGGCCCTATTCCCCTAAATGGGGCGGAAGGGTTCATGGGTCTTGACGTATCAGCCTTGCCCGGAAGGGGAGTTGGTCGTCACTTGTCCACAGGGAGGGCTAGTTCTCAAAAGTTATCCACAGGCTGTGAGGAAGATCTGTGGACATGGAGGAGATCATTCCGAAAGTGGCGTGAAGGCTCATGGAATCCCGCTTCAAACCCGCCCTGCAGGCTCGTTCGGGTGGGAATTGCTCGCTCTAAAGAGTTGATCAATGGAATTGGGGTGACAGGGGGCGTCCTGCTGGTCTGTGGATGGATCTGAGCGGACTGGGGCGATTTGTCGACCATGTCGCGTTGCGGTGTCGACTTGTCCCCAGGTCGAGACTCGCGCCTGTGGATAACTTTTCCCATGATGACAATCCGCTGATCGCACCGGAAGGGCGGGCGCGCGGAAGAGCGCGGAAGGGCAGGGGAGTGAGGGCGTACGGGTGTGACGGGACGAGGGCCGTCAGGCACGCCCGTCCTGGTTACGGGCCAGCCAGTCAGAGGCCACCGTGAACTCCGCGTCCGACGTACCCGGACGCAACGGGCGTACCTCCGCCGGCGTCACTCCGGCCCGCGGGTACGAGCCGAGGAAGCGGACGTTCGGGCAGATCCGCTTGAGCCCCATCAGCGCCTCGCCCACCCGGCGGTCGGAGATATGACCCTCGGCGTCCACCGCGAAGCAGTAGTTCCCGATGCCCGCGCCCGTCGGCCGGGACTGGATCAGCATCAGGTTCACCCCGCGCACCGCGAACTCCTGGAGCAGTTCGAGCAGTGCGCCGGGATGGTCGTCGCCCAGCCAGATGACCACCGACGTCTTGTCCGCACCGGTCGGCGCCGCCGGCCGGGCCGGGCGTCCCACGAGCACGAAACGGGTCTGGGCGTTCTCCGCGTCGTGGATCTCGGTCACCAGCGGTTCGAGCCCGTACGTCGCCGCGGCGAACTCACCCGCGAAGGCGGCGTCGTACCGCCCCTCCTGCACGAGCCGCGCACCGTCCGCGTTGGACGCCGCCGACTCCCATACGGCCTGCGGGAGATGGGCGGCCATCCAGTTGCGCACCTGCGGCTGTGCGGCCGGGTGAGCGGTGACCGTCTTGACGTCGGACAGCTTGGTACCGGGGCGTACGAGCAGCGCGAAGGTGATGGAGAGCAGCACCTCGCGGTAGATCATCAGCGGTTCACCGCTGGTCAGCTGGTCGAGGGTGGTGGTGATGCCGCCCTCGACGGAGTTCTCGATCGGTACGAGCGCCGCGGCGGCCGTGCCGTTCCGCACCGCGTCCAGGGCCGCCGGCACGGAGACCATCGGGACGAGCTCACGGGTGGCGGCTTCCGGGAGCGTACGGAGGGCGACCTCGGTGAAGGTGCCCTCTGGGCCGAGATAGGCGTAGCGCGTGGCGGACATACCGTCACCCTAATGCGCCGGGGTGGCTTGGGACTCCAGGACCAACGCGCCGTACTGGCTCAGGACTCCAGCAACCGCTGGCCCACGTACTCCCCGGCCGCCGCACCGCCCGGCACCGCGAAGAGGCCGCTCGCCTCGTGCCGGAGGAACGGCGACAGGGCGTCTCCCCGGTCGAGTTTGCGCTGTACCGGCACGAAGCCCCGCAGCGGATCCGCCTGCCAGCAGATGAACAGCAGTCCGGCGTCCGGGGTGCCGTCCGCGGCGATGCCGTCGTGGTACGAGAACGGGCGGCGGAGCATGGCCGCCCCGCTGTTGCGCTCGGGGGAGGAGATCCGGGCGTGGGCGTTGTCGGGGATCAGGAGTTTACCGTCGGGGCCCGCCTTGTTGAGATCCATGTCGGTGGTCTCGGTGCCGCCGCTCAGGGGGGCGCCGTCGGCCTTGCGCCTGCCGATGACCCGTTCCTGACGCTCGACCGGGAGCTTCTCCCAGTCGTCCAGCAGCATCCTGATCCGCCGGACGACCGCGTACGAGCCGCCGGCCAGCCATGCGTACGTCGCGTCACCGGCGCCGGACGGGACGAAGACACGGCGGTCGAAGTCGCTGTCGGCCGGTTTCGGATTACCGGTGCCGTCGATCTGGCCCATCAGATTGCGGGCGGTCATCGGCTTGGCGGTGGCTCCGGGGGTGCGGTTGAAGCCGTTCATCTGCCAGCGCACGGTGGCCGTCGAACCGGCCTCCTTCTGTACGGCCCGCAGCGCGTGGAACGCGACGAGTGCGTCGTCGGCGCCGATCTGCACCCAGAGATCGCCGTTGGAGCGGGCGCTGTCGAGGTGGTCGGCGGAGAACGGCGGCAGCGGGTCGAGTCCCGGTGGCCGGCGGCCGACCAGGCCCGTGCGTTCGAAGAAGGTGGCCCCGAAGCCGAAGGTGACGGTCAGCGAGGACGGCCCGGCATCCAGCGCGATGCCGGTGTCGTGCCCCGTGCCGTCCGCCGCGCCACCGGCGGTCGGCTCGCCGGCCATCAGCCGCTGCGCGGCCGTGGACCAGCGGCGCATCAGGGCGGCCGCCTCCTTCCGGCCCGCGCCGGGGGCCAGGTCGAAGGCGATGAGATGGCCGCTCGCCTGGAGCGGGGTGGTGATCCCCGGCTGATGTTTCCCGTGAAACATCACCTCGGAGGAGCCGACGGAGGTCAGCGCGGTCGGCGCCTCGTCCCGCGTCGCGGCGTAGCCGGCCGCACCGCCCGCCGCCCCGAGCACCAGCCCGGTGGCCCCGGCCACACCCGCGGTGCCGAGCAGCCGCCGCCGGGAGAGGCCGCCGGCGGGTGAGCCGGTTCCGTTGAGTGCGCTGCTCGAACCCTTCGAGCTGTTGGAACCTTTCGAGCTGCTGGAAGTGTGCGAGCTGCTTGAGGCGTTCGAGGCCTTCGAGGCGTTCGAAGTGTTTGCAGTGTTTCCGTTCACGATCCTGCTCAGCCGATCTTCACGTTCTTGTCGACCGTCGTCTGGTCGATGTCCGACGTCCGCACGGTGGCCGAGACGTTCCAGTCGCCCGCTATCGGGATCTGGACGCCGGTGGATGTCCAGTGCCCCTCGGTCAGCCGGACCGGGACCACCGGAAGGGGGCCGATGTCCTTGGACTTCAGGGTGAGGGCGAGCTTCACCTCGGGGACGTCCATGGCCTTCCCGTTGGCGTCGTCGATCCAGAGGTGGAGCACGTTGGTCCCGGTACGGCCGGGGTCGATGTCCATCCGGACCGTGCCCTTGCCGTTCTTGCCGCCGGTGTCGAAGGGCAGCGTGAGGTTGACGGGACCGCTCGCCGCGGGGGCGGCGGCCGCGTTCGACGTACGGGCCGCCTCCTCCTCGGTACGGCCGGGCTCGGTCGAGGTCAGGATGGTGGTCACCGCCAGCAGAGCCACCGCGACGCCGACTTCGGCCAGCACCGAGCGGCGGAGGCCGGAGCGGTCGGGGTCGGCATCACGCACCCTCTTCTTCTCGGCGGTTGCCACGGCGGCCTTCTGGCGGGCGAGCTGGACGGCCCGCGCCGGGTCCTGCGACTTCGGCTCCGGCTCCGGCTCCGGCTCGGGCGTGGGCGTGGGCGTGGACAGGGCCTCGGCGGTGGCTTCGGTTTCGGCCTCTGCGTCTGCGTCCGCCTCCGCCTCTGTCACCGGCGCCGTAGCTGTCACAGTCGTCTCATCCGTCGCAGCCGCCCCCGTGCCGGTGGCCAGCCTTCCCGTCCACCGGCGTGAGAACGATGCGACCCCGACGAGGACCGCGACGAGCCCCACCTTCACCAGCAGCAGCTGCCCGTACCCGGTATCGGTCAGCGCGGACCAGGAGCCGAGCTGGCGCCAGGACTGGTAGATCCCGGTGGCGGCCACCACGAGGACACTGCCGAACGCGATCCGGGAGAAGCGCCGTACGGCGTCGGCGGTGACGTCGGGGGTGCGGTACAGCGCGACCAGCAGGGCCGCGAGCCCGCCCAGCCAGGTCGCCACGGCCAGCAGGTGGAGCACGTCGACCGGCATGGCGATCCCCGGCTGGATGCCGGTCGACGCGTGCTCGGCGAGGGCCCACGTCCCGGCGATCCCGGCGGCGATGACCGCGCCGCCGATGGCCAGGCCGAAGGTGAGGTCCTTCTTCTCGCGTTCGTCCTCGCGCTTGGCGTACGCCCCGAACAGCACGGCGACGAACAGCGCACTGGCGCCGAGCAGCAGCAGCCGGGAGACGAGTGCGGCGCCGGGCTTCGTGTCGAGGACCGCCTTCAGCCCGTCGAGGTCGAAGGCGTCCGCGAGCTTCCCGGAACCGGTGTACGGGTTGCGCAGCAGCAGCATGGCGAGCGTGGCCGCGGTGATCGTCATCCAGCCGCGCACCACGAGGCGCTGGAGCGGGCGCGCGCCCGCCCCGCGCTGCCAGCAGGCCAGGACGAAGGCGGCGCCGCCCGCGAGCACGATGAAGCCGGCGTACGCGGCGTAGCGCGCGATCCCGTAGAGGGTCCCGACGAGGCCGCCCCCGGCCTCGCTGTCCGGGAGGGCGACGCTGGTCTCCGAGGGGGCGCCGATGGAGAAGGTGAAGGCGCCGGAGACCGGATGGCTGTCGGCGGAGACGGCCTGCCAGGCGACGGTGTACGTGCCGTCGGGGAGGCCGGTGTGCAGGGCGACGCCGTATTTCACGGTGGAGCCGCTGTGCAGATCGAGCGGGGCCGCCTCGGTGTCGGCGCGCTTGCCGTTGGGGTCCAGGATCCGGATGGAGCCCTCGCCCACGGCGACCTGCTCGGAGAAGGTCAGCGTGACCTGCTTGGGTGCGGTGTCGACCACCGCCCCGTCCTGTGGATCGCTCCCGGTGAGCGCGGCGTGAGCCGACGCGGGACCCGCGAACGCCAGCAGCAGACCGAACACCACGCCGACGAGAGCGGCGAGGAGTCCGGCCGCGGCGAGCGGCCGGCGTATGGCGGATACGGACGGGGGCGGCCCGAAGTGCGGGGCGGTGGCTGTCATGGTCTGTCAGTCCCTCACTGCTTCTTCGGGTTGTGGGTGGTCTCCTTCACGGGAAGGTCGATCCTGATGGGATCGGCCTTCTCGAAGTGCAGCTCCATGGACACCTTCTCGCCCTGCTTGGGCTGCTGCTTGAGCTTCATGAACATGATGTGGTTTCCACCGCGTTCCAGGTCCAGCTCGCCGCCCGCGGGTACCGCGAAGGACGTCACCATGCGCATCGCCTGGTTCTTCGTCTCGTGGATCGTGACGTCGTCAGAGAGCGGGCTGGTGACAGAGGTGAGCCGGTCGGAACTGCCGCCGCTGTTCTGCACGACGAGGAAGGCGGCCGCCATGTCGTTGACGGGCTGCGGCATGAACGCGCCGACGACCTTCAGTTCCGGCTCGCTGCCCGGGGAGGAGCACCCCGCCAGCGTCAGACCCGTGGAGAGGGCCAGGACGCCGGCGAGGGTGGTGCGGCGGTTCACGGCTTCTCCCCCTTGATGATCTTGGGGAGGTCCTTGGTGTAGTCGTCGGGCGTGGTGTCCTCGCTGTACAGCACGTACCCCTTGTCGGTCTTCGGGGAGAACGCCATGACCTGCGAGCCGTGCATCGAGACGATGGTGCCGTCCTTCTCCTTCTTCGGCGCGTCGATACCGATGCCCATCTGCCGGGCGCCCGCCTGGATGGTGGGGAAGTCGCCGGTGAGACCGGTGAAGGACGGGTCCTGGGACTTGAGCCAGCTGCCCAGCGAGGACGGGGTGTCCCGCTCGGGGTCCGTCGTGACGAAGACGACCTGCAGCTTGTCCCGGTCGGCCTCGGGCAGGGACTTCTTGGCGATCGCGATGTTGCTCATGATGAGCGGGCAGACGTCGGGGCAGTTGGTGTAGCCGAAGTAGACGAGCGTCGGCTTGCCCTTGGTCTTCTCACGCAGGTCGTACTTCTTTCCGTGGGTGTCGGTCAGGACGAGGTTCGGCTTGGTGAACGGATCGTCGAGCACCGTCGCGGCCTTGGTCTTCGTCTGCATCGAGACGTCGGTGATCGGCTTCTTGCTGTCGTTGTCACTGCCGCCGCAGGCGGACAGGGTGAGCGCGGCCGCGGCGACGAGCGCCGCGGCCAGCACAGACTTCTTAACCATGGAGCACTGATTCCTGATGGGTCGGTGGGGCGGGTGGGGCTTTAGGGCTCGTTGAGCTTTTGGTTCTTGTGGGGCTTGTGGAGGGTCAGACGGTGCGCCGACGCCCGGCCAGGACGCCGAAGGCGACACCGGCGACGCCGATGACGATGCCGACGATGCCGAGGACGCGGGCCGTGGTGTCGCTGGAGGACGCCGAAGCCGTCGTCGTCTCGTCCTTCGCCTGGTCCGCGGCAGCGTTCTTGTCGTCGGACCCGGCAGCCGCGGCGCCGTGCGCGTCGTCGGTGGCAGCCGTCAGCTTGAGGACCGGAGCGGGGCTCTCGGGCTCTTCCGCCCCGTCCTTCTGCTCCTCGATCCAGCGGACGACTTCCTTGTCGTCGTACGTCTGGATGGCCTTGAACACCAGCTGGTCGGCGTTCTCGGGGAGCTGGCCGACCGAGAGCGGGAACTGCTGGAAGCGGCCGGGCTCGATCTTGCCGCCGTCGGCGGTCCAGGTGACCTTGGAGACGGCCTCGTTGATCTTCTTGCCGTGCATGTCGAGCGGCTTGGCCAGCTTGCTCGTGGTGACGTCGATCTTCCAGCCGGGGATCGCCTGCGGCTGGACGGAGGCCAGCGGGTGGTCGGTCGGGAAATTGACCTCGAGCTTGGTCGTCGCGGCATCGTCGCGCTCGTTGGGGACCTTGAAGTTGATGACGGCGTAACCGCCCTTGGCGGCCTCGCCCTGCGGCTGGACGCTGACGTGGGCGGAGGCCGTACCGGCGAGGATCAGCACGGTGGACGCGGCGACGCCGCCGGCGAGGGCGATGCGGGAAACGTTCATGTCAGGGATCACTCCACAAAGCACGAAGGAAAGGTGCTCCGCCGCGCGGGTGCGCGACGGCATCGCGACACCTCTTCCCTCACGAGCGGCATGTCTGCGCCGCCCGCACCGGCACCGGAGAGGTGCCCGCGAGGGGGCGCGTGCATCGAGGAGGAGGGCGTCGCGTCAGGCTGCGAGAGCGAATACGGGCGGAGGCCCGCGCCTGATCACCATGTGCTGCAAGGGGTCCCCGGTGGCCGGGGCCGGTGCGTCCACGGCCGTACGCGGGATGCGCGGCCCGTTCGTCGGCCCGCCCGGAAGACCGGCGCGCAGGGCGGACACGAGGACGAGTGCCGCGCGCAGCGCCCGCAGCCGGGCTCCGGCCGCGATCTGCTGGGCGCCGTGCGCCGACAGCCGGGCGAGCCGGAACAGGGCGACCTCGCCGCGCCGCAGCAACCACCCGGTGGCCAGCGCCGCCAGCAGGTGACCGAGCAGCATGGGCAGGCTGGGGAACATTCCGGCGAGGCCGGCCGCTCCGGTGCCGAGCATGGCGTCGGACGGGGCGGCGGCCATGTGCTGATGGGCCTGCTCGGTCACCGACGCCGGGTCGATGCCCGCCGTGGTGACGATGCGATGGGCGTCGGCGGCGTTCAACTGCGCCGGGCCCGCGCCGCAGACGAGGCCGGCCGCGAACCGGATCAGCGAGTCGTCGCCGGCCGCGGGCTGTGGCGTCGCGGTGTGCGTACCGACACCGAAGAGCGTGTGCAGTGCGATCTGTCCGCCGGCCAGAGCCGCGGCGATCGACGGCAGCGAGCGTTCGCGTCCGGCCAGTGCCACCGCCACCGCGAGAATCCCGAGGAAGCCGGCGAGCAGGGTCCACCCGGGCACCGCCGCGCAGGCGGCCAGTGCGTGTCCGGCCGCGGACAACGCGACGCAGACCGCGGCGAACACCGCGGCCCTCAACAGCCGCAGACCGGCTCCGGCGCGTCCCACAGACCTAGACATGGCCGGGTCATCATCGCACTGCGCCCCCGGCAGCCGTACGGCAGGTCCGGAAGGTCACCTTCCGCCCGATTGGCTGCGGGCCGGGCTGTTGGGGATGGTTGCGGACGGGGTAGGAGCTGCTTTGTGGGCCGGGCATGCACAGGTGTGACGAGCCCGGGTATCCGCCGAATGAGCGGTCTCACATCCCGTCCGTGCTTACGAACGGCATCGGGCGGCAATACGTATCGGTATGTCGAGCCGCAGCCAGGAGGCTGGAGCATGAGCATTTGGTGGTCACTCCATCTGCGGCGCGAAGCTGCGAGCGTTCCGCTCGCCCGTCGTTTCCTGCTCGGCACCATGGAATCCGCGGGCGTGGACCCGGACGTCTCCTTCGACCTTTCGGTCGCGCTCAGCGAGGCCTGCGCGAACGCCGTCGAGCACGGCGGGGCCCGGGGCGGCCCGGACGATGCCGGGGAGAACTGGGACGCGTGGGACGCCTGGGAAGAGCCGTCCGGTACGGCCCGCGGGCAGTACCGGGTCACCGCATACCTGGACGGCGAGAAATGCCGTATCGAAGTCGCCGATTCAGGTCCCGGCTTCCCCGCCCGCCGCACACTTCGCGATGCCGCACAGCAACAGCAACCGCAGCACCAACAGCATGAACCGCAGCAGTACGAGCCACAGCCGTGCGAACTTCGGCAGTTCCAGCCGAAGCAGACCGGGCAGCAGGCCGGTCATCCGCCGCTCGCCGCCGAGAGCGGGCGTGGTCTCTGCCTGATCGAGCAGCTCGCCGACCACGTCCACTTCGGCAACCGGCCGGGGCGCGGCGGTGCGGTGGTCAGCTTCGACAAGATCCTGAAATGGCGGGAGGGCGCCCTGCTCATGGTGTCCTGAGCAGGGCGCCCTCCCGCGCGCGTCGACGGCCCTCGACGGGCCGGCGGCAGGTCAGCCCTTGAGCCGGGCCATCCAGGCCTCGACCTCGTCGGCCTGACGCGGCAGCTTGTCCGAGAGGTTCCGGTTGCCGTCCTCGGTGACGAGGATGTCGTCCTCGATCCGGACGCCGATGCCGCGGTACTCCTCGGGGACGGTCAGGTCGTCGGCCTGGAAGTAGAGACCGGGCTCGACGGTGAGGCACACCCCGGGCTCCAGCGTTCCGTTGACGTACGACTCCGTCCGCGCGGCGGCGCAGTCGTGGACGTCCATGCCGAGCATGTGACCGGTGCCGTGCAGGGTCCAGCGGCGCTGCAGACCCAGCTCCAGGACCTCGTCCACGGACCGGTCGCCGAGCAGACCCCACTCGACGAGCTTCTCGGTCAGGACGCGCTGCGCGGCGTCGTGGAAGTCACGGAAACCGGCGCCCGGCTTCACCGCCGCGATGCCGGCCTCCTGCGCCTCGTACACCGCGTCGTAGATCTTCCGCTGCAGCGGCGTGAACGTGCCGTTGATCGGAAGGGTGCGGGTCACATCGGCGGTGTAGAGGTCGTTGGTCTCCACGCCCGCGTCGAGCAGCAGCAGCTCGCCGGAGCGCACCGCGCCGTCGTTGCGCACCCAGTGCAGGGTGGTGGCGTGCGGGCCCGCGGCGCAGATCGAGCCGTAGCCGATGTCGTTGCCCTCGATGCGGGCGCGAAGGAAGAACGTTCCCTCGATGTAGCGCTCGCTCGTCGCCTCGGCCTTGTCGAGGACCTTCACGACGTCCTCGAAACCGCGCGCCGTGATGTCGCAGGCCTTCGCCAGCTCGGCGATCTCGAAGGCGTCCTTGACCACGCGCGCCTCGGAGAGGAAGACCCGCAGCTCCTCGTCGCGCTCCGCCGTGACCTTGTCGGTCAGCGCGGCCTCGATGCCGGCGTCGTGACCGCGGACGTTGCGGACCGGGCCGGTGGCCTCCGTCAGTGCGGCGGGCAGCTCCCGTACGTCCTTGGCCGGGATGCCGAGCAGCTGCTCGGCCTCGGTGAGGGAGTGACGGCGGCCGACCCACAGCTCGCCCTGGCCGTCGAGCCAGAACTCGCCGTTCTCACGGTTCGAGCGCGGCAGCAGATAGACGGTCGCCTCGTGGCCGCCGTCCTTCGGCTCCAGGACGAGGACGCCGTCCTGGGTCTGGTCGCCGGTGAGGTACGCGTACTCGGTGGAGGCGCGGAAGGCGTACTCGGTGTCATTGGAACGGGTCTTCAGCCGGCCCGCGGGAACGACCAGCCGCTCGCCGGGGAAGCGCGCGGAGAGCGCGGCGCGGCGGTCGGCGGTGTGCCCGGCCTGAGCGATCGGCTCGATTCCGTGCAGCTCGGTGTCGGCCCAACCGGACTTCATGCTCGCGGCGAGCTCGTCGGAGACGCCCGGGTACAGGCCGTTCTTCCGCTGCTTGACCGGCTCTGCCTCTTCGGTCTCCGGGTTCTCCGGGGTGAGCTCCTCAGACACGTTCTGTCTCTCCTTGATACGACACTGGGCCCCCTCCATCGTACGGGCGTACGGAAGGGGGCCCAGGGCCGGAAGACCTCTTACCCGGAGTGCCCGGGCCCGGCCGGGACGGCGCGGCGGCAGCGGGGCGGTGCGGCGGTGGGTGCGGCGGGGCGGCTCAGTCGAACCGCGCGGCCAGCAGGACCACGTCCTCCGTGTCGTCACCCTGCTCGGGGCCGTCGGGGAGCACGGTGCGCAGCACGTGGTCGGCGACCGACGCGGCGTCGTGGCGCAGCGCCCTGGGGACGCTCGCCGCCGCCGAGTGCAGCCGGGTGAACGCCCGGTCCATCGAGTCCCCGGCCCGGCGCAGCAGGCCGTCGGTGTACAGCAGTACGGTCTCGCCGGGCGCCGGGGCGATCTCCACGCTCGGCGCCTCCCAGCAGGCGAGCATGCCCAGCGGCGCGGACAGGGTCGTCTCGACGTACTCGGTGCGCCGGTCGCCGATGATCAGCGGCGGGGCGTGCCCGGCCCCGGCCAGCAGGATCTTGCGGCGGGCCGGTTCGCAGTAGGCGAACAGCGCGGTCGCGGAACGGGCGGGTTCGGTCAGCCGCAGCAGCAGTTCGAGATCGGAGAGTACGGCGACGGGGTCCTCGCCCTCCATCACCGCGTACGCCCGCAGACCGGCCCGCAGCCTGCCCATCGCGGCCAGGGCGCTCGGCCCGGAGCCGCTCACCGAGCCGACGGCGAGCCCGAGCGCACCCTCCGGGAGGGCCAGCGCGTCGAACCAGTCGTTGCCGCCCTGCGGTGCGGCGTGATGGCGTACGGCCAGCTCCACGCCGGGGATCCGGGGCATCCGGCTCGGCAGGAGCTCCTCGGTGACGGTGGCGACATCGGTTCTGGCCCGTTCCAGTTCCAGCAGCCGGGCCAGGTGTTCGGCGGCGTACCCGGTGTACAGGCCCACCAGGTGGCGCTGACGTTCCAGCGGCTCGGCGGGTTCGTCGTAGAGCCAGACGGCGGCGGCGAGCCGGCCGGTCCGGTCGGTGGCGATCGGCAGGGCGTAGCTGGCGGCGTAGCCGAGCCGGGCGGCGACCTCACGCCTGCGGGGGTCCAGGCCGGTGTCGCCGAGCAGATCGGGGGTGGTCAGCGGGCCTTCGGGGGTGGGCAGACCTTCCAGGATGCGTCCGTAGGACGTGGCGCTGCGCGGCACCGTCTCGATCTGGCCGAGTTCCGCGTGGGCCAGTCCGAGGCCGATGGTGCTGACGGGGCCGCGGCGGTCGGACGGTTCGAACGCGATCAGCCCGCGGCGGGCTCCCACCAGAGCGGCTCCGGCGTCGAGCAGCTCGTGAAGTGCGTCGTCCAGGCTGTTGGTTCTGGCCAGCCGCTCGGTGAGCTCGTGCAGCGTGGTGAGGTCGGAGACCCAGCCCGCCAGACGGTCCTGGATGAAGGCACTGGGGGCGGCGGGCACCTCGGAGAGAGGCCCGTCAGTGTGCGTCGAAACCGGAACTGTGGGGTCGATTCCAGCCACTTTCGGCAGGTGCGGGGCGCTCATGGTCGCCAGCTTTCCGACTGGTGTGTTTCGTCGAATAGCATCGCAAACCCCCATGTCATTCTGCGCCGCTATCAATGCATCCACATGTACACGCACAAGTAAGGCGATGTCCAGCATTGTCCCCACGGGATTTGTGGTGTCCAAGTGATAACCAACTTGGCCAAAAAACGCACCCTGTGGCAGCTATTTGCGGTCGACTGGGTCTGCTTGGCAGGGGGTCTCCTCGGGGTGAAGCCTCGAGGGGGAGCGTCATTCCGGGCATGCTGGGTACGTAATCGGTAGATGACCAGGGGCGGTTCCGACCGCCTCCGGAACCTGGCAGCGAGCCCGGACGTCCTCATCTGTGACGGCCACGCCCCACCCCCGAGTGGCGAGGCTGTACGCACGGACGGCAGGCGCGACACACGCCCTGCACCTCGCCACGATTTCGACTGGAACCGGCTCGATTCGGCTCAGCACAGCTCACGCTCGGTAGCGACGACCAACCCGTACCGCAGGCTCGACGAGCATATACACACAGTGAAGTTCCGCACACGCGATGTGACGCACGCGTGGTGTGATGTGGACCCTCGGCGTTCAACGGAAAGGAACGAGCGCTCATGCGCGAGATCCTCGGAAGGCGACGCAGGCTCCGGCTCCGGGACAGGCCCGCCCAGCTCGACGCGGCACTGACCTGTGCCACCGAGTGGCAGTGGCCGGTACTCCCGGGAGTGGGACTGCAGGCGGCCGACGGCCGCGGCGAGCGCGGCTGCGCCTGCCCCGACCCCGAGTGCGCCGTACCAGGCGCGCACCCCTTCGATCCCGGACTGCTCGCGGCAACCACCGACCCGCGGATGGTGCGCTGGTGGTGGACGAACCGGCCCACCGCGCCGGTCGTGCTGGCCACCGGCGGGCCGGCGCCGTGCGCACTGAGCCTGCCGGCGGCCGTCGGCGCGGGCGCACTGGCCGAACTCGACCGGATGGGGGTGCGGCTGGGCCCCGTGGTGGCGACGCCGACCCGGTGGTCGCTGCTGGTCGCCCCGTACACCCTCGAACGGCTCGGTGAGCTGCTGCACGCCCAGGACTGGGTGCCCAGTTCGCTGCGGTTCCACGGCGAGGGCGGCTATCTCCTCCTTCCGCCGTCCGAGACGGGCACGGGGCAGGTGCGCTGGGAGCGGGCGCCGGCCCGCGTCTCCCGGCTGCGGCTGACCGGTGGAGCGCCCGTCGCGGCGGCCGCCTCGCCGTGGTTGCCGGATGTGGGAGCGGTTCTGGACGCGCTGGTCGAAGCGAGCAACAGTGCGCCGGACGGTGGAAGCCGGCTCGCCTACTGACGGCCGGGCGGCCGCAGTGCAAAGTGCGATGGTGCAATAGCGTTCGGCGGTCGGCTTTCTGATGCCCCTTCCGAAATGTGTGCGAAGAATGTTCGGGCTTCTCTTTCGGGAATCGCTCGGGGCGTTGTCCCGGGCGCAGTCCGGGCTTGATTCGGGCTTGATTCGAGCTTGATTCGGGCGCCGTTCGAGGGCAGTTCGGGCGCCGCCGCGGTTGCTTTGCGGCCGTATTCCGGCAGGAGTCGCATTCCTGCGGGTGTTCGGAGGTTCGGATGACGACTCCGGCCACCGTTCGCCGACGCCACCGTTCTCCGTCCGACGCCGGGGGTCCTGCGGCTGCCCCCGGGCCCCGGGGCCGTGCGGCGTCGCTGCGGGGCCGGGATCCTGTGGGGCCGGAGCCAATCCGGTTCCGTCCGGGTCGGGTTGGCGCAGGCCCGTGGCCGATGCTGCCCGCTCGGCCGGGCGTCGTCCGGAGATGTGGGGAGCCGTCTGGAGCCGTCGGCGGGCCGGGTGGGCCGATGGCGAGGCTTGCTTCACTGGGGGGCTCGTCCGGGGACCTGCGTCAGGTCTGTGCGCGGTTCATGCGCCGTGCGGTGCGCCATGGGCGCCGTACCCGGAAATGAGGATGCCCGATCGCTGGCGACGGGGGATGCACCAGCGACCGGGCTTCTAGAACGGTAACAAGAGATCTGCCGTTCGCAAATTCGATCTCACGTATTCGGACAGCGATTTACCTGTCAGTACGGCGAGTTGTGACGCGAGTCACCGTACGGTCCGGGTAGTGGTCACTGTCAGCTGAGCGTCACCTGGCGGTTGGTGAGCCCGCCGCGTGCCCGGCGCTCCTCGGGAGTGAGAGGCGCGTCCGAAGCGAGCGCCGTGGCCAGCCGCTCCGCGAACACCGCGGCGGGCTTCTCGCACTCCTCGGCGCCCATCTCGCTCGGCAGGTCCCAGACCGGGACCATCAGGCCGTGCGCGCGGAAGGAACCGACCAGCCGGGTCCCCTCGCCGAGGGACGAGACTCCGGCGGCGTGCAGCCGGGCGAGAGCGTCGAGGAGCTGCTCCTCGGGGTGCGGCATGACCCACCGGAGGTGGTTCTTCTCCGGTGTCTCGCACCAGTACGCGGCGTCCACCCCGGTGAGCAGGACGGTCGGGATCGCGGCGTCGTTCGCACGCTCCAGGGAGGCGGACACCTCGGCCGTGGCGTTCTCCGCGTCCGGCACCCAGAACTCGAAGCCTGAGTGCACGACGGGCGCGAACGGCGCGTCCGGGTCCAGGACATCCTGCAGCCGGGGCCCGTCGGCCGGAACGCGCCGGGCGGCCACGGGCGAACCGGGCTCGGTCTCCAGCGCTCGCTGCAGGGTGTCCGCGAGGTCCCGGCTGAGGTCACCGGAAGAGGTGTCGTTCTGCAGGGCGAGCAGAACCGATCCGTCGTCGCGGCGCAGCGCGGGCCAGGCCATCGGGAGCACGGTCGCGAGCGTCACGGACGGCACGCCCTCGGGCAGCCCGCCCTTCAGCGTCAGCTCGACCGTGGCGGCGGGGACCAGCTCGCGCAGCGCGACCCAGTCGCATTCGCCGGTCAGTCCCTCGAAGGGACGCTGGACCAGCTCGGTGACGGCCTGGGCGGCGGCGCGGCCGTGGCAGGCCTTGTAACGGCGGCCCGAACCGCACGGGCAGGGCTCGCGAGCCCCGACCACCGGGATCTCGCCGTCCTTGAGTTGCTGCTTCCCGGCCTTGGTCTGAGGGCGCTTCTTGGCCATGGTGGGCTTTCTCCCGGTTGCGACGGTTGAGACAGTGCGGTCTGGGCCGCGAGCCTAGCCGCCCGTGCGGTGTCCGGGGTGCAGCTGCCCCAGCTGCCTGCGGGTACGGGCGCGGGAACGCCGCTCTCCCGGTGCGACTTCCCGGCTGCGGGACCGCTGCGCTGCCTCGGCCGCAGCGACACGTCGGCCCGTATGGCTTCGCCCGGGTCAGCCCACGTCGTCGAAGGCGCCGGCGAGATCCAGCCCGTCGAGCTCCGGTACGCCGGATACCACGGTCGAGCTCGGCAGTGCGGTCGCGCTCGGTACCGCGGTCGCGCCGGGTGCCTGTCCGTTGACCCGTCCGTTGCCTCGTGCGCCAGGTCGGCCGTCGGGGCGGCCTGGTCCCTCGTTGACCAGCACCCAGACCGTGACCTCGCCGGACGAGTCGTCGCGTACGCCCCACTTCTCGGCGAGCGCGCTGATGATGTTGAGCCCTCGGCCGCCGCGAGCGGTGACCGAGGGAGTGGCCGGAACCGGCCGGGTCGGACCGCCTCCGTCCGTCACCTCGACGGTCAGCCCGCCCGTTCTGTCGACGCACCACGCGGCGCGTACGTCGCCCTCTCCCACATCGCTCTGCCGGCCCAGCGGCCTGCCGTGCCGACAGGCATTGCTGAGCAGTTCGGAAAGGATCAACACAGCATCGTCGACGACCGAATCCGACACCCCGTGACTGCGCAACTGCTCACGCATCCGGTGTCGTGCCTGACCCACGCCCGCAGGGCCATGGGGAACGGCCATGCTCGACGACGTGGGCACTTCCTGTGCCACCACCAACGCCACCCCCGAGACCTCCTTTGCCCCACGCCACGGAGTGGATGCCCCCCTGGGCTGGGCCGGAAACCGGCCAATGGTCTGCCAGTGACGCACTCGTAACGATCGAGTACACCCCGAGTGCGCCGGTGCACTCCCTGTCACAGATATGAAGACCGACCAGCATATGTACCGGTCGGTCTAGGAGCGTCCCAGTTGCGCCAGGACCTGTTTCGGGCGGTTTGTGATGATCGCCTCCACTCCGAGCCGGATGCAGAGGTCGACGTCCTCCGGTTCGTTGACCGTCCAGACGTGGGCCCGGTGTCCCGCGCGGTGCAGGCGGTCGATGTAGCCCGGGTGGCTGCGCACGATCCGCATCCCGGGGCCGGCGATCCGGGCGCCCGCCGGCAGGCGCCCGTCGCGCAGTCGCGGCGAGACGAACTGCATCAGGTAGACGGTGGGCAGATCCGGCGCGGCGTCCTGGATGCGGTGCAGGGAGCGGGCCGAGAAGCTCATGATGCGGACCGGTGAGGGGCCGTCGGCCGGCGGTGCGTCGAGCTCGAACCGCTTCAGCAGATGCAGCAGCCGCTCCTCGACCTGGCCCGCCCAGCGGGTCGGGTGCTTGGTCTCGATGGCCAGCTGGAGCGGACGCCCGGCGGCTCTCGTCTCGACGAGCAGTTCGAGCAGCCGTTCCAGGGTCAGTACGGAGGTGAGCTCGCCCGGCACCGGGTCCCAGTCCGGGGACTCCGACCCCTCGCGGTCCTTCCACGAGCCGAAGTCGAGCGCGGCGAGCTCGGAGAGCTCCAGGGCGGAGACCGCGCCGCGACCGTTGGACGTACGGTTCACCCGGCGGTCGTGCACGCATACGAGATGGCCGTCGGCGGTGAGCCGTACGTCGCACTCCAGGGCGTCGGCGCCGTCCTCGATCGCCTTTCGGTACGCGGCCAGGGTGTGCTCGGGGGCGTCGTCGGACGCGCCTCGGTGCGCGATGACCTGGATGGGATGCTGCGTGGTGTGCTGCTGCCGTGCTTGGGTCACCGCGTCATGGTGTCACCGGCGGGACCGCGGGCGCGAACCCTGCGAGGTGGGACCGTTTTGTCCGATGTAAAGACCCGTGCGCGGATGCACAGGTCCTGCTTACAGTGGTCTGACGTGCTGTGGGAAAAGCTGACTCCAGACACGTACACAGCGGATCTCTTGCCGAATCATGATGTGGAACCGAGGAGTATAGAGCTGTGAGCACAGAGAACGAGGACAACAAGGGCACCGCGGCCGAGGCCGCCCCGTCCGTTCCGTCCGCACCTCCAGTGCCGGCCGATGCTCCCCAGGGGTCTCCTGGAAGCACGTACCCGGCCCCTCCGCAGACGGATGTGACGGCCGAGCAGCCGCAGGCCCTCCCGGCCCATGACCCGGCGACCACGCCCATGGCCCAGGTCCCGCCGGCGCCGCAGCCCCACACGCCCCCTCCCGTACCGCAGTCGGCAGCGGACGCCGGCTGGCCCCCGCCCCCGCCCGCGGTCCCCGCCTACGCCCACGGCGCACAGGGCGGCGGCCCCGTGTGGGGTCCGCCCGGCCAGGTGCAGGCACCCGACGCCCCCCGCAAGCGGGGCGCCGGCGGCCTGGTGGCCGCGGTGGTCGTGGCGGCGCTCGTGGCGGGCGGGGTCGGCGGGTCCCTCGGCTACTGGGCCGCGGACAGCAATGACGGCTCCGGCGGCTCCGGTTCGACCACCGTCGCGGCGTCGGCCAACCCGCAGGACCTCAAGCGCGACCCGGGCACGGTCGCGGGCGTGGCGGCCAAGGCGCTGCCCAGCGTGGTCACCATCGACGCGCAGGGCGGCGACGGCGAGGGCGGCACCGGCACCGGCTTCGTGTACGACAAGGAGGGCCACATCCTCACGAACAACCACGTGGTGGCCTCCGCGGCGGACAACGGCCAGCTCACGGCGACGTTCTCGAACGGCAAGAAGTACGGCGCCGAGGTCGTCGGCCGGGCCCAGGGCTACGACGTCGCGGTCCTGAAACTGAAGAACCCGCCGCAGGGGCTCTCCCCGCTGGACCTGGGCAACTCGGACAAGGTGGCGGTGGGCGATTCGACGATCGCGATCGGCGCCCCGTTCGGCCTGTCCAACACGGTCACCACGGGCATCATCAGCGCGAAGAACCGCCCGGTCGCCTCCGGTGACGGCGCCGGCGGCAGCAACTCGTACATGAGCGCCCTGCAGACCGACGCCTCGATCAACCCGGGCAACTCCGGCGGCCCGCTGCTGAGCGCCGGCGGCGCGGTCATCGGGATCAACTCGGCGATCCAGTCGACCGGCAGCAGCACCGGCCAGAGCCAGGCGGGCTCCATCGGCCTCGGCTTCGCGATCCCGATCAACCAGGCGACGAACGTCGCCCAGCAGCTGATCAAGACGGGTCAGCCGGTCTACCCGGTCATCGGCGCCACGGTGACGATGGACGAGAAGACGGGCGGCGCGGTCATCTCCGACCAGGGCTCGGGCGGCACGGAGGCGGTCCCGAAGGACAGCCCGGCGGGCCGCGCCGGTCTCAAGCCGGGGGACGTCATCACGAAGTTCAACGACACCGTGGTCGACAGCGGCCCGACCCTGATCGGCGAGATCTGGACCCACAAGCCGGGCGACAAGGTCACGCTGACCTACAAGCGCGGCGGCAAGACGTCGACCGCCGAAGTCACCCTGGGGGAGCGCAAGGGCGACAGCTGACCGGCTAGGCTGTCCTGGTGTCGAAAGCGGTCTGTTGACCGCTGGCGCGGGGTGGGTTGCCCGAGCGGCCTAAGGGAACGGTCTTGAAAACCGTCGTGGCAGCGATGTCACCGTGGGTTCAAATCCCACACCCACCGCAGATGAACGGCCTCTGACCAGTACGTATGGTCGGGGGCCGTTGTCATGCCCGTTCCCTGCCGGGCACCGCTGTTCCCCCTGGTTTCCCGGTCTATCGGGCACGGAAGGGGCACGCGGGGGGCACGGTTGGGCCACGGCTTTGGAGCTGCCGGGGTCGGCTCGTCAGCGGTTGATCGGGATCTCGTAGACGATCTCGCAGTGCGCTGCGGGCACCACGATGTCGGCTGTCTCCACGGGTCGGCCGTCGTCGCTGTAGTACGTCCGCCGGATGTGCGTCACGAGCGCGGCTTTCTGGATGCCGAGTAGCGATGCCTCCTCGGCGGTCGCGTGCCGCGGCTCGGGCTGTTCCACCGCGTGGCTGATGGTGACTCCGATCGTGGCCATGCGGTTCACGACCCCGGCCCCCGCGTGGGGTCCACCCTCGGGGAGGACGACGAGAGTGCCGCCAGTGACGGCGTACGGCTCCCAACTCGTCGACAGCTGGACCGGCTTCCCGTCCGCGAGGAACTCGTACGCAGTCCGCACGCACGGCTCGCCCTCGTCGATCCCGAGCCGCGTCGCGATCTCCGCCGGGGCCGGCACCTTCGCGTCGGTCCGGCTCTCCCAGTCGCTCTGTAGGCGAAGGGCCTTCATGTCCTGGCGGAACGGGGATCCATCGGACTGCTCACGCGCCGACGACCGGACGACTCTCACCCGCTGCCGGGGCTCGGCGACGTAGGTGCCCGAACCGGCCCGGCCTTCCAGCACTCCTTGGGAGATCAGCAACTCCTGCGCCCTACGCACCACGTTCTCGCCCACGCCGCACTCCTGGCCGATCTGGGCGCGGGATGGGAGGCGGTCACCCGGTTCCCATACGCGCTCCGCGATACGCCGCCGGAGTTCATCGGCGATGCGGAGGTACGGCGGTTGCTCAGACATATGGAAAATCTAGTCCACTAGCTCTAATCTAGTTAACTAGCTTCACTGAAAGTGATCGCTAGCAACGGAGGGTGCGCTGTGTCCGCTTCGGGAGTGACCGCGGCGGCTATCGCCGCCCGCTTGTCTGCCGCTGGCCTCCGCCCGCGCGTGGAGGAGGACACCCGGTTCACGACGGTCGAGGCAGAGGTGCCGGACACGCTCTCCTCCGATTCATGGCAGGAGGTCCTGGACGCGGTGGCCGATGCCGATCGATTCGGGCTCGTGGCCACCAGCTTGAACGGCCGCACTTTATGGGCGGTCGTACGTAAAACGGTCCCCACGACAGGCGACGTCGGGGGACCGGGCTATCAGCGATAGGAGCTGAACAGCATGCTCAACCGTATCCGCCGAGCCATCGCGCGCACCAGAGCGCGGTGCTTCCCCAACGGTCGGCACCGCCGCGTGTTAACGCCCTCCCGGCCGCCGGCCTCTCTTACCTGCCCCGTGCCCGCTGACGCTTCGACCGTCCCCCTGGAGCGGGCTCCGGCCGAGACGGTCCACCGTTACCCGCTGAGGGGAGAGGACGTCGCGCTTGTCCGTCCGTACCTGCTGGCCTGGGAAGAGCAGCGTGCACGGACGCGCACAGTGCTCGTCGCCCCGCATCTGCCAACCGACGCATGGTCGGCCCTCGCAGGGGCCCACTGATGCCTCCTCGCCGACAACCGCACCCGACGGGCACGACTTCCGTCCCCTACCGCTCGATCGCCTGCTGGATCGGGACGCACCACTCCTGCACCGACCCGGCCCCGCCTGCGGCAACGGACGACGTACCGGTGATCTACGAGGAGTGCATCTGCCCGTGCCACTCGACCCCCGACCCGTCCGTGCCCGTGGGGGCGGTGGCATGAGGACCCCAGCCCCCGGCGGCGCGCTGGTCTCCACCGTCGAGGTCACTGCGGCCACCGTGCAGCGCGGCGACATCATCGAACTCGGCGGTCAGGCCTGCCGGGTGAGTGACCTCTTCCAGCTCCCTCAAGGAGCCAAGCAACTGGTCTTCGAGTCGGGCGAACTGCTGGCCATACACGCTCGCACCCGGCTCATCGCCTTGCGACTGCTGAGAAGGCGGTGACCCGCTCCGTGCCCCGACGCCATCACGACATCGCAGACGATCTGCGCCACCAGATCACGACGGGCAGCATCAAGCCTGGCGAACGCCTCCCGTCCGAAGCCGGCCTAGCCGCCCGGTACAGGGTCAGCACGGTGACCCTGCGACGCGCTCTCGCCGTGCTCCAGGGCGAAGGACTCGTCGAGAAGATCCACGGCAAGGGCAACTACGTCCGTCACCCACGCCGCAAGATCATGTACGTCGGCGGCTGGGGCACGCTGGACCCCTGGACCGCGGCTGAGCCAACGTTGCGCATCACGGTTCGCAGCACCACGGTTCCGGCCTCCGTGCAACTGACGACGTTGCTGAAGGTGCCGACGGGCAGCCCCCTCGCGGAGTACACCTGCCTCAGCCTCGAACAAGGGTCGCCGCACGGGCTGGCCCGCATCTACATACCGCGCGACCTGGCCCCGGCCGGGGTCCTCGACGACGACTCAGTATGCCGGGAGGCAGCCACCCGATTCGCCGTCCTCGGCCCGTCGCCGGCCACCATCCGAGAGACGGTCTCCGCCCGCTCCCCCACCCCAGACGAAGCGTCGGCCCTCCGCATCGGAAACAACATGGCCGTGCTCGCGATCACGCGCATCGCCACCGACACCAACGGCCGCGTCGTAGAAGCCGCGCTCCTGGCCTTTCCGGGAGACCGAGTCGACGCCGTCTTCACCGCCCACCACGTGCTCAACGAGAGGCCAACCCAAGGATGACAACACCGAGCGAACTTCGGCTTCTCCCGTGGTCAGGCCCAGGGGACAAGCCCTGCTACCTGAGCACCGACGACCCGGCCGGCTACATGTCCCGCCTCGCGGACGGCATCGAAGCAGTCCAACTCAGCACGGCAAGCGAACTGGTGGAGGAGGCCTCAGAAGCTCTCGACAACCAGGACACGTCAATCGACGAGATGCGGTGCCTGATCACAGAGCTGACCGGGGCTCTGCGAGACGTCTTCCGCATCGCAACGAGTCGCGGTCGCCTCCTGGCAACGAGCGATCCGCGTGAGTCCGCCTATTGATCTACGATCTCGCCGACCTGCACGGCAAGAGAGGCCCATGGCTCTTACCAGATCAGAGCCATGGGCCTCTGGTTTTGTCGGCCAGCTTCATAGCTCTGGCGCCCGTCGCGGTAGCCAACGATATTACGAGTGAATCTCAGTAACCGATGACTGAAGAGCGAATGGCTGATATTACCTAAAGTCGAAAGAAGTCGGGCAAAGAAATTTTGCAGCGCCAGACCTGAGAGCCCCGTCGATCTCGCCTGTCAGATACAACACGGAGTTGACAAGCGGTTCCATCTCATGAGATATACTGGAGTGGTCGATACTATGCAGTCACGAAAGAAGGATTGTGGAAGGCCAGGCTGATCTCATCCAGCAAAATCACGTCCAGGACTCATTTATGCTCTCCCCTGGGCTAACCCCTCCTGGCCAAATTGTGAGAGGCTCCCTATCCCCCAAGAGGCCGGCTACAGAATCAGTTGGAATGGCGGATGCCTTTCCATACTATGCAGGATTTTCGTTCGACTGGGCATGCAGCAAGATCCAAGAAGCTGGCCCACAAGGCGAACTCATTGTTCTTGACCCGTGGAATGGTAGTGGGACGACAACCCTAGCGGCGAATATTAACGGCCATAAGTCAATTGGAACAGACCGAAATCCCATTGCGAGCCTTGTAGCACAACTTCGTTGCCTGACGCCGCTGAGCACCAGGCTACTTGAGGAGCCGGCAGTTTCAAGGAGGGGAACTGCTCAGGGTAAGGACCCGCTGAGTAATTGGCTTGATGCCGATACGGTTGCGAGGATTCGTGACTGGTCAGACAGTTTCACGTTGAGCTCTACTGGCAGCCATGCTCTGGGTATGGTGGCCCTCTTTAGGGTCGTAAGAGAGATCACGAAAAAATTCGGTGGAAGCAACCCTACCTGGGTCAAGCGAGCCAAAGAACACGCAGAACTAGTTTGCACCCATCCAAACGAAATCGATCGGCTTGTAGTTGAAGAGCAGAGATTCCTAAAGAAGAGGCTTATTAGCTCAAGTCGAACAACTTCACAGGTGGCGCTCCTTACGGCAAATGCCAATCGGCTACCGATTGCGGCTGAATCCGTAGATCTCGTATTGACATCACCTCCTTACCTAACCCGAATCGATTACGCGGTCGCGTACTCGCGAGAACTGGCGATTCTAGGATTTGATGTTTTTTCGGATCGTTCCATTCGCTCATCTTTGATGGGGACGACTCTAATTCGAAAGGCAGAGACCGATCCTCCGCGCTTCGGCATTGCCGGGAATAAGCTCTTGGTCGACGTCAAAGCACATCAAAGCAAGGCTTCCGCTGGCTACTACCTAAAGCAAACGCAGCAGTATCTAAGTGACTTGAGTCAAGGGCTGAACGAAATCACTAGGGTTGCTAAAGTCGGTGCTGTTATGCACCTTGTAGTTCAAGATTCTTACTACAAGGATATTCCGGTCCCACTGGCAGATATCTGCATCGATGAGACGGAACTTCGGGGATGGGTTCTCGAAGACAGGGAGGCATTTCCGGTGCGAAGGCTCCTGACTTCACTCAATAAGTCGGCGCGTGCTTACACCAAGGGCGAGGTGGCGGAGAGCGTCGTCACGCTGAGGAGGAAAAAGTAGTGACGAATGAAGACAGTACTGCCACAGCCGATGAAATGATCCAAGCTGTCGACAAAAAGATCTCGGCAGTTCGCACACAGAGCTTGGATTTTTCATTCAATGAGCTGGCCGATATGCACGCCGATGGCGAGCTTATCATTGATCCAGAATTTCAACGGATGTTTCGTTGGTCTGAGGGCGGACAGGCAAGGTTTATCGAATCACTGCTTCTTGAGCTTCCGATCCCCCCGATTTTTCTAATTGAGAGAGAGGATAGAGTTTATGAGCTGATCGATGGACTACAGCGAATTTCCTCCTTTCTGCACTTTAGGGGGCAGTTGCAGATCGACGGAGAGCTTCTAGAGCCCCTGGTACTTTCAGATTGCGATATTGTCGAAGAACTCAATGGGAAAACATACGCAGATCTGCCACGCGCGCTAGAGATTAAGCTTAAAAGGAGTTACATCAGAGCGGAAATTTTGCGGAAAGAGAGCGACCCTCGACTCCGCTATTACATGTTCAAGAGGTTGAACACCGGTGGAGAACGGCTCGCCGAACAAGAGGTTAGGAACGCGACGATCCGACTCTTGAATAATGACTTCAATCATTTTATTGTGAATCTCAGCAACAATGCCGACTTTTCATATTCGGTTGATGCAATTACCGAGAATGCGAAAAAGCGGAAGTTCGACCAAGAGCTTGTACTCAGGTTCTTCGCATTCAAGAACGTTCGGCACCTGTACAAGCATGACATTGCCGACTTCCTCACCGACTACCTGGAAGCCGTATCAGATCCAACCGTTAATGTGAATTTTGACTATGAAGTCGAAAGGAGTGTTTTCGAAAAGACTTTCCTAGTGATTAGGAAAATTGCTGAGCGCCTGGGCTACGGGTCGAAAATTTTTGGCACGATGACGGTGGGAGGTCAACCGAAGGCGCAATTCTCGGTTTACCATTACGAAGGAATCGTCCTAGGGCTTCAAGCAGTAATTAGCGATTTGGATCCAGAGGACGCTGACGCCGTCGGCCTGCTAGCCGAGGTGGTTCGTACCGGTAAGGCTGACAAGGAGTTTCTGAAAGCGACCGGTGGTGGCAAGAATGAGCGGAACGCTTTGCGTGCTCGAATCGAATACTTCTCAGAACGCTTTGAGAGGGCCCTCGATTGAACATCGCAGAACTTCGGGCCGAGTTGGAGGAAGATCTTGCTTGGCGGCTAGACGAGCTTCGCCATCTCAAGAACAAGCTTCTGGGGGATGAGCCTCGCGATCAATGGTCTGCGGCATCGATGCGTACGATTCTGGTAATGCAGTACGCGCATCTTGAGGGTTTCACTAGAAACGCCTTTGCGGTGTACGTTGGCGCAATTAATAGCGAGTCGCTTATGATCAAAGATCTACAGCCTCAACTTATGGCTGCAGCTTTGACCGATGAGTTCGAAGCGGTTCGCAAGAATGTGAATTCTGATGAAGGTAAAGATGAGGACGGCAGGCTGACTCGGCGGGCAATAAATCAAGTGGCCTTCGTTGAGAAAATGCATTCCATGGCAGATTCTCCTGTTTCACTTGTTTCGGAAGTAGTGGCATCGATGGAGATGAACCTCGGTCGGGATGTTCTGAGGCGCTGCCTTTACATGCTCGCAATTCCGACTAGTCAGGTTTCAAAGCCGCAGTATAGTTCTATCGAGTTTGTAAAGAATGCACGCAATGATATTGCGCATGGTAGTCGGCGAGAGCGTATATCGGCTGGAATGTTTAATGCCCATCGCGAAAAGTGTGAAGAGTTCATGAAGGATCTCATCCGCTTGATTACCCTGGCTGCCTCCAATGGATGGTTCAGAAAGGGTGCAATCGAGGTTGATTGATGGACCAAGGGGGAGAACGGGTCCCGTTCCTCCAGGTCGGCGGAGCGGGTTTGGCCGGTGTCCTGCCCGGTTTGGGGTCGAGCATGATCAGGGGGCCGTACGCTGGCCGGCAACTCGGGCAGGCTGTGATCCTGCCCGGAATTTGAACGAGTGGCCCCCTGGTCTTGCTCGACGCGGGACCCGAACCGGGGAGGTGGCTAAAGCCGTGGAGCCGACCGCCCCAGCCACAGCGGGTTTCTTCCCCACTTCATGCCCGCAGCACGTAGCGCGCCGCCGGGCGCGGCCAGCCGGGGCGCAGACAGGAGGCAGGCCGCGCCGCAGAGGCGGCGCCCGCGCCGTGCGCGGGCCTTGATGAAGTAGAGAAAGTCTTATCCCGCTGTGATGAGCTGCTTGCCGTCGTGGCTCCGCACGTGAGGGCCGTTGCCGTCCAGGGCGTCCAGGAGACGGACCGCGTAGACCTCGGCCATGCGCTCGCTGACCTCGTCGGGTGTGAGCCAGGAGACGGCTGTCGACTCGCTTGATGTGCGCTCGGTGCCGCCGGAGGGCTTGCAGCGGAAGACTAGGGCGACGATGCCTCGGGTCGTGTTCTTGTAGACGCCGGTGAGCTGGTCCACCTCGACGTGGATGCCTGTCTCTTCCAAGACCTCGCGGGCGACGCCGGCTTCCGGTGTCTCGTTGAGTTCGAGGATGCCGCCGGGGAGCTCCCAGGTGCCGTTGTCGGCTCGGCGGATCGCCAGGAGGCGGCCGTCCTCGCGCACTACTACTCCGGCGACGGACACGGAGTGCAGGGGAGTGGGTGCCGCTTCCTGTGGTTGACTCATGTAGAGGAGCATAGGAGGCAGGGAAGGACTATGGGAACTGCGGCGGGTGGGGCCGGTTCCGGGCCTCGGTATGTGCAGATCGCTGATGACCTCGTGCAGCAGATCCGGGCGGGGGTTCTCAAGGCCGGCGACATGGTGCCGAGTGAATCCGAGCTGGTGGACCGCTACGGCGTCTCCGGTGGGACGATCCGTAAGGCCATGGTCGAGGTGCGGGCGAGTGGGCTCGTCGAGACCCGGCACGGCAAGGGCTCGATCGTGAAGAACCGGCCTCCCGTGCGGCACCGCTCTTCCGATCGCTTCCGGCGCTCGCTCCGGCAGGGTGGCCAGGCTGCCTACCTCGCGGAGTCCGCGCAGTCCGGTGCCACCGCGAAGGTCAGCGTCCTCTACATCGGGCCCATGGACGCGCCCGAGGATGCCGCCGAGCGCCTGGGAGTCCCCGCCGGTACGCAGGTGCTGGCCCGTCGGCGCCTCTACTTCCGTAACGGCACCCCGGTCGAGACCGCCTCGTCCTACCTGCCCTGGGACGTGGTGAAGGAGATCCCGGAGCTGTTCGCCGAGAACCCCGGGGGCGGTGGCATCTACGCCCGACTTGAAGACCACGGTCATGAGTTCGCGGAGTTCGTCGAGACACTGCAAGCGCGCCCGGCCTCGAAGTCGGAGGCGTCAGAGCTGGCGCTCAGCCCGGGTGCACCGCTGGTTCACCTGATCCGGGAGGCCCGTACGACCGCGGGTCGCGTGGTCGAGGTGTGCGACACGCTCATGGCCGCTGACCAGTTCGTTTTTGAGTATCGGATCCCTGCCGGCGACTGACGCCCGCTCAACTCCCCTCAACCCGTCGTGAGTTCTTCTTCGCGGCGGGTTGACTCATGTACAGGAGTGATGCACTCTTCTTCATGTCACTCATGTATATGAGTGGCGAAGTTCAGCAGCTATAGAGGAGTGATCTGCTGTGCGTCAGATTCCCGTCGACACCTCCAGCGCTGTCGTGATGGTCGCCAAGCCTCCGCAGGTCAAGGTCCGTGACCGCCGCACCGGTGAGATCGCCACCGACATGGAGACCGGTGCTCAGCTCATGACCGTGGACGTGATGTTCGCGGCGAACGAGGAGGTGGAAATCCTGTCCGTCACCGTTCCGGAGCCCGGGATCACCGGTGAGCTGGCCATGGGCACGCCGGTCGCGCTCACCGGCCTGGTCGCCCGTCCGTGGGAGAACGACTTCAACGGTCAGCGGCGGCACGGCATCGCGTTCCGCGCGGTCGCGGTCACCTCGCTCGCCGACGTCGCCGCCGCCACAGGGTCGAAGGCGGCCTGATCATGACCGCCTTCACGGTCGCTCTGGTGCTGGTCGTCGCCGCTGCGGGTCTCCTGCGGTGGCGGCGGCCCGCCTGGTACTGGCTGGCCTTCGGGGTCACTCTGGCCGCGCTGCGGGTCTTGGTCCGGTACCGCTCGGTCATGGACGCGTGCGGGTTGACCGTTCCGCCGGCGCGGTGGCGGTTAGCCCTGGCTCGGGCCACCAACCGGCCGATACCTGAGCCCCGCCCACCGCGTATCCGGCGACTGTGGCCGACTCGCACCGGCCTGGTCCTCCGACTCAAGCTCCGTCCCGGGCAGGACGTCTTCGACATCGCCGCGGCCTCGGACCGGCTTCGGCACTCGTTCTCGATGTTCGGCGTGACCTCGCGTGAGGTGCGGTCCGGTGTCGTAGAGGTGCGGATGACCGGATACGACGTGCTCAAGCGGGTGCAGATGCCTGCTGAGACGGAGACCCGGGTGATGCGGGTACCGGTCGCCCTTCGGGAGGACGGGTCGGTGCACTACCGCGACTACCGCGCGATACCTCACGCCCTCACCCTCGGCGCCACGGAGTCCGGCAAGTCCGTCTACCAACGCAACCTGGTCGCCGGCCTTGCTCCTCTGGACGTCGCCCTCGTCGGCATCGACTGCAAGCAGGGGGTCGAACTCTTCCCGCTGGCGCGCCGGTTCTCAGCGCTGGCCGACAGCCCGGACACCGCTGCCGAACTCCTGGATGCACTCGTGGCGCGGATGGCGGACGTCTACCGCCTCATCCGTACCCAGCAGCGCATCACCGTCGATGTGCCGGACGCGGAGATCGCCGCCGACATCTGGGACCTGCCTGATGAGCTCCGTCCGACCCCGGTTGTCGTCCTGGTCGACGAGGTGGCCGAACTCGCCCTGTACGCAACGAAGCAGGAGGAGAAGCGGCGGGACCGCATCATCACCGCCCTGGTCCGTCTCGCGCAGCTCGGCCGCGCCGCCGGTATCTACCTCGAAATCTGCGGACAGCGCTTCGGCTCCGAACTCGGCAAGGGCATCACCATGCTCCGCGCTCAACTCACCGGCCGCACCGCCCACCGTCTCAACGACGAGACCTCCGCCAACATGGCCTTCGGCGACATCGCCCCGGACGCGGTCCTCGCCGCCATCCAGATTCCCGCCGAACTGCGAGGCCTCGCCATCGCGGGAGACGCGTCCGGCGGTTGGCACCGCATCCGCGCTCCGCACACTTCGCTCCGCCAGGCCGTGAACCTCTGCAACCGGTACGCCGACAGGACCCCGGACCTGCCAGAGCTGGCCCCTTTCCGGCCCACCACCGGCACCGCCACCGAGCTTGTGCCATCGGCGAAGGCATCTCCGGCCACCGCCTGATCTCTCCCCCGACCGGTAGGCGTGATCGTCTTCGCGCCGAGTCCCTACCACTGCCATGCCCAGAGAAGGGAGAACGGCCATGTGCCCCGACTGCGAGGACTTCGCCCGGACCGTGCTTCTGCTCGGCCAACTCGCCCTGTACGCAGACATGGACGGCGCTGATCTCGACTTCGTGGACGTCGTCAGCCCGTCCCTCGCCGTGTCGCTGCCGGAGCCGCCGGGCACGTTCCCGGACGACTCCGACCCCGCTGAGGACTCCTGATGGGCGCCCGGCACGGTCTCCGGATCGACGCGGTGTTGATCCAGGCGGTCATCGCCGGAGCTCTGTCCTTCGCCCACCTGCACGACCTCGCCGCCGCGGCCGGACAGGACGGCTGGAAGGCATGGGCCTACCCGGTCAGCGTCGACCTGCTCCTTGTCGCCGCCTGGCGTCGGCTGCGCAGCGAGGGACCGTCCCGGTTGGCCTGGTGCTGGTTCCTGATCGCCCTGTTCGCCTCGCTCGGCGCCAACGTCGCCACCGCCGGGTTCCTCGACCTGGCCGACCCGCCGGCCCCACTCCGGCTCGGCATCGCCGGATGGCCCGCCCTCGCCTTCCTCGGCGGCACTCTCCTCGCCCACTCGTCGGGGAGGCCGGAGCCAGTTCCGTCGGCCACCGCCACGGAGACGAAGGACGTCGAGCCAGCGCGTGTGCCTGACGCCGCCCCGATCCCATCCCAGGCCGATGAGCCCCCTGCCACAAAGGCCCTCTCCTCGCCCCCGGCCCCGTCCCCGGCTCCGCCCGTTCCCGCCGCACTGGTCGACCACGCCCGCAAGGTCGCCGACGAGTACCGCACGCGCACCGGCTCTCCGATGGACACCGACACCCTCCGCTCACGCCTCGGCGTCCCGCCCCACCTCGCCGACGCCATCGCCGCCCACCTCAACTGATCGCAAGGGAGATCAGAGATGACCAACAATTCCGCCGACCTGACCGTGGCCGACTACCTCAACAGCGCGCGGGACATGGCCGCGGCCGGACGCCCCTTCCTCGCCTACCTGCTTGCCGAGGAGGCCGCTCGACGCGTTGACGACCCGGCCACCGCCCGCAGCATCCGCGCCCAGTACCCCGACCCCGCGACCGACAGGGGCTGACCGGCATGCCCGCTCGCGACAGCTTCCATTCCGTGATGCGTATCGGCCCCGTGCAGATCGGCACCCAGCGCGACCGCACCGGCCGCACCGCCCACGCCGCAGTCTGCACCGCCGACCGCTGCGGCTGGTCCGCCGACTACTCCAGCCGGACCGCCGCCCAACTCGCCGCCCGCACCCACCGCTGCACCGTCCGTTAGGAGACAGCGTCCATGGACGTCCCCCTCTGGTTCGCCCTGTTGGCTGTCGGCTACCTCGGCGTGAAGCTCTTCCGCCCGCCGGTGTGGCTGATCTGCGTGCTCCTCCTCGGCGGCTACCTCCTCGCCGACAGCCTCTTCGCCTCCGTCATCGACACCGCCGTCAAGTAACCCGCGCCCGGGAGAGGAGAACCACCCATGTTCCAGCCCAAGATCCCGACCATGCCGCAGCCCTCGGGCCTGGTCACCCCGCCCGCCGTCGTCCAGCCGACCACCATCACGCCGGGCACGCCCGCCCCGGCACCCGACGCCCCTGCGCCGGCCCGTCCGGTCGTACAGCTGACCCCCGGCACCGCGGTCGCCCTCGTCGGTGCCGGTACTGCCGTCGTCCTGGTCGTCGGCACCGTCCTGGTCTCGCTGCTCCTGGCGGTCGCCGTCACCAGCGCCTCGGTCGCCGTCTGCACGGTCGTCCTGCGCTCCCTGATCGCGTCCAACGCCAAACGCCGCTGACCGGCCCCCGGGCGGCTTCGATACCGCCAAGCATCCGCCGCCCGGGAGCCGTGCCCACCGATCGATCTCGCAACCGGAAGGAACCCCCAGCATGGCCCACCGGCCCTCACCCTCGAAACAGAAGCGGTCCATGCCCGCCCCACAGCTCGACCCGACCACCCTCGGGGACGTCCTGCGGGTGGCCTCGGCCTCCGACTACTCCCGCTGGGAGGACCAGATCCGCCGCACCGGCGGCTGTGCCGACCCCGTCCATCTGAGCGGCTGGGTAACCCACAAAGACAAGACCACCGGCGAGACCCTGCACCGCTACTCGACCGCGTACGAGCCGGGCGGACGCCTCCGCATCGCCTGCGGCAACCGCCGCGCGTCCCGCTGTCCCTCCTGCGCCTGGACCTACTCAGGCGATACCTACCACCTGATCCGCGCCGGCCTCGCCGGAGACGACCGCCGCGATATCCCCGCCGCAGTTCGCGAACACCCGCGCGTCTTCGCCACCCTCACCGCACCCTCGTTCGGCCCTGTTCACAACCGCCCTGACCGGGGCACCTGCCGTTGCGGCACGGCGCACGCCTCCGACTCCCCGGACCTGGGCTCCGCCCTTGATCCGGAGACCTACGACTACGCGGGCGCTGTGCTCTTCAATAACCACGCGGGGGAGCTCTGGCAGCGTTTCACCACCCGACTCCGCCGCGAACTCGCCGTCCACGCGGGCATCCCACGCGGTGAGCTGGGCGACCATCTCCGCGTCTCCTTCGGCAAGGTCGCCGAATTTCAGAAGCGCGGAGCCCTCCACTTCCACGCCGTCGTACGTCTCGACGGCCCGGAGGGACCTTGTACTCCGCCGCCCTCTTGGGCGACGGTCGATCTCCTCACCGACGCGATACGAGCCGCAGCCGCGCACTCGTACACGTCGGTCTCCGTACCGGCTGCCGGTGGCCAGCCGTCCCGAACCTTCCGGTGGGGCCGACAGCTCGACGTCCGCCCGGTCAAGGCCTTCGGCGACGGTTCAGACGTCACCGAACAGGCAGTCGCCTCGTACGTGGCCAAGTACGCCACCAAAGCCGCCGAGAACACGGGCACCCTGGACCGCCGTATCAGTGAACTCGCCGAACTCGACCGCCACCGCGTTCCCGATCACACCCGTCGGCTCATCACCGCGTGCCGTGAGCTCGACAGCCTCTATCCGGACCGGCGCCTCTGGGCCTGGGCGCACATGCTCGGCTTTCGCGGCCACTTTTCGTCCAAGTCCCGCACCTACTCGACCACCCTCGGTGCCCTCCGCCAGGAACGCGCCGACTACCGCGCTTCACAGGAAGCGACCGTCCTCGGCCTGGCCGACCGTGAACCGGACACCGTCCTCGTCCTGACGGACTGGCAGTACGTCGGCCACGGGCACACCCCCGGCGAAGGAGCTCTCGCCGCCACCATCGCCCGTGACCTCCAGACCAACCGTGAGACCGCCCGCGACGTACTGAAGGGACGCACTGCCGACGAGGGGGAGTGGTGACCGTGGCGGACCGACTGCTGTCCGTGAATCAGGTCGCCGAACGCCTCGGCACAGGTCTTCGCTTCCCTCGCCGACTCATTGAGGAACGCCGCATCACGTTCGTCAAGGTCGGCCGACACGTCCGCATCCCCGAGAGTGCCGTGGAGGAGTACGTCAGTGCCCACACGGTGGCGCCGCTCGTCCTGCGGCCTGCGTCGGCGTACCCGTACCGGAGGGCTGCCTGATGGCCGCCAAGCGCAAGTCCCGACGCGCCTTCGGCCGGATCCGGAAGCTGCCGTCCGGCCGGTTCCAGGCTCGGTATCCGGGGCCTGACGGCGTACTGCGTGCCGCTGATCAGACGTTCGCGACAACGACGGACGCCGATCGCTGGCTGGCACGGAAGCGAATCGAGATGGAGGAGGGCCGCTGGCTCGATCCCACCGAGGGACGGACCACCGTCCGCGACTGGTCGGCACGATGGCTCACCGCGGTCTCCCCGCAGCTCAAGCACAAGACACAGGCGTCGTACCGATCCCTGATCAACTCGCTGATCGTTCCGGCGCTCGGTGACCGTGAGCTGTCCAGCCTCCGGCCTATCACCATCGTCGAATGGGTCGGTGCGATGAAGACCCGTGGTCTCAGCGCATCGCGGATCAGGCAGGCCTACCGGGTGCTCTCGCAGATCATGCGAGCGGCCGTCGACAACGAGATGATCGGACAGACCCCGTGCAGGGGCGTGAAGCTGCCTCGCATGCCGCAGACCGAGCCGCACATCCTCACCCCGCTGGAAGCCTCACGGATCGTGCGGAGCGCGACGAAACCGCATGACCTGCTGATCTCCTTGCTGGCCTACGCGGGCTTGCGGGTCGGGGAGGCATTCGCGCTGCGGCGAGCGGACATCGATGTGTCGGGCGGCCTGGTCCTCGTCGATGAGAATCTGGCCGAAGCGAACGGCACCCTCGTCTTCGACACCCCCAAGTCCCATCAGAAGCGGGTCCTGCGAATCGGGCCGTCACTCGCGGCGCGGATCGGCCGGCACCTGGAGACGCTGCCCGGCGGGGAGGACGCCCTCCTCTTCGTCACGCCCGGCGGCAAGCCTCTGCGCTACAACCAGTGGCGCAAGGCGTATTTCGACCCCGCCGTGGCGGCGGCCGAGCTCACTGACGTCACTCCGCATGATCTCCGCGCCTCGCACGGCACATGGGTCGCCGACCGATACGGCGTGATGACCGCCGCGCACCGACTCGGACACTCGAACGCGAGCGTCACGACCCGTCACTATGCCCGTCCCGTCGCGGGCCGCGATGACCAAGTGGCGGAAGCTGCTGATGCATGGATGAAAGAGCACGAAAACAGCAACTCGCCTGAGGCATGGAAATAGCCCTGTGATGTGAACACAAGGTGGTGCCCTTGGCCGGGAAGAGCGCCAAGGGCGCCTTTTCGTTGCTCTAGGCCTCGGTGAACCAGGAGTGGCCCTGGGTCCAGTGGGTTGCCCACCCTGCGAAACCGGGCGTGCCCGGCATCAGGGAACTGTCCGGCCGGGTACCGAAAGGCGCCGCGCCGTTCTCATCGATCAGCCAGACGTGACCGCGCTGCGGGCCGGTGACGATCAGGAGCCAGTACATGCCGCAGCCGTCGGTGCCCAGCAGCAGTGAGCCGTGGTCGAAAACGGAGTCGATCCGATCTTCCAACTCCTGCCCCGAAACTGTCTTCTCGTCCTCCTCCGACTCCTCTTCCTCCCACAACCATGACGCGGTGAGCGGAAAAGGCTCGGCAAGCAGGCGCTCCGGTCGGTCCGAGCCCCAGTCCGACGGTGTTTGTACGAGGGGCAGCAGACCGTAGTAGGGAGGCCCTGCGCGCAACCCGTCGCAGACCTCCGCCACGAAGGTGCGGTACGGCTCGGGGAGTAGGATGCCGTGCTCCGCCTCGAAGGACCGCACCACCGCCCAACCGGCCGGCGGTATCGCCTCGGGACGTGAAGCGAAGACATCGCGTAGGGCGGCCAACTCGGTTGGGCCGCAGATTTCCGTGTTCATGCCGGTCATCATGCAAGATCTGCGGGAGACGACCTGGGGCACGTAGCGGGCACGAAGACGATGACGACGGTTCCACCGGGGCAGTCGTACCCGTCTGACCTGCTGCGGAGCGCCTCATCCGCGGATCGTTCGAAAGGTCTTGAAAACCGTCGTGGCAGCGATGTCACCGTGGGTTCAAATCCCACACCCACCGCAGCAGGTCAGAGTATGTGCAGGTCAGAAGGGGCGTCCCGGATCAGGGGCGCCCCTTCTGCGTGCGCCCTGTCTCAGCTTGAACCGCCCCTGTACGCCCGCTCGCGGACCTTCCCGCGCAGCCGGTTGTGGAGCTCGGCGATCAGGCCGGCCTCGCGCCGTCGCCGGAAGAAGGCGTAGACCCGGTCCCAGGCGGGGAAGTCCACCGGCATCGCCCGCCACGTGATCCCGTTGTCCAGGACGTAGAAGCAGCATCGAGCATCTGGCGGTGGCAGTAGCCCTCCGGACGCCCGCCCCGGCCCTCCAGCCACCCCGGCACCGGCAGCAACGGACGGATCTCCCGCCACTCGACGTCCGTCAGATCCATGCTGCACACCGGCGCCCGGCCAGGGCGATCGGCCGCGTTCCCGAACCGATGAGCGAGACAATCGCAAGACACGACCGACGAGTTGAGATCCTCACCCTCGACCACGTACAACATGGACAACAGGGCCTTCTGGCGTACTCGGCGTCTCGACAACTCCGAACTGCACCAGAGGCCCTGTCCTCATGCACGGACACAGCCAGATTCACCCGCCCCGACAGCCACTTTCGATCAACCGCAGGGTCTATCAGGAATCAGGTGTGGTTCGTCTGTTTGGCCTACAGGTTTTTCGGTGGGCTGGTCGGCCTACACTCGTCCGGCGGTAAGGCGGCCGT